>JBJXFX010000134.1:0-27893 GCA_046152925.1 Dehalococcoidia bacterium
CACTCGCGGCCCTCGCGAGCTGCGACATCGCCTTCCCGCTGGTCCACGGCACGTACGGCGAAGACGGCACGCTCCAGGGCTTCCTCGAAGTGGCCGGCATGCCCTACACCGGCTGCGGCGTCGCCGCAAGCGCGATCGGGATGGACAAAGCGCTGATGAAGGCGCTCTTCCACGAGGCGGGGATCCCGTCGCCCGCCTACGGGGTGATCCGCGCCTGGGACCTCGAAGCCGGCCCGGAAACCGTGCACCAGTACGTCCAACGGAGTGTGGGCTACCCCTGCTTCGTGAAGCCTGCGAATGGTGGGTCGAGCGTTGGCGTGACGAAGGTCCGTTCGTCGGAGGACCTCGACCGCGCCTTCGAAGCCGCCTTCGCCTATGACGACAAGGTGGTCGTCGACGCCGCGGTGATCGGCCAAGAAGTCGAGTGCTCGGTCCTCGGAAACGAACATCCAGAGGTGAGCATCTGCGGCGAGATCGTGCCGGACCGGGAGTTCTACGACTACGACTCCAAGTACTCGGCCGAATCCAGCACTGCGCTTCACATCCCGGCACGCATCCCAGAATCGACCGCCGAGGCCGCCAGGGCGATGGCGCTGCGCATGTACCAGGCGATGGGTTGCGAGGGGTACGCGCGCGTCGACTTCTTCGTCCGCGACGGCGTGGACGTGATCGCCAACGAGATCAACACCATCCCCGGCTTCACGAACATCAGCATGTATCCAAAGCTCTGGGAGGCATCTGGGTTAGCCTATGGCGAGCTCCTCACCCGGATCATCGACCTGGGCTTCGCCCGATTCGCACGGAGGCAAGCCCGATGATCCGCACACGCCACCGCCGCCGGCCGGTGTACATCGATAACCCGAAGCACGTGATCGGCTCGACGATCTATGTGCCCGCCCAGCGGCGCAAGCCCGCTCCCGTGATCGACGCGACCTCGGCGCCTCGCAACCGTCGCGGACTCTGGGTGGTGCTGTCGCTCGGGACACTGCTGCTCGCCGCTATCGGCGGGGTCGCGGCTGCGGTCTTCTCACCCGTGCTCGAAATCGAGGAGGTGGTCGTGCAGGGCAACGCCAACCTGCCAGACGAAGCGATCCTCGAACGGGTCAACCTGGTCGGCGAGAACATGCTCACGGCGGACTTCGACCCAACGAGGGCCGCCATCGCCCGGCTCCCCCTCGTCGCCGCCGTGACGATCCAGCGCGATTGGCCCAAGGGCGTCCGGATCCTCGTGCGGGAACGCCAAGCGTGGGGCGTCTGGGAACAGAACGGCGTCGCCTACCCGATCGATGCGGAGGGCGTCGTCCTCGGCTCGGTCGACCTCCCGGAGCACGGCCCGGTCGTGCGGAGCAGCGCAAAGTCCACGCTCATCGCTGGCGACCGGGTGGACCCAGAAGCGATCGCCGCGGTCGTCGAGATCATGGCGAAGCTCCCCGGCGCGCTCGGGACCGAAGTCGAGGAAGTCGCCTTCGTCCCGGGCAAAGGCGTCCAGGTGACGACCGCCGACGGCCGCGTCGGCGTCCTCGGCGACTCGCGAGACATCGCCTACAAGCTGGCCGTGTGGGCCGCCAGCGACGCGAAGGCCCAGGAAGAGCGGATCGAATACCGCGTGATCGACCTCCGGTTCGGGAATCGGCCGGTGTTGCAGTGAGGGTGCGATGAGACGACGAGGAGCGACGGTTGCGGCAATCGACGTGGGGTCCACGAAGGTAGCGGTCGTGGTCGGAGACCTCGACCACGAAGGCGACCTGCGAATCACGGGCTATGGCGTCGCGCCGGCCTCCGGGCTTTCGCGCGGCGTGATCGACAACCTCCAATCGGCGCGGGAAGCGATCGAGATCGCCGTCAAGAAGGCGGAGCAATCGAGCGGCCTGCGGATCTTTAACGCGGTCGTCGGCATTTCGGGCGGCCACATCAGTTCGCAGAACCACCGCGGGATCATCGCCATCCCCAACCGCGCCCGCCCCATCTCCGAAGACGACCGCGACCGCGTGCTGGAGGTCGCGGGAAACATCGCCATCCCGGGGAACCGCCAGGTCCTCCACGTGCTCCCGCGTGGCTACTGGATCGAAGGTACCGAGCCCGTCTCCGACCCCGTGGGGATGTACGGAAGCCGGCTGGACGCCGAGGCGCACATTGTGACGGGCGCGCTCTCCGCGATTCAGAACCTGCGCCAATGCGTCGAGGCGGCGGGCGTACACGCGGATGAGGTCGTCGTCGAATCGGTCGCCGCGTCGCTCAGCGCGATGCACCCGGACGAGCGTGAGCAGGGCGCTGTGCTGGTCGACATCGGCGGGAGCAACACGTCGCTCGCCGTCTATGACGAAGGGGCGATCGCACACACCGCCTGCCTGCCGCTGGCCGGCTCGCATATGACGAAGGACCTCGCGCAGATGCTTCGCTGCCCGTGGGAAGCGGCCGAGCACCTGAAGGTGACATACGGCAGTGCGCTGCCCGGCGCCGCCCTCGACCGCGACACCGTCGAAATCGAGTCGTTCGGCACCAGCGCGCGCAAGAGCGTGAAGCTGAGCTTCGTCGCAGAGGTGTTGCAGGCGCGTTGCGAAGAAATCCTCGATGCCGTCGTCGTCGAACTGAAGCGGACCGGATACCTCGACCGCCTCGCGGCCGGGATCGTCTTCACCGGCGGGGCGAGCGAGCTCCGCAACTTCGCCGAATTCGCGGAACAGCGCCTGGGCCTCCCAGCGCGCGTGGGCCGCCCCACTAGCTACTCCGGGCTGAGCGACCTGATCGCGACGCCCGCGTACGCAACCGTCGTCGGGCTCATCGAACATGCCGTCCAGGGACCAGCCGTGGCGGTGGAAGGGCCGGCGCCATCGTATCCGAGCGCGACGGGCAGCCTTTGGCAGAAGCTCGCCGCCGTCGGAAGGGCCTTGCGGCCGTGACCAACCAGGAGGGGAGAAACGTGAGCCTCAACGAGTTCGCCCGGCGGGATAACCCGCACAACTACCGAAAGGACCGCGCAATGAGCATCCGAGACGATGGGGACGGCATCCCGAAGATCACCGTGGTTGGCGTTGGCGGCGCCGGCTGCAACGCCGTTAACCGCATGGTCGAAGCGCAAATCCCGGGCGTCACGTTCATCGCGTGCAACACCGATGGACAAGCGCTCAACACCTCGCTCGCCCCCTACAAGCTGCGGATCGGCGAGAAGGTGACGCGCGGCCTCGGCGCGGGCGCCAACCCCGACAAGGGCGAGCGCTCCGCAGAAGAAAGCCGCGATGAGATCTACGAGATGCTCCGCGGCAGCGACATGGTCTTTGTCACCGCAGGGATGGGCGGCGGCACCGGCACAGGCGCCGCGCCAATCGTCGCCGAAGTGGCCCGCGAATGCGGCGCTCTCACGGTCGGCGTGATCACGAAGCCCTTCCGCTGGGAAGGCCAACGCAAGGCCCAGACGGCCGAAGAGGGCATCCGCAAGCTCGCCGACAAGGTCGACACGCTCATCTCTGTGCCGAACGCCCGGTTGCGCGAGATCTGCCCGCCGAACCTGACGACCAAAGAAGCCTTCAAGTTCGCGGACGACGTCCTTCGTCAGGCGATCCAGGCGATCGCGAACATCATCCAGGCAGCTGGCGAAGTGAACGTCGACTTCAACGACGTCCGGACGACGATGTCGGAGGCGGGACCCGCTTTGCTCGCCATAGGGCGCGGCTCGGGCGAGACCCGCGCCTCGGACGCTGCCCGCGCGGCCACCCAGAGCCCGTTGCTCGACCAGTCGATCGACGGGGCCCAGAACGTACTGTTCTGCCTGACTCACAACGGCAGCATGCGTCTTTCCGAGATGGACGACGCTGGCCACGTGATCGCCGAGTTGGCGGACCCGAATGTGAACCTGATCTGGGGAGAAGTGGTCGACCCGGAAATCGGCGAAGACGTCCAGATCACGCTGATCGCGACGGGTTTCCAGCCGAAAGCGCAATCGCTCGACGACCCGCGCCAGGTGCGGCGCATCCAGGACCTCGGTCTTCAGGGTGTGCAGAGCATGGAAGACGCGGAACTCCCGGCATTCCTGCGACGCCGGATCCCTTCGCTCAACGTGGTTGGTGGGGGGCCCGCCGGTGTGGCGGTAGCAAAGCTGGCTGAAAGGAGGTAGCTATCTAGCCGCGCGCGAGTCCGAATTGGACTGCTCCCCGGAGCATCCGGGACGCATGGGGCTTGATGACTTGGGAGATGACATCAAGCCCCGCCAATATCCTCTGCGGTTGGCCACCCCGCCGACGCTCTCCCCCTCTCAGCCGGACTGGCACAATATCACATCCGTTGACAGTTACGCCAGCGCTTATTGTCGCGCGCCCGGGATCACGGCTGAAGGTCGTCCCGCACCTGGCCCATCCAGTCGCTCCGGCCCGATTGCATCGGCTCCCCCCGAAGCCGCTCCGGCACCCAGCGAAGCAGCAGCTCGTCCAGCGCGTCGCCGCCGCCATCCAAGCTGTGGCCCGTGTCCGCAATCAGGACGATCTGCTTCGGGTCGTTCGCCCGCTTGTAGATGTCCTCGCTGGCGTCGTGGCTGAGGATGCTGTCGGCAGTGCCATGGACTAAGAGCAGCGGGCGCTCCATCAGCTCGATTTGGCGCGTCCCATAGAGCTGGGGCGACATCGAGACGACACCGCGGACGAGCGGGGCGAGCTCCGCCGCCTTGATCACGACGGCCGCGCCGAAGCTGTGGCCCGCAAGGACGACATCCGTCGCCCCGATCCCGCGCAGGAACGAACAACCCGCCATCACATCCATCAGGCATTCTTCGAACTCGTTCGGCTTCCGGTAGTTGAGCCGCAGGGTGGTGACGCCGGCCTCGACGAAGGCGGGCGCGAGCCGCCGGTAGAGCTTCCGGTTCGGCCCATCGAGGCCGCCCATCGCCCCCGAGACGCAAATCAGCGCGCCCGATCCACCCTCAACGGGGTGCATCACGCCTTCGATGGGGCCCCGCGTCGTCTCGAGCAGCACTCGGATTGCGCCGGGCTCATCGCTCGGGGCCGCCGCGACGCGCGTCAGGCGGAGGGTCAGGTCGCCGCTGCTGTCAGTCATCGCAGCAATCATACCGGCAACGCAGTCGCGGCCACGTTGGGCGTTACCGCGCCGGTTCGGTAAAGTCGATCGCGCAGGCGCGGCCCCGCGAGGGTCTCGCACAGGGTGGGCCAGCGCGCGTGTGTGGTATTTGCGGGATTGTGCGGTTCGATGGGAGCCCCGTTGCGGAGACGCCGATCCGCGCGATGACCGCGCTGTTGAAACACCGCGGCCCGGATGGCGACGGCTGTTACCTGCGCCCCGGCCTGGGCCTCGGCTTCAGCCGGCTGGCGATCATCGACCTTTCACACGCCTCCGACCAACCGTTTGTGGACGAAGCGGCCGGCCAAGCGCTGGTCTTCAACGGCGAGATCTACAACTACATCGAGCTGCGCGACGAGCTGCGCAAGCTCGGACAGCGCTTCCGCTCCGATGGCGACGGCGAGGTGATCCTTCGCGCCTACCAGCAGTGGGGCGCCGAATTCGTCTCGCGCCTGAACGGCATGTTCGCTTTCGCGATCTGGGACGGGCGCGCTCGCAGCCTCTTCCTCGCGCGTGACCGCTTTGGCGAGAAGCCGCTCTTCATCGCACGGACGCCACGCAGCCTGGTCTTCGCCAGCGAGATGAAGGCGATCCTGGCCGTGCGGCCCGGTCTTCGCGCCGCGAACCCGCACTCCGTCCACCGCTACCTTTCGCGCGGCGACCTGAACCTCGACCAACAGACGTTTTTCGCGGGCATCGACTCGCTGCCCGCAGCCCACGCCCTCTTAATCAACGGCGAGGGCCGTGGCGATGCGAAGCCCTACTGGGTGCACACCGCCGCACGCGTCCCCAACTCCGCCGGCGAACGGAACGAGGTCTTCCGCGAGCTCCTGTTCGACTCGGTCCGCCTCCGCCTGCGAAGCGATGTGCCCATCGGCAGCAGCCTTTCCGGCGGGCTCGACTCGTCGAGCATCGTCTCCGCGATCGACGCGCAGAAGGGCGACGTGAACTTGCGCCAGAGCACGTTCAGCGCCCGTTTTCACTCAGCCACGCACGATGAGGGCCGGTTCATCGCCCGCGTCGTCCAAGACGTCGGGGCCGAGGGCCACGACGTCTGGGTCGAGCCCGAGCGGTTCGTCGACGAATTCTCGCGCCTCCAGTTCCACCAGGAAGAACCGATTGCGAGTGCGAGCACCTACGCGCAGTTCTGCGTGATGCGGCTCGCGCATGAAGCAGGCACCACTGTGCTCCTCGATGGGCAAGGGGCCGATGAGCTCCTCGCCGGATACGACCAGGCACACGGTCTCTTCTGGGCGGACTGGGTCCGCCGCGGCAGGGTCGACCGGTTGCTCGGCGAGGCGTTCGCGTTCGCACGGCGGTACCACCGCATCGGCCAACCCATCCCGTTCACGGGCTACTACCTCCTCCCGAAAGGCAGCCGCGACCGCTTTGCCGAGTGGTACTACCGCTCCCAGGCCGTGATCGCCCCAGCGCTGCGCCAGGCGGGCGGGGTGAGCCCGCCGTTCCAGCGCACCGTCGATGACGAGGTGAAGGACGAACTGATTCGCTGGCAAACGACCACGCAACTGCCCGAGTTCCTGCGTTACGCCGACCGGAACAGCATGGCGTTCAGCCGCGAGGTGCGGCTCCCCTTCCTCGACCACCGGCTGGTCGAATACTGCCTCGGCTTGCCGGATGAAGCGCTACTCGACCACGCCGTGACGAAGGTGACACTCCGCGGTGCGATGCGTGGGATCGTCTCCGACCAGATCCTCGACCGGCCGGACAAGCTCGCATATGCGCCCCCGCAGCGACAGTGGATGCACGGAGCGCTCTTCCCGTGGGTCGACCGCTACCTCGCCGCCGCCGAGAAGCGGCGCGACATCTTCGAAGTAGAAGGCGTCCGCCGCCTGCGAGCGCGGTTCGCCCGCAGCGGAAACGAGACCCTTGCCTGGCGCGTGGCGAGCACGGAGGCCTGGTTCCAACAGGTTATCGATGCTCCAGGGTTAACACCCGGCGCCCCTGCGGTACCAAATTCCGGCACCTGGTAACCTCCAGCCCGCAAGGGCCGCATCTCTTTCACGATGCGCGCACAACCACCCAGAGGGGAACACAGGAACCATGGCAATCCGATTCGATGGCCAGGTGGCGCTCGTCACCGGAGCCGGCGCAGGCTTGGGCCGCGCCTACGCGCTCGACCTCGCGGCGCGCGGCGCGAAAGTCGTCGTCAACGACCTCGGCGGCGACCCGCACGGCCAAGGCGAAAACCGCGCACCCGCCCAAAAGGTGGTCGACGAGATCAAGGCGGCGGGCGGCGAGGCCGTCCCGAACTTCGACAGCGTCTCGAGCTACGACGGCGGCTTCAACATGGTGAAGACGGCGATCGACACGTACGGACGGCTCGATGTCGTGATTTGCAACGCCGGCATCCTGCGCGACGTCGCCTTCCACAACATGAGCGAGGACGACTGGGACAAAGTCTTCGCGGTCCACATCAAGGGCTCGTTCACCGTCCTGCGGGCGGCTTGGCCGGTCTTCCGCCAGCAGTCCTACGGTCGTGTGATGCTCACCACCTCGTCCTCCGGGATCTGGGGCCAATTCGGCCAGGCGAACTACGGCGCCGCCAAGACGGCGATGCTCGGCCTGATGAACGTCCTCAAGCAGGAGGGCGTGAAGTACAACGTCATGGTCAATACGGTCGCCCCGGTCGCCGGCACGCGCCTCACCGCGACGGTTATGAACCCAGAGACGCTCGACCGTCTCAAGCCCGAGCTCGTCGTCCCGGCGGTGACGTACATGGTCTCGAACGAAAGCTCGACGAGCGGCTACGTCATCGAAGCGGGCGCCGGCAACTTCAGCCGCGCGTCCATGGTGAAGGGCCCGGGCGTCCAGCCCGGCATGGCCGCGAACGTGGATGCTGAGTGGGTCCAGTCCAACTGGGAAAAGATCTGCAGCCTCGAAAACGCGACGCCCATGTGGCGGACGGGCCAGACGCTCGCGTCCTTCCTCGCGGACAAGGCGAAGCAGGGCTAGCCGCCTCGCCGGCATACGCGAAAGAAGGCCCGGCGAGACTCGCCGGGCCTTCTCTCTTTGGGGGCGCCTGAAATGGGTGGCAGGCTACCGGACCGACTGGGCCCGGGCCTCCCGCGACTCGCCGAAGATCATCTGGCGCAGCCGCGCACCGTCGCTCTCGAGGTGTCCGTCCGCTTGCAGTCCCGGGCGCGGGCCCGTGAGCGCATCCGCGAGGAAGGTCTCGGGGTGTTGATGGCGCCGGGCGTCGAACTGGACCGCGTGGCTCTCGACGTTGACTTGGAACGGCTGGCGGCTGCCAGCGACCAGCACTGAGCGGTTGCGGGCGGCCAGCGTCATGCGCTCGATGTAGCGGTCGGCGCGAGCCACCGGGCACTGGATGAGGAGCACGGCGTATCGGCCCTCGTCGAGCCGCGCCATGTAGTCTGACGTGCGGGTAACGCGCTCGAGCGTCTCGACGAGCTGGCGCTCGGCAGCCGCGAGACCGGCCTTGCCATGCGCCTGGACGAGCACATCGCGCTTCGCGACTTGCGCGACGACGAGTGTGGTGTCCTCGCCGTAGCGGACCGCCCGCGCGAGCTGGCGCTCGAGCTCGGTCATCAGCATGCGACGGTCCGGGATGACCACTTTCCAGGCGGTGTCTTGGCTCTCGTCGACGATGCCGGGCCCGAAGAAGCGTTCCCGGAGGCGCGCACCGGCCGGCGACATGAAGAGGCCAACGAGCAGCGTCACACCGAGTCCGAACGCGGCGGCCTGGGGCTCGACGAGGGCGCCGGCTGCCAGTGAACCAGCGAACAGGGCGGCGACGATCCAAGTCCCCGGCCGCCGGGCGAAGGCGCCGGCTCCCGAGGAGGTTGTTTGGATATCCGAGATGGGGGCGGGAAGCTTGTCCATCCAAAGGTTTTCCGGTGTGGTGTAACGCGTCTTGCGTCCGTGTGTAATCTCTCAGCAAACGGGGGGTAAGCCCTGTATTGCGCTTAATACATCGGCGGGTCGGAGCGGTGACACAAGGGAGGACAGGCGGGGGCGCAAGTGGACGCCACGGCAGAGTTGCCACGCGACCGCCACCCGCGTAGGGTGAGAGTTAACAAACAAGGCATGCCGCTGGGGGAGCCGTAAGGCTGAGAGTCCACTCCGGACAAACCCCAGGAACCTGACCTCGGTAATGCGAGCGTAGGGAATGCGGTGTGAGAGCAGCCCGGAGGCGGGCGCGCCCACGCGCTTCCTCCGGCGTCCACGCCGGTCGAAGCAACTCAGCTTCCCGGCGTTTTCGTTTCCCTGGCGGCGTGTCCGGAAAGGATGCGTCCCGTGATCGTCGAGATTCAGTGCCTGCCATCGCCCGCAGGCGACAGTGAACGCCCCTATCGCCACATCGAGGCCGCGATCGCGGTCATTCAAGGCTCGGGCCTGCGATATGAGGTCGGCGCGCTCGGCACGACGCTCGAAGGCGAGCCCGATGCCGTTTGGGCTGCCGTGCGCGCAGCCCACGAGGCCGTCCTCCATTCTGGGGCGGCGGGTCTCGTCACCGTCCTCAAAGTCGAACAGACCCGGCCCGAAGTCAGCGCACCGACGATCGCCAGCCTCACCGGGAAGTTCCGGCCGTGATCGTAGCGTTGCGGCAGCGGGCGCGGGGGGCGGCCGGAGCCTATGGCCCGGCCTTCCTGCTGCTCGTCGCCCTGATCGCCCTCTGGGAAGGTTGGGTCCGCGCTGCCGGGACGCGGCCCTACATCCTGCCCGCGCCAAGCCGGATCTGGGACGCGTTTCTCCAAACGCGGGAGACCTTGCCCGGCCACATTCAGACGACCCTCACCGAGGCCGTCCTCGGCCTCCTGGCGGGCGCGACGGCGGGGGTCATCCTGGCCGCCGCGCTGGCGGTCTCGCCGCTCATCCGGAGGCTGCTGTACCCGGTGCTCGTCCTCTCACAGAACATCCCCATGGTCGTGCTGGCGCCCCTGCTGATCGTTTGGCTCGGCTTTGGGATGGAGCCCAAGATCGTGGTCGTCGCACTCATCACGGTTTTCCCGGTGTGTCTGAGCACGACCGACGGCCTGCTCGGGGCTGACCGCGACATGGTCGACCTGGTCCGGAGCATGGGTGGGCGAAGGTGGGCGGTCCTGCGTTATGTCCGAATTCCTGGGGCGATCCCGTCGTTCTTTGGCGGGCTCAAGATCGCTTCGGCCTACGCCATCCTCGGCGCCGTGATCGGCGAATGGGTCGGGGCCAGCTCCGGCCTCGGCATCTTCATCACCCGGGCCCAAGCGTCCTTCCGGGTCGACCGCGTTTTCGTCGCGGTCGTCATCGTTGCGGCCCTCAGCATCGCGCTGTTCGCGATCGTCAGCGCACTCGCGCGCTTGGCTTCCCCGTGGCGCTACGTCCGGGAAGACGACAACCCCTAACCCTGGAGGTATCTCGATGCGACGACCCAATGTGAGCCGGCCCTTGCTCGCCTTCGCAGCCCTCGCCGTAGTCGCCAGCGGGCTGACGCTCGCCGCCTGTGGCGATGACGACGACGACGGCGGCAACCTCGAAACCGTCACCTTGATGTTGAACTGGACGCCCAACACACAGCATTCAGGCATCTACCTCGCGGTGGAGAAGGGCTACTACAAGGATGCAGGCCTCGACGTGAAGATCGTCGAACCCGCGGCTGGCGGCGTCGAACAGGTGATTGCGACCGGTAAGGCCGAGTTCGGCATCTCGGTCCAAGAGGCAGTCGTGCCAGCCCGCGCCGAAGGCGTACCGATCGTGTCGATCGCTGCCATCCTCCAACACAACGACTCGAGCCTCATGGCGCTCGCCAAGTCCGGGATCAAGCGGCCGAAGGACCTCGAGGGCAAGACCTACGGCGGCTTCGGCGGGCCGTTGGAAACCGAGATCGTCTCACGCCTCGTCGCCTGCGACGGCGGCGACCCCAAGAAGGTGAAGTTCGCCGAGGTGGGCAACGTCGACTACCTCGTCGGCATGGAGCAGG
Organism: Dehalococcoidia bacterium; assembly: GCA_046152925.1. Lineage (GTDB taxonomy): Bacteria > Chloroflexota > Dehalococcoidia > Tepidiformales > Tepidiformaceae > CAMAUF01. Next base: position 11,006 of record JBJXFX010000134.1, read on the forward strand.
GCCAGTACGACTTCGTCTGGGTGTTCGAAGGGTGGGACGTCCTCCGGGCGCGGGACGTGGAGGGCAAAGCGGTCTCGACAGTCCTGTTCAAGGACTACCTAAAGTGCATCCCCGACTGGTACACGCCTGTCTTTATCACGAGCGAAGGGTTCGCGAAGAAGTCGCCCGAGACCGTGAAGAAGTTCATGGAGGCGACCGCGAAGGGCTATGACCTCGCCGGTAAAGATGGCGCTGCCGCAGCCGCGGCACTGCTCAAAGCCTCGCCGGAATCGGACAAGAAGCTCGTCGAAGCCAGCGCCAAGTACCATGTCGGCAAGTACGTAGACAGCGGCCGCGCCTGGGGCGCCCAAGATCGGGCGACCTGGGATGCGTTCGTGAAGTTCCTGAAGGAGGCGAAGCTGCTCGAGAAAGAGATCGACGTGACGGCCGCATTCACCAACGACTACCTCCCGAAGAAGTGACCGAACGCGCCTCGCCGGGCCCGCCACCAGCAGTCGCCGTCCGGGCGCTCTCCCACACGTTTGGGAGGGGCGATCGTGCCGTCCACGTGCTGGACAGGGTGGACCTGGACGTGGCCGCCGGCGGGTTCACTTCGATCGTCGGGCCGAGCGGGTGCGGCAAGAGCACGGTGCTGCGCGTCCTTGCTGGCCTCCTGAAACCGGATGCGGGCGAGGCCAGCGTCGGGGGCGTTAGTAGCCTCCTCAACCCGGGGCTTGTCGCCTACATGCCGCAAAAGGACCTCCTGCTCCCCTGGCGGCGGGTGATCGAAAACGCAACGCTCGGCGCTGAAGTGGCGGGGGTGCCGCGGGACGAGGCCCGCGCGCAGGCCGAGGCGTTGCTCCCACAATTCGGGCTGACGGGCTTCGGGAGGACGTGGCCGGCCCAGCTTTCGGGCGGGATGCGCCAGCGCCTTGCCCTCCTTCGGACGTTCCTCACGCCGAGCCGCGTCCTTCTCCTCGACGAGCCCTTCGGGGCGCTCGACGCAATCACCCGCCGCGAGATGCACCAGTGGCTGCAGGATGTGCTCCGGCACGAAGCCGCCCGGACGGTGGTCTTCGTTACCCACGACATCGAAGAGGCGCTGCTCCTGAGCGACGAAGTGGTGGTGATGTCGCCACGGCCAGGGCGCATAGCGGCCACCGTGGCGGTGCCCTTCGTGCGCCCGCGCAGCGGCGCGCTGGTGGTCGACCCTGCGTTTGTGAGCCTGAAAGCGGCGCTGCTGGGGGCATTGGAGGGGCGTTAGCCGGAGAGACTAGAGCGGTCGCTCCAGCTCCCACATGTCCCGCAACGGGACGCCGCCGTTCCCTTCGAGTGGGACGCCCGGCTTCAACGCTCGGACGCGGTCCATCGCATCGACATGGACGCGCACGAGCCGGTAGCCCTCGCGCACGTAGAAGCGCAGCGCGTCCACGTTGTCGTTCGTGGTCATCAACACCAGGCGGCGCGCGCCTGCGGCAAGTGCCCGCGCTTCAAACACGCGCAGCAGTTCCACGCCCAGGCCGCCGCCAGGGCGGTCGACGTGGATCGAGACCAGCTCTGCGGTGTCGCCGGCCACGCTCCAGGTCGCCAGGCCGCGACGGCCATCGCGCTCTAGGACGACGCCCTCGACGTCCTTCGGTCCGTACATTCGCAACGCCCCGACGACCGGCGGGCCGCCGGTGAACGCGTGCCAGTCGGCGACGATTTCGTCACGCGTCGGGGCTCGTAACCCATCCATCACCACGTTAGCTTAACTCCGGCGGCACACCACGCTTCCCTATGGTTTAATGCGGCACTGTGAGCGACGTAGCGACGAACGAGGCTCTGGGGCGGATTTCCCTGTTCGCGGGCCTAACGGCCCCGGAGTTGGCTGAAATCGCGACGAAGATGCGCCCGCAGCGCTTCAAGCGCGGCGAAGTCATCTTCTACCAAGGCGACGCGCCCGGCGCGTTCTTCCTGATCCGCACGGGCAGCGTGAAGATCACGACGATGAACGCCGACGGGAAGGAGACGCTCCTCGCCCTGCTGACCGCGGGCCAGTGTGTTGGCGAGATGGGCGCCCTGGATGGCGACGCACGTTCGGCCACCGTTACCGCTCTTGAGGTCACCGAAACCCTCGCGCTTCAACGTCCCGAATTGCTGGGGTTCGTCCGGAGTCACCCAGACTTCGCTCTGCGACTAATCGCGACGCTCGCGTCGCGCCTCCGGCGGCTCGACGAGCGGCTGGAGGATGCCCACTTCCTCGACCTCGATACACGCTTGGCGAAGCTCCTCATCGACTTCGCCCGCGAGCGTGGCCAGCGCGAAACCCGCGGCATCGTTGTGCCCATGCCGCTGAGCCAGTCCGACCTCGCTGCGATGATCGGCGGGACGCGGGTGAGCGTGAACAGGCTCCTCAACGCGTATCAGGAGGAGGGGATCCTCGCGCGCGAGAAAGACTCCTTCGTGATCGTCCATGAACGGGCAATGCGCGCCCACGCGGGGGAAGAGGTCTAAGCGGTCTCGCGCACCATCGAAATTCGGAGCGCCGCCCAGGTCGAGACGCAAAGCGGCACGCCATAGGTGAGCGGGATTTTCCAAGCGAGCGCTGCCGGGAAGTCTCCCGCGACAATCAGCGTCCCCTGGTTGATGGCCGTCAAGATCGTCCCGACCACCGCCGCCGTCACGACGGAATTCCGGATCAACGGGCCGATCGAGCCCGGCGTGGCGGAAGCACTTCTCGACGGGCCCGCCAGCCGAGGCGAAGCGGAAGCGGCGGGCGGCGTGGGTGTCCGATGGCGCACTGTCCGGGCGTCATGCCCCACATCCTACGCCGGCCAAGCTGCTTCGGCCCGGGCAGCGCCCGGGACCGAGCGGCCCTTCGACTACATCGCTTCGATGGCCCGCAGCGCGGCCGGTGGCGAGGAACGCCGCCGGTCTTTACGATCCGGGCGAGGCCGAGGCAATCCCGGCCGCAGGAGCGCGACGATGGGCGACGGATACGACCCTTTCTCTCCAGAGGTACTGGCCGAGCCCAGCTGCCCGTATGCCTTCCTCCATGGTGAGGCGCCTGTCCATCGCTACCCCGACTTCGACCCGCCGTTCTACACGCTCTCGCGTTATAAGGACGTTGAGGCTGGCCTTCGGGACATCGCCACCTTTTCGAGCGAGTTCGGACAAGGGCCGCGCTTCACACCGCCGCGCGGCATGCTCTCCGACCCGCCGCAGCACACCTTCTTCCGGGGACTGGTGCAGCAGTCGTTCACAAACAAGGCGATGCTCGCGCTGGCGCCGCGCGTGGCGGAAATCGCCGACGAGCTCCTCGCGGCGAGGTCGCCGGATAGCTGGGACCTCCACGACGACTTTGCCTTCCCCTTGCCGGTCATCGTGATCGCCGAGGTACTCGGCGTCCCGAAAGAAGACCTCAACCTCTTCAAGAAGTGGTCCGACTCGTCGGTCGCGGCGATGGGCGCGAAGGATCCGACGCCGTACCAGGCCGACCAGGCGGACATGGGCCAATACCTCCTCCGCGAAATCGCCGATCGGCGGAAGATGCCCAGGGAGGACCTGATTTCCGCGCTCGTCGCCGCCAAAGACGGCGACCGCGGCCTCGACGACATGGAGATTCTCGGCGTCGTCAACCAGCTCCTCGTCGGCGGGAACGAAACGACGACCTCGCTGATCACGAACATGGTCTGGCGGCTGCTGGAGCGCCCTGAGCTCTGGGAGCGCCTTCGCAACGACCCGGACCTGGTCGAGACGGCCGTCGAGGAGAGCCTGCGCTACGACCCGCCAGTCCTCGGGCTGTTTCGCAACTCGACGAAGGATGTCGCTCTCCACGGCGAGACGATTCCCGCGGAGTCGAAAGTCTTCATGCTCTACGCAGCGGCCAATCGGGACGCAAGCGAGTTTCCCGAGCCCGACGCCTTCTCGCTGGACCGGCCTCATCACCGCCATCTCTCGTTCGGGCTCGGGGTCCACTTCTGTCTCGGCGCTCCACTCGCCCGGCTCGAAGCGCAGACGGCCCTCCGGGCGCTGCTCACCCACGCGCCAGAGATCGAGTTGGTCTCCGCTGGCGACCGGATCACGCCGTTCTTCCTCTGGGGGAGGAAACACCTGCCGGTGCGGGGGTAGCTACTCCATCTCGCCCCAGTTACGCCCGCGTTTTACGTCAACCTTGAGCGGCACCACCATCTCGATGGATGCGGGCATCAGCCGCCGCGCAAGGTCGGTGATCGTGTCCGTTTCGTCGCTCGGACACTCGAAGATGAGCTCGTCGTGGACTTGAAGGAGCATCCGGCTCTTCAGCCGGCGGTCGCGAAGCTCCTGGTCGACCTGGATCATCGCGATCTTGATGATGTCGGCGGCGGCCCCCTGAATCGGCATGTTGATCGCTTCGCGCTCAGCCGCGCTACGCACCTGGAAGTTCGAGCTGTGGATCGCGGGAAGGTAACGGCGGCGCCCGAAGAGCGTCTCGGCGTAGCCCTTTTCCTTCGTGAAGGAAAGCGTCTTGCGCTGCCACTCGGCGATGCCCGGAAAGCTCGCGTAGTAGGACTTGATGAACGCGTCCGCTTCATCGCGCGACATGCCCGTCCGGCTCGCGAGGCCAAACTCGCCCATCCCATAAGCAATCCCGAAGTTCACCATCTTGGCCGTATCGCGCATTTGGCGGGTCACATCCTGCGGCTCCACGCCGTAGACGGTGGCGGCGGTGGCGCGATGGATGTCCTGGTCGGCGAGGAACGCCTCGATCAGCCCGGCGTCGCCCGTGACGTGTGCCAGCACTCGAAGCTCGATTTGCGAATAATCCGCCGCGACGAACCAAGCATCGCGAAAGCCCTCGGCGACAAACGCCGTCCGGATAGAACGGCCGGTGTCCGTGCGGACCGGGATGTTCTGCAGGTTGGGGTTATTGCTGCTCAGCCGGCCCGTGGCCGCCACCGTCTGCTGGAAGTCCGTGTGGATCCGGCCATCGTCCGCGACCGTGCCGGGCAGGGCATCGAGGTAGGTCGACTTCAGCTTGGTGAGGGCGCGGTATTCGAAGATCCGGTCGATGATGGGGTGGGCACGCAAGCTTTCGAGGGCCCGCTGGTCCGTGCTGTACCCCTGCGTCGTTTTCCGCGTCTTCGGCAGCCCAAGCTCCTTGAAGAGGATATCGCTGAGCTGCTGGGGGCTGCCGATGTTGAATTCGTGGCCGACGAGCCCGTAGACATCCTTCTCGGCCGCGGCAATTTCGACCGCCATGCCCTGGGAAAACTCGCGAAGGATCCCCGTATCGAGGGCGATGCCCTGATGCTCCATCCGGAAGAGGACGGGCACGAGCGGCAACTCCATCTCCGTAAAGAGCTCCCATTGGCCACGTTCGCGGAGTTGCGCTTCCAACTGCGGCCGGATGCGGAGCACCATCTCGGCCTGCTGGCAGGCAAGCTCGGCGACGCGCGGGATCTCCACCTGCGCCATGGAAATCATGTTCCGGCCCGTGCCCGTCAACATCGCCGGGTTCACAAGCTCGATGCCCAACCGTTCGGCGATGAGCGACCCAAGGGCCGACGAGGTTTCGCCGAGCAGGAAGGCGGCGATGCTGACATCGAACTCCGCCCCTTCGAGCACGGCCCCGGCGCGCCCGAGCATGTGCATCAGGTACTTGGTCCCGTAGGTGGTCTTGCGCAGGCTGTGGTCGGCCAAGAGCGGTCCGACGGCGGCCATCACCGTGGCTAGCGGGAGCTGCGTCACCTCTGCGTCCAACCGCGGAGCGTGGCCAACGGGGACGTACCACGCACGCCCAGGCGCAGTCGCAAACGACAAGCCGAGGAGCAGCGGATGCGTCGTATCGCCGGCTGTCGAGAGCGCGGCGAAGCCGAACTCGCCCTGAGCGCGGACCTCGGCGGCCAGCTCTGCCAGCGAAGCCTCGTCCGAAACCGTGCGGTAGTCGACCGGGACGTCGGCTTCGGCTTGCTTTTGCGCTGTGGGCTGCGAACCGAGCACTTCTTGGAGACGCTGCGAGAGCACGCGGAACTCCAGTTCGCGAAACAGCGCCAGGACGCGCTCCTGGTCGTAGTTTTGGACGCGGCAAGCTTCGAGGTCGAAGTCAATCGGCAGGTCGGTATGGATGGTGACGAGCTTCTTGTTCTCCCGCGCGACTGCTTCGCCGCCCACGAGCTTCTGCTTGAGGGCGCCCTTGGTCAGCTCGATGTTCTCGTAGATCGATTCGACGGTGCCGAACTGGCGGATCAGGTCGGTGGCGGTCTTCTCGCCGATCCCTTTGATCCCGTCGATGTTATCGCTCGTGTCCCCTTTGAGGGCCTTGTAATCGATCATCAGCTTCGGGCTGAAGCCCCACTTCTCGGCCGCGCGCTGCTCGTTGTAGTCGACCACGTCGCGCTGGAACGGCCGGAACATGAAGAGGTTCACGCTCGGCGCGATGAGCTGCACGAGGTCGGTGTCGAGCGTCGCGATGTAGGTCTCGATCCCCTGCTCGGAGGCGAGCCGCGCGATCGTGCCGGCGATGTCGTCGGCCTCATAGCCGCGAAGCTGGTAAATGGGGATGTTGAACGCCTCCAGCATCTGGCGGACGCGGTCCATCTGGGGCAGAAGCTCAGACGGCGTCGGGCGGCGGGTCGCCTTATAGGCTTCGCTCGCTTCGTGCCGGAAGGTCGGCCCGCCGGCGTCCCAAGCGGCGCAGAGGTGCGTCGGCTTCAGGAGGTCGAGGACGCGGATCAGCGTTTCGGCATAGCCGTGGGTGGCGTAGGTGAGTTCGCCTTTGGAGCTCATGAGCGGCTTTTCCTGCGCCTGAAAGGCGAAGAAGGCACGGAAGAGGATGCCGTGGGAATCGAGGACGACGAGCCGGGGCTTGGAAGCGGCGGTAGCTGGCACGGAGTGAGTATAGGGCGTCGCTACCGCGGCGTGACGGCCCTCAGGACGGAGGCCATGTCGCCCGCCAACAAGCTCGTGACATCCAGACGGAGACCGGGAAACTCAAGCGACTCGACAATCCCATCGGGACCCGGCTCAATGGCTACCCACGCGCCGTCGCGCGCCGCCCACCAGGAGACCAGGCCTTCCTCCACCTGCCAGACGGCATACTCGCGGACGCCGGATTCGGGGTAGAGGTCCTTCTTCCGGCCAAGGTCTCGTGCGGCACTGGTGACAGCGACCTCGAAAACAAATTCGGGTGCACCGTCGAGCGCGCCTCGCCCTGCCTCGGATGACCCGCCAGAAGGGCGGCGGAGGGCGACATCGGGCTGAAGCTCATGGCCACCCGGGATGCGCACCGAGACGTTGTCGAGCGCCTGAACAGCAGCCGCGTGAAAGGCCGCGAACGTCATCAGCCAGGCGCCGACCCGAAGGTGCAACTCAGCATGAGTCGGCGAAACGCTCACGTCGCGGAAGACTACGCCATCGATCAGTTCAGCGCGGGTGATCTCGGGGTGCGCATCCCACCGGCGCTCGAACTCCGCGCGCGTGAGCCGTTCGGACAAACGGGCGGAGTGCCGTTTTCATATCCCGCTCGAACTCCGCGCGCGTGAGCCGTTCACCGTGCCGTGGCGGCGGGATCTCCTGTTCAGAGCGTTCGACCGGGAGCGCAGGGACAGCTGGCGACGTCATCCAGCACAGTTTACTCGCTCTTCGTGCGGGTCTGCTCGGTGGACAGACGGGGTTTGAGTGTCCGGCAAGAGGGCGGTCCGGTGGCGGGATCGTGAGAGCAAGGCCAAGTGTAGCCTGCTTAACACCGCCACTCTGTGAACCGAACTACATTCGACCTGTAGCCAATCGGACGAGAAAAACAGAGCGGGCAGCGCCCCAGTCCCGCCTCTGCCCAAGCGCCCCGGGTCTCGTCTTTGGTGGCTGAGTGAGGCCCGGCCGGAATCGCGCCCCTTTCCGGCCGGGCACCCTTCACAACGAAGATGAAGACTGCGCCCCCGGGCCACCGCCCACGCCCCTGGCGGTTAGCCCGGATACAGCGATGCCCGGCCGGAAGAAGCGCCCCTTTCCGGCCGGGCATCCTTCACCGAATCCCGGTGAACTGCGCCACAAGGGCCGATCGCCCGCGCCCCCGCGGTTGGCCCAAGAAACAGTGAGGCCCGGCCGGAATTGCGCCCCCACAAACCGGCCGGGCACCCTCCCGTCTCACGACGGTGGATCGACTCTACCACTGAGTCGGCTGCCCAAATAGCCCGTTCGCCATCGAAAGAGGGGACGGGCGGTGACGATCTGGGGCTAGGCATGCGGTATGCGGTCTGGGCGCTCCGTTGTGCGCTCCTCAAGCGCCCACAGCTCCGGAAGTTCACAGAGCCCATCGATCTCCGTCCGTATCGCCCGGAACTCCTCGACATCCATCGCGACGAAGCCCCCGCCCCGCAGCTCCTTGTAGGCCCGCCGCACCGCAGCATACGCCGCGAGCATGCCGGCCTGGGCCTCCAACACCAGCGGGTAGCCAATCGCATGCAGCTCCGCGGCCGTCAGTAAGGGGCGCCGGCCCACCGCGATCGTCATCGCGACCAACGGGCAGGCGACTTCCGCCGCGACCGCGCGGTACTCGGCCTCGCTTCGCGGCAACACGAGGATCATGTCGGCGCCCGCCTCGGCGTAGGCGTTCGCCCGCCGGATCCCCTCCTCCAGGCCGATCTCGCCGATGGTGTTCGTCCTGGCGATGATCAGGAAGTCGCCGTCGCGGCGTGCTGCGACAGCGGCGTGGACTTTCTCGACCATCACCTCCGTCGGCACTGGGTGGTCGACGCCTTTGTGGTGGTGGGCGCGCTTCGGCGTGAGCTGATCTTCGATTTCAATTCCCGCTGCGCCCGCGGCCTCCAACTCGCGGACCGTCCGCATGACGTGGATGGCATCGCCAAAGCCCGTCGTGCCGTCGACGACCAGCGGAAGGTCACACACGTTGGTGATGCCCCGGACGACGTTGACCACGTCCGTGCTGGTCAAACGCGCCTCTGTCACGCCTAGGAGGTACCCAAGCGCCCCGCCACCGACATAGGCGGCCGGGAAGCCGAGGCTCTCGACGAGTTTCGCCGTCAACGGGTCGGCCGCGAACGGGGCGACAACGGAACCGCCGCCGGCGAGGGACTCCCGAAGCTTTCGTGGTGCTGCACTACCCATGAAGGGCCTCCTGGGACTTAGCCGGGCTTGGGGAGGCCCGTCACCCGCGTCGTAGCGGCGTCGAACCGAGCCACATGGTCGGGGCCGCCGCGCAGCTGGCGATTCGCCTCCAGCTCATGCTCAATCGCGTCGTTATCCAGGGCCGCGAGGTTGATCACGCGCTTTGCGTGACGGACCGCCGATGGCGAGTTGCCGGCGATCATACGGACGTAGTCCACCGCCAGCGGCTCCAATTCAGCCCGCGTGACCGATCGGTTCACGAGGCCGAGCTGCGCGGCTTCGGCCGCACCAAGCGTCCGGCCCGTGAAAACAAGGTCCTTCGCGGCGGCCTGACCAACCGCCGCCGGAAGGTGTGCCGCAGCGACCACAAGGCCATAGCCGGCCCCCGGGAAGCGAAAGCGCGAATCATCGGAGCAGAAGCGGATATCGCAGTTCAGCGCGACCACGCAGCCACCGCCCATGCAAATGCCGTTGATCGCCGCAATGACGGGCACTTCGACCTTCGCGATGCGCGCTGCGAGGCCACCAGCGCCCCCAGCGCCGCTCCCTGAGCGCTCGACACGGCCGGAGGCTTCGCCCATGTCTTGCCCGGCGCAAAACGCGTCGCCGGAGCCGGTGAGCACGATGGCGCGGACCGAATCGTCCGCCGCGAGGTCGTCGAAGGCCGCGATGGCGGCGGCGGCGAGCGCGTCGTTCACGGCGTTCTTTTTCTCGGGCCGGTTGAGGCGGACGATGGCCCCTCCTTCAATGCGGTCGATCAAGACGAGGCTCATGAGGCGAACTCCGGAGAAGCGATCACACCCGCGGCCGCGAGGGCGGCGATGCGTTGGTCACTGTAGCCGAGCACATCCTTAAGGAGCGCCACCGTGTGGCCGCCGGCCCGATCGGCCCCGGTGACCGGCCCCGCCGGCGTCCGCTGCAGCTTGATCGGCTGGCCGCTCACGCGGAACTGGCGACCATTCCAGGCGGGAAGCTCGACAAGCATCTCGCGCGCGGCGACCTGGGGGTCGGCCACGATGTCGGGCACCGTGTTCATCGGCCCGATCAGGCAGACGGGTTCGAGTGTCGCCAGCCAGAATGCATTCGGCTTCGTCCGGAAGACGTCCATCAGGATCGGCTCTAGCTCCGCGTGATTCACGGTCCGCAGTGCGTTCGTTTCGAAGCGCGGGTCCTGGATGAGCTCGTCCCGCTCGATTGCGGCGCAAAACAGCGCCCAATCCTTCACCCCGGCGACGACGACGTGGCCGTCAGCCGTTGGGAACGCCTGAAACGGTGTCGTCAAGGGGTGGCGCGTACCGATCGGGCCGGGCACCTCGCCGGTCGCGCAGTGACGGACGATGGCGTTCTCCAAGAGCTGGACTTGCGCATCGAGCATCGCGACCTCGAGGTACTGGCCGCGCCCGCTCGAGGCGCGCTCGACCAACGCTGAGACGACGCCGAGCGCTGTGTAAAGCCCGCCCGCCATGTCGCCGATGCTATACCCGGGCCGCGCGGGCGGTTCTCCGGGATGCCCGGTGATGCTCATGACGCCGCCCATCCCTTGGACGATGACATCGACGGCGCCGCGCTCGCGGTAGGGCCCGTTCTGTCCGAACCCTGACGTCGACGCATAGACGATCCGGGGGTTGCGGCGGCTCAACTCCTCATAGCCGAACCCGAGCCGCTCCATGGTGCCCGGTGTGAAGTTCTCGGTGACGACGTCCGCCAGTGCAACGAAGTCGTAGACGACTTTCTTGCCTTCTGCTGAGCGGAGGTCCAGCGCGATGCTCTTCTTCCCCCGGTTCACGCTGAAGAAGTACGTGTTGATGCCGTCGACGATTGGGCCGGGCCCGCGGGTCTTCTCTTCCTGATAGACCGGCTCGATTTTCCAGACCTCAGCGCCGAGGTCGGCGAGCTGCATCACGCCAAACGGGCCAGCGAGCTGCCAGGTGAAGTCGAGAATGCGGACGCCAGCGAGTGGTCCAGGCATGCCAAGGCGCCCCTCGGAACAAAGTGGCCGTGAGTATGGCACAGGCCGCGCCGGTTCGACGAGACTATGCGGGGCATGCGGCGCGGCGCGGCGCGAGGAGCCCACGGACCAGCATGTCCGTGTAGGTGTCGGCGATCTCGTCGGCGCTAAGCCGCCCTTCGGGCTTGTACCATTCGGTAATCCTGATGAGCGCGCCGAGAATCACAAAGCTGGCGATTTTGGAGTCATGCGCGTCGAACTCACCGCGCTCCACGCCCTCCCGAATGACGACCAGGAAGCGCCCTTCGAACTCGGCGACAGACTTTGTGATGTCGCCGGCTCGTTCGCCGTCCAGCTCACGCGTCTGCGAGGCGGCCACCTGCGCAGCCATGCGGGACCGGAGGAGATGCCCGATGCTGCGCGAGACAAGGGCGCGGAGCTTGTCTTCCGAAGGAGCGTCCGCCGCGAAACCGAGCCGGTCGAGCTCGGTCAGTTCCAGGAGGTCGTCGAGGTGACGGCGGATGATCTGGTAGAGGATCGCCTCTTTCGAATCGAAGTAGTGGTACAGCGACGACATCTTGAAGCCGACTTCGGCCGCAAGGTCGCGCACCGAGATCCCCCGGAAGCCCTTTTCAAAGAACATCCGCTCGGCGGTGGTGAGGATCGCCTCGATCCGGGTGTCGCTCGCGACGGTGCGAGCCGTAATTTCGGGGGGGTACGCCATGCAGGCCTCTCGGCGCCGAATTTTGCGATATCGTACCAAAGCCATCCGTCTTGGCCTAACGTTCAATCTTCTGGACGGTCGGCAGACGTGGGGGGGCGCTTGTTGGGCTCGCAAGCGGCCCCCCCAACAGCCCAAGAACTAGGCGGCGATGGTGACCGCGACGGAACCGGTCGCGCACTCCCCGGAGGTGGAGCACACCTCGTAGGTGATCGTGGTGGTCCCAGCCCAATAGGCTGGCGCCGTGAAGGTGACCTGATTCGTAAAGGGGTCGACAGCTGCCCAGCCGGCCTGCGGTTGGGTCAACGATACGTAGCGTCGCCCCATCGACGATGTCGTCGCCGGACGCAAGGTCGTTCGCAAGGACATCGATCCAGGTCGTCGTCCAGCCGCCCACAGTTAGCGCGTCGGGTTGTGGCTGCGGCGCGGCGGCAGCCGGCAGAGCCACCGCAAGGCTTGCGAGGGCGGCCAGCCCAGCTATGACGGTCTTGGCCCTTCGAGGGGAAGTCATGGTTGCACTCCATCCACATGAAGGAGCTGCATCGGTGGTCGATGCGCAGCTGTATCGAAGCAGCCACTCATTCGGGGCGCGTGAGAGTTCGTTTTCGCAATCCGTGAGATTGCGCTTCGACCCGTGCTGGCTCTCATACGATTCACAAAGTCGTCGTGTTGAATAGCGCCGGCACGGTCAACTGCGGCGGGCGCGATGGACGAGGCGCGGAGCGCGGCCGGGATCCCCCCGTACGGGCATTAACGCCCAGATGGCGGCGCGCGCTGCCCGTACCGTGGCGGATCAGGCCGCGTATACTGATTGCCTGGAGGTGTGGGCATGAGCGCGCTCGCCGTCTTGGATCGTCCAGAGACCTGGCCGACCTTGCCCGACCGGGAAGGGTACGAGCACGTCGACGGAAAGTGGGTGAAGCTCAACGTGGCAGCTGGACCGGTGCATCTTGGCTACCAGTTGGTTAACCGGCTGAATGCGTTCGCGAACCCGCACGGTCTCGGCTGGGCACTCATTGGCGAGACGCCCTACCAGATCTGGCCCGAGCACCCACAGCGCTACCGCAAGCCTGATGGCAGCTTCCTCGGGCAAGACGCGTTGCCCGATGGGGTCGTGCCCGAGGGCTTCGTGCACGCCGTCCCGGCCATCGTGATCGAGGTGATCTCGCCCGGCGACCGCGCCCACGAACTCATCGCCAAGGTCGGGGAGTATCTGGACGCGGGCATCGAACTGGTCTGGGTGCTCTCGCCAGCTACGGCTGTCGTGACCGTGCACCGGCCGGGCGGGAACGACTCACGCCTCCGGCCTGGGGATACGTTGACGGGCGAGGATGTCTTGCCGGGGTTCTCGCTGCCGGTCGCCGACCTCTTCAGCCGCCGTCTGGCGTAGGGCCAGCGCTCCTAGGTCGCAGAGCGCGCGCTGCTGGGCGAGCGTCTCGCCCAGCGGGCGAAACGCTCGCAGCGCGGTGCCCGTAACCCTCTCAGGTCAACACTGATCGTCGTCCCGCTCCAGAAAGACGGGCTCGACGTCTTCTTCATCGTGACCAAAGTCACTTGCTCATGGCGCCGGAGGATCGCAATCCCACCCGCCTCGGGAGCGTTCGTAGCCGCTGGGGCACCGAGCGCCGTGTTCAAGTAGTGGCGCCAACGGCCCTCGGACTCGCTCCAGACGTAGAGCGCCGACCAACCAGTGTCGGGGAGACAAGATAGAAAGACGGCGGGCGGAATCGGCCCTCCGAACGGGCCCGGTTGGACATAGGCGCCCGGCTCGGGCATGACGAAGCGCGACGCGTGGCCAATTGGCGGGCGTGGGAGCGGCACTGGATTGTTGACCCGGTCGACCGTCGATATCTCGCAATCCTGGAGCTTGCAGAAGTCCTTGAGTCCGTCCAAATGTTCAGGAAGGAATCGGATGCCTCGCGATCCGGCGGGATCTACGCCCGTCCTCATGCCCGCCAGGAAGCGCTCGTCGACAAGTGAGTTGCGCACCTCGAACGGCGCACCGTCGGCGGTCTCATCCGCGACCGCGCTGTGGGCGAACGTGGGTCCGTCCAGTCGGAGCGTGCCGGCAAAGAACGTGAGCATCCGGCCGAGCGAGGGCTTGGCAAGGTAGGCGTGGAAGACGGGCTGACTCGTGTCGTGCTCGAAGTAGGAATCCGGAAGGGCGGCCAGGATAGAAAACGTCCCCGGATGAGTCGGGAACGCTTCGTCCGGGAGGTGGAGGAGTGCGAGGTTCGCGAACTCCAGTCGGGCTTCGATCCACGCCCGGGGAAGCGTCCAGCCACGCACAAGGGCGGTACCCCAGGGCCATTGCCAGGCCGCCACGCTGTTGGCGCCAGGTGCGACAAGGATCCCGCCAACGGGCCCGGAGTCCGTGATGCAATGAGCTGCGGTCAGCACCGCGGTCCAGTCGATCATCATCCCGGTGCACAGCCGGGCGATGTCGCCTCCCGGCGACAGGACGACGATCAGGGTCGTGGTCGCCACAGCGCCAACACGGTCCGCCTGGTCCCCGACCCCGAACCATCCGACACCTGGAGCGTCCAAGAGCGCGGCGGCCACGCCTCCGGTCAGGTCTACGAGAGCGCCGGCACCAAGTTGGGGGGTGAGAGATGGCGCAGCAACGTGGACATCGAAGGCAAATGGCGAGGGGTCCGACTCGCTTGCGGTCCGGTTCGGGAGCAGGAGGGCGACCACCGCTCCCACGAGGAAGACTGCTATCAAGGACGCTCGCATCAGTCGCTTCCGCATCACTCTACGGGACGCGTTGCGCTTTAACCAGCACCCGATCACAAAAGGCGCCCTTTCGGGCGCCCTTCGTTCAGGTCGTGATTGCTCGGACTACCAGCGCCGGTCGCGGCCACCGCCGCCACCACCACCGTAGCCACCGCCGCCGCTGCGGCCACCACCGCCGCCGCCGAAGCCGCCGCCACCACCGCCACCGAAGCCACCCGACGTGCGGGGCTGCGACTGGAAGCAGTCACTGCAGTAGACCGGGCGGTCGCCGCGCGGTTCGAAAGGCACCTTGGCCTCCTTGCCGCAGGAACCGCAAGTTGCGCTGAACATCTCGCGGAACCCGCCGCCGCCGGGACGCGCACCACCACCACCGCCGCCCCCGCCGTCAGAACGGCGAGCAGAACGGCAGCTCGGGCAGCGGCGCGGCTCGTTGGTGAAGCCCTTGGACTGGTGGAACTCTTGCTCCCCGGCCGTGAAAGTGAAGGCGCCCCCGCAGTCGGAGCAGGTTAGGGTCTTGTCTACGAGACTCACTCGAAGACCTCCAAGAAAGTGATCGGGTCTTCAACGAGTCAGCGCGCCAGTGGGGTCAAGACAGGTGGGCCGGGTCAGCGAAGAAAATCCACCTCTACCGTACGCGGATCCGGCTGCGAATGCTAGTCGTACGGGCCTATACTTGTTGACATGGCCGTTGATCTCCGAGCCCCGTTCACGCCCGAAGAGCGGGCCGCCATGCTCGAACCTGCGCACGAAATCCGTCGCCGGTTCGCCGAGGCAGAACGTAACGAGTGCGTCCTGCGCAAGCCCGAGGTTGTCGCACTCGTGAACGGCGGCTACGCGGCGGCCTGCGATGGCAAGCTGATCGGGTGGGCGTCCACCTGGGAGGAGCTCCGCGCCCGGCTCCATAAAGATGGTTGGTTCGAGCACGGCGACTACCCGATTGGTCTCGTGTTGCGCAAGGTAGGCGTGGCGGTTCCCGGCCAGCCTCGCGAGCGCCGGTGATCGAGGCAAGCTTCATCGCGGGACGCCCGGAGTTCAGGGCATACGTCTACGCGTCTCTGGTGACCCATCCGGTGGAGATCGCGCTCCAGCTGGCGCCAGACTGCGCACGGACGTTGCTTACCAGCGAGGCGCTGGGCCTCGTGGAAGCCATCGCCCTCGCCCCCGACGACGCCGACGAAGTCGGGAGCCACCTTCTTGGCGTAGTCCGCGCCCGGCGAGTCCGGGCGCTGCTGGCGTTCGCTCATGAGGATGGCCGGCTTCACCTGGAGGAGGTCGAAGCGCTCCTTGTTGCTGGGCGGCCCGACGAATGCCGCCTCGGGATGGACGTCCTCTCGCGATGGACACTCGTCCTCGACGGCCCCTCTGGGCAGTGTTTCGCTGAGCCGGCGCCACGAGAACGAGGGCCGCACCTTAGCTTTCGGGCGGCCACAACGCCGCCACGTCGAGCGTGTTCACGAGGTCGAGCGACCAGAACACCGGCGGCCCATCGATTGGCGCCGCCGCCACCGTCTCCTGAAACTCTGGTGATGCGATCACTGCCCGGAACCGGTCGATGTCCTCGACCACCTGGACGATGACAACGGTCCGCGGGTCGTCGTGGTCGCGGTAGATGGTCTCCAGGACCAGGCCCATCGCTCGCCCGAAGCGCGTCACGCCGGCGAGGTGGGCCCGATGCCACGCGTCGAAGTCGGTGGGCGTAACACGGACGATCGAAGCGGGCATGTGGTCCTCCGTTGCAGCACGGTCCTGCGCGTCGCGCCGCCGGGCCGTTAACCGGCCACGTAGTCCTTGCGGAGCTGCCCGATCGTAACGACTTGGCCGTTGTACCGCTTCGCTCGATGCACCAACCAGAGAGCGGCCTCGCCCATGATCGCCGGGCTCTCCCAGCCGCTCGTGTCCGCGCCGGGGTTGACGAGGAGGAAGCCTTCCGTCATCACCGGCAGTTCGAGGCCCAACGAGATGACCTGCACGTTGTCTGGCTCCAACTCGACCGCCAGCCCCTGGCTCATCTTGTCGAGCGCAACCTTCGAGACCGAGTAGTTCAACCGCCCGGCGCCGACGACCTTCGCGGCCATCGACGAGACGTTGATGATGACGCCCGACTTGCGTGCGACCATCTCCGGCGCGAACGCCTTGAAGGTCAAGAACGGGCCGCGGATGTTCACGTCCATCACGAGGTCCCAGCGCTTCTGTGGGAGGTCGAGCGAGAGGCCCGGGAACGAGATCCCAGCGTTGTTAACCAGGATGTCGCAGCGGCCAAAGGCGTCCATCGTCCGGCGGTGGAGGTTCGCGACATCCTCTTCGAGGCGCACATCGCACTGCACGGCGATGGCGCGGCCGCCTTCGGCCTCGATCAGGCGGACGGTCTCCTCGTTCGTGCCCGGCAGCTTGGCGGCCGGGTTGGCGTCCATCGTGCG
>JBJXFX010000146.1:0-5390 GCA_046152925.1 Dehalococcoidia bacterium
CGACCTCCGGACGGAGGGACGCCAAGGGCGCCTCCCCCGGAGCAGAGCACCTTGCATTCTCCCGGCGCGCCTATGGCTCGTCAAGGTGCGATAAATGGGGTGAACCGTACGGCCGCCCGAACCGCGGTCTCCAGATGAGTTGGCCCTCAGTTCGCCGCGTCGCCATACACTGCGCGTTCGAAGCGGCGAAACGCGCGCAGCACCTCGGCGTCGAAGAACGGCAATAACTGCGTGCCAAAGACTCCGGCCACGTCACGCTCCCGGTCGATCCAGTAGTAGGTGTTCAGCAGGCCGGCCCAGGCGAGGCTCCCTGCCGAGCGACCTTCGGGGCTCACGGCCGTGTTGATGAGGAAGCTGAGGCCCCACTCCTGCCGCATGCCGGGGAAGAAGTCGCAGTCCTGCGAGACCGCCGGCATCGCCGTCCGCATCGGCACGATGTCGACCGGGCCGGTGTGGCTCTGACTCATGAGCGCGATCGTTTCGGGGCGCAGGATGCGGTGCCCGTCGAGTTCGCCCCCATTGAGGATCATCCGCGCAAACTGCAGGTAATCCTGGACTGTCGAGCTCAGCCCGCCGCCACCTGCGTCGTACTCCCATTCGACGCCTCGGCCCGAAGCACGGGTGGGCACGATGCCGTCCGCAGTCCGGACATGCCCGGCAGCGCGGCGTCCGGCCATCTCCGCCGTGACCTGGAAGCCCGTCGATTTCATGCCGAGCGGCTCGAACAACTCTTGACGCATGAAGTCGCGAAGCCGCGTCCCGGTCACCGCCTCCACGAGCTTCCCGGCCCAGTCGATCCCGATCCCGTACTCCCAGGCCGTGCCCGGCTCGAACACGAGGGGCATCTCGAGCGACGCATTGAGTCCGGTCCCAAGTCCCGGGGTGCCCGTCACTTCTTGGTACCGGCCCAAGCCAGCGTTCCAAATCTCGTAGCCGAAGCCCGATGTGTGGGTCAGCAGGTTGCGAAGCGTCACGGCTGTCCGCGCAGGGCGAAGCTTCGGCTGCCCGCCGGCATCGAAGCCCTCCAACACCTCCACCCGCCCAAGGAACGGGATGATCTCGCCCGCCGGCTGGTCGAGGTCCAGGAGGCCGCGCTCGACGCACTGCATCGCCGCTGCGGCCGTCACCGCCTTGATCATCGACGCGATGTTCAACACAGTGTCGGGCGTCATGAGCGCACCGCCGCCAGCCTCGCGGACACCCGCCGCACCCTCATAGAGCACATCCGATCGACCCCCAAGGGTTGCGACGAGCCCGGGCAGACGCCCGTCGCCCGTTGCCTCTTCGAGGATCTGGTCGAGACGTTGCGTATCCATGCGAGGCCCTCCTGTGGCTGCGCCCACTCTGTCCGACAAGGCCCGCCGAGGCAACTGCGAGCCTTACTGGCGAGCTCGGTTCCTTACGAACGCGCCGCCTCCCAATACCCCAACAGCCGTTCCAGCGACGCCGTCGGCCCTGCGATGTTGCCCGAGGCCACGGCGTCGAGCAGCAGCCCGCGCACGGCCGCAATGCCGAGCCGCGCGTCCACGTCGTCCGGTTCGAACCCGACCGCGCGCGCCGCCGCCGCCGCAGCCTCGATCCACGGCGCCGTGAGCGACGCCAGGAACCCCTCCGTGCCCGGCCGCCGGTGCAGCGCTTGGCCGCAGATCTCGAAGAAGAGCCGCACGAAGGGCGCGAGGGCCGGGTCCGAAAGCTGCGCCCACTGCGCGCGGATGACTTCGGCCGGCGAGGCTGCGGACGCCGCGATCGCGGCCAGCGCCGCGCGTTGCTGGCCCTCCATCGCCGCGACGATCGCCGCCACGAGCCCCTCGCGCGAGCCGAAGTGGTAGATCAGCATCCGGTGGCTGGTGCCGGCCGCTGTGGCGAGCTCGCGCAGGCTCGCGTCGGCGAGGCCGTTCGCGACGACGTGCGCCATCACCTTTGCGAGCAGTTCCTCGCGGGCTTCGCTCACGCGCTCACCTCCGCCTTTCGGCCGATCTTCACGACTGACCTCTTGAAACTCATGTACCAAATGGTACAGTACGGACATGAGATACGAACACTCCCTCGAGATCAACGCCGCCCCCGACAAGGTTTGGACCATCAACCTCGATATCGAACGTTGGCCCGAACTCGCAGCGACCATGACGCGTGTCGAGCGGGTCGATGACGGTCCGTTCCGGCTCGGCAGCCAGGCCAAGGTCACTCAGCCGGGGCTCGGTACGCGGGTCTGGACCGTCGAGCGCTTCGAGCCCGGCAAGTCCTTCGCCTGGTCGACGCGTCTTGGCACGGTCAGGCTCACCGGGACGCACCTGGTGGAGCCGACACCCGCGGGAAGCCGCTGCACCCTGGGCATCGAGCTCCGCGGATTCGGCGGCGGGCTCATCGGGCGGATGAACCGGAAGCGGATGGAGGAGTCGATCCGCCTGGAGAACGAAGGCTTCAAGCGCGCTGCCGAGGCCGGACAGGGCGTGAGGCTCGCGGCCGTCGGCTAAGCGCGCTTCGCGCCGTGGCCGTCACCGAAGGGCTCGTCGCGCCAAGCGAGCGCGGCTTTCAGGCCCCGCTCGCTCGCGATCCGGCCGAACTCCCCGAACGACGGCGTCTCGTGATAAATCGCGTCGAACTCGGCCCCTTCGGCCGCGGCCGTGCGCAGGCCGGCGATCTCGAACCAGCGGTTGGTCACGTGCTTGTGCACGCTGAGCGCGTCGAGCGGCACCTTCGCGATCCGCTTGCACCAGGCGTGCGTCTCTTCGTCCAGCCGGTCGTTGGCGATCACGCGGTTGATCATCCCGATCCGTTCCGCTTCTTGCGCGGTGATCATGTCGCCGCTGAACAGGAGTTCCTTCGTCTTGAGCATCCCGATCTTCGCTGGCCACATGCCGAGGGTCGGCGGGATGCCGAGCGCGCGGGCCGCCGGGTGCCCGAACATCGCGTTCTCGCTCGCGAAGACGATGTCGCAGGCGCCGATCATTTCGCCGCCGCCCGCCAGGCAGAAGCCGTTCACCTGCGCGACGATCGGCTTGCGGAAGCTCCACATCCAGAGCCAGCGGTCGACGGACT
Organism: Dehalococcoidia bacterium; assembly: GCA_046152925.1. Lineage (GTDB taxonomy): Bacteria > Chloroflexota > Dehalococcoidia > Tepidiformales > Tepidiformaceae > CAMAUF01. The sequence continues at coordinate 3,040 of JBJXFX010000146.1, forward strand.
CGCGCAGCCCTTCGCGGTCGAGCGCGACGCGCGATTCGCCAAGCTCCCAGGCGCGCGTGCCGCGCGGCGCTTCGCTCGCGGTGCTGCGGCGCTGGCCTGGCGTCAGGTCGTAGCCGGCGCAAAAGGCGCGGCCGTTCGCCTTCAGGCGGACGACGCGGACGGCGTCGCCAGCCTTCACTTCGCGCAGGGCGGCTTCGAGGTCGGCGCGGAGGCCTTGGCTGATCGCGTTCAGCTTCTCGGGCCGATTCAAGGTGATCGTCGCGACGCCGTCTTCGACATCGAGCAGGACGTTTTCGAAATCAGTCATGGGCCGGCTCCGATGGTGCGGTGGTGTCCCGCATCCTACGGATCCCGGTGGCGACGTTCACGCACCACACGCCCGAGTCGCCGCTTTCCTTAACACAGCGCCGGTGCGCAAGCCGGCGGCACACGGTGGTGGGTCGCCTGTTCATACGCGAAGGCGTAGCCCACCATCGCCGGGTCCGAGAACGGGCGGCCGAGAAGCGTGATCCCCACCGGCATGCCCGAGGCGGTGAACCCCCCGGGGACGCTGAGCGACGGGATGTCCATCAGGAACGTATTCAGGTGCGGGGCACCCTTCATGTTCACGTAGGGCGGGTTGACGCCGTCGGCAATCAGCGTCGCCGTGTGCTCGACCGTCTTGTGGACGATCGCGTCGAGCTGGAGGTCGGCCATCAACGTCATCAGATTCAGCATCAGCTTGTCGCGCGCGAGGAGGTAAGCATAGTGCGCCTCCGGGCCCGGCGACCGCATGTTGCTGCCGCGGCGCTGCATCACCTGGGCATACACCGGATGCGCCTGCATCTCGGCCTGCGACTTGAACGGCGGGTTCGCACTGCGGAACATCCACTCGTCGAACTCCGCGCTCGACCCATCGCCCGCCCGCTTCGCGAGCAGTTCGGTCATGTCTGGGATGGCGACGGGGTCAACGATCACTGCCCCCGCGGCCCTCAGCTCGTCGACCGCACGGTCGAACACGGTGTTGACCTGGGCGAAATCCTCGGAGTCGGGCTCCGAATTCCGCGCCATCACCTCGCGGATGATCCCGACCCGTGCCCCGCGGAGGGCGCCGGCATCGAGCGAGGCCGTGAACGTGGCCGGCAGCTTGCCCACACCGAGCGCTGTCACCGGGTCCTCCGCGTCGTAGCCAGCCATGACGTCCAGCAGCTTGGCGAGGTCCGTGACGGTCCGGCACATGGGCCCGAGCGAACCAGCCCGCCCCGGCCCGCCACCCCACGTCCCGGCGCGGCTGACCACCCCTGCCGTCGGGCGCATCCCGACCACGCAGTTCCAGCCTGAAGGCCGTCGGATCGACGCGTAACCTTCTTGGCCAACCGCGATCGCCCCGAGGTTCGCCGAAACCGCCGCACCGGGCCCACCCGAAGAGCCCCCAGCCGTCCGTTCGAGGTCGTACGGGTTGCGGGTCGAACCAAAGAGCGTGCCGTGTGTGTCGCCACCGCCGAGCTCGCCGAGGGTCGCCTTGGCGAGCACGATGGCGCCGGCCGCCCGCAGCTTCGCGGTCACTGTCGCATCGCGGTCCGGGAAATAGTCCTTGAAGATCACCGACCCGAGCGTCGTCGGTGTGCCCACGGCGTCCATTTGGTCTTTGAGGATGACGGGGACGCCGTGGAGCGGGCCAACGAGGCCGCCCGCCGCGTAGGCCGCATCCAACCGATCGGCGTCGTCGAGCGCGGCCGGGTTGATCGTGATGATCGCGTTGAGGGCCGGGCCTGCCTTGTCGTACGCCTCGATCCGGCGCAGATAGATCTCGGTCAGTTGGCGGGCGGTCAGATCGCCAGCCGCAAAGGCCGCGTGGATCGCGTCGATGGTGGTCTCGTTGACGTTGAACGTCGCGGTCACTTCCAGCTCCTCGGTGCCGCGGCATCGCCATCGGAATGGATGCTGCGACAGGTAATAAGCTCATCTTGTCGCGCCAGCGTTACGCTCCCGTGACGGCCGGAGGAAGCCCGTGTTACGGCTCGCGCGGCGCTGAACGCCTTGCGAGGAGGCCCCACCGCAAGGCCACTTTCGCGTAGAGTGCGTCCATTCCATCTCATTCGAGGGACGCACCACATGCCCGGCACGAAGGAACCGACCAACGACCTCTGGGAGGCGATGTACACCCAGCGCGCGATCCGCTGGTTCAAGCCCGACGCCGTCCCGGACGACCTGATTTGGAAGCTCATCGAGGCGGCGACGCGCGCACCCAGCGGCACCAACCTTCAACCGTGGGCCTTCGTCGTTATTAAGGACGACGCGATGCGCGCCAAGATCGCCAACTCCGTCCGCGACCGCATGCTCGGCAACCCTGGCATGAAGACGTTCATCGA
>JBJXFX010000153.1:0-3642 GCA_046152925.1 Dehalococcoidia bacterium
ACCATCCCGTCCACTCGCGGATGCCGGGTTCCGAGGAGGTCGCGGACGGCGTCTTGGTCTACAAGGGCATCGCCAGCGCGAACACGATCGACACCGGTGATGGCCTCGTGATGCTCGACACGGGCACGGCGCAGGACACGCAGCCCCTCTACGCCGAGGTACGCCGCTGGCGGCCAGACGTCCCGCTCGCGGCAGCGGTGTACTCCCACCACCACATCGACCACATCTTCGGGACGGCTCCGTTCGAGGCCGAGGCGCGCGAGCGCGGCGGCCGCCAGCCGCTCGTCTACGCCCACAGCGCCATCCCGGATAACTTTGACCGCTACAAGAAGACGCTCGGTTGGAACACCGCGATCAACCTGCGGCAGTTCGCCCTGCCACAGGCGCGCTTCCAGTGGCCCGCGAACTACCGCTATCCGGACGTGACATACGACCGGCGGCTCACCTTCCGCGCGGGCGAGCTGACGTTCGAGTTGCATCACGCGCGGGGCGAGACGGAAGACGCGACTTGGACCTGGATCCCCGAGAAGCGCATCCTCGCGCCGGGCGACCTCTTCATCTGGGCTGTGCCGAACGCCGGCAACCCGCAAAAGGTCCAGCGCTACTGCGGCGAGTGGGCGGCGGCGCTCCGCGAGATGGCCGGCCTCGCCCCGGAAATCCTGTTGCCGGGCCACGGGCTGCCGATTTTCGGCCGAGACCGCACGGTCGCGGCGCTGACCGACACGGCGGAGCTGCTCGAAAGCATCGAAGGCCAGGTGCTCGCGTTGATGAACCAAGGCGCGAACTTGGACCGCGTGCTCCACGAAGTCGAATTCCCGGCGCGCCTTCTGGAGAAGCCCTACCTGCGGCCGGTTTACGACCACCCGCAGTTCCTCGTGCGGAACATCTGGCGGTTGTATGGCGGCTGGTATGACAACGAGCCCGACAACCTGCTCCCCGCGCCGCGCCGCGAGCAGGCGGACGAGTGGGTCGCGCTGGCGGGAGGGCTGGACCGCGTGATCGCGCGGGCGGCGGAGCTGAAGGCAGCGGGCAACCTGCGCTTGGCGAGCCACCTGATCGAGTTCGGCGTCATCGCCGCGCCGGAGAGCAAGGCCGCGCACGAGCTGCGCGCGGAGGTGTACGCGGCACGGTCGGCGGCGGCGACGTCATCGATGGAGCGGAACATCCTGAACCACGCCGCGCTGGCGAGCCGTGAGGGGAAGCGCGACCTCGCTGGCGGGTGGTAGCGGGCCCTGCCGGTAGGTATGCTGGCGTCATGACGCGCGAGTTCACGGTTGTGGTGGAGCAGGACGAAGACGGTTGGTTTGTTGGGTCCGTGCCCTCATTGCCGGGCTGCTTCACGCAAGGCCGAACCCTGGACGACCTCATGGAGCGGATGAAAGAAGCCGTGGAGCTGTTCATCGAGGGTGGCGACGAGGCGTCTTTGTGGCGCCGGTAGGTGGGGCCATGACGCGTGAGTTCACGGTTGTGGTGCATCAAGAAGAAGACTCGTACTGGGCTTCCGTCGTCGAACTGCCCGGCTGCTTTTCACAGGGGCGCACCGAGGAGGAGCTTCGCGACAACATCCGCGAGGCCATCGAACTCTACCTGTACCCGGGCCCCTCAGATGCCGATTTGAGCGATGAGGAGCTTGAGATCGAGGCTGGCTGGGATCGACGGTTCGCTGCTTCGCTCGAATTGCTGGAGCGGCTCGGGGAGGAAGCGGACGAAGACCTGCGCACCGGCCGCCCGCTGCCCCTCGACCCCGATACCCGCTGAGGGTCACGCACCCCGCTGCGCGCGGACGCGCGACCACCAGGCCGGCAGCTTGAAGCCCATGCCCGCGTCGTAGGTCTTGATGAGGTCGCTGGCCTCGGCGGGGAGGGTTTCGGGGTTGGTCGGCGGCAGCGGCGAGGCGCCACCCACCGGGTCGAGCCACTCGATGCTCTCGGCCGCGAAGCAGTCGAGGAGCGGCGGGGTCGCGTCCTCGTGATGCGGGCTCGTCTGGTGGTCCTTCATGAAGCTGTAGTAGGTGTCATAGGAGAGCAGGCAGTAGTACGTACCCTCTTCTTCGCCGCGCCAGGCCTCGTAGGCGCGGACGATGCCCTTCTCGAGGTCATGCGTCTTCTGGTAGAGGTCGGCTTGGATCTCTTCGTAGCGGGCTTCCATGCCCGGCTTCACCTTGAGTTTCACGAGCAGCGTCGCCATCGGGGTCTCTCCTTTGTGGTGGTTGTGACGTTAGCCGCGGCCGTGGCGGAGCAGCCGCCCGGGGGTCGCGCCAGTGCAAACGCCGTCTTCGAAGGTCACGTCGCCGTTGACGATCGTCCAGCGGTAGCCGTCGGCTTTGCGGACACGCCGCCATTCGCCCGCCGGGAAGTCGAACGCCTTCTCCGAGGGGCCCATTGCGAGCCGTTCGTAGTCGTAGACGACGATGTCGGCGGGGCTGCCCTCCTTGATCCAGCCTCGGTCGCGGAAGCCAGCGGCCTGGGCGGGGTAGGCGCTCAGCCGCCAGTGTGCCTCTTCCAGCTCCATGATCCCGCCGTCGCGCACGAGCTTTGTGAGGAACTCGGTCGGGTAGGCGCCAAGGGTGAGGAACTTCGTGTGGGCGCCGCCGTCGGAGACGCCGGGGATGGCGTAGGGCGCGGTCGCGATCTCTTTCATCGCCCGGAGGTCGGTTTGTTGTGGCGGCGTGACGAAGGTGGCGTCGAGGTTGTCGCGGAGGGCCACATCGAGCATCGCATCGATGATGTGCTTGCCCTCTTTCTCGGCGATCTCCGCGACGGTGAGGCCTTCGTACTCCTTGAGGTCCTCGCTTTCGACGCCCTCAATGATCAGGTCGCCGAGGTCCTCGCCGGCCGCCGTGCGCGGGGCCCGGCCGGCGTCGTATTCGGCGCGCATCTTGGCGCGGAGGTCCGGGTCGGCCATCGAGCGGAGCTTGTCGGCGGTCGTGCCGAGCGTCGCTTGGCGCCAGAGGGGGCTGGTGTCGTAGAGGTTCCAGTCCTTGAGGGTGAACTCCGAGCCGACCTCGGCGACGAGCGCCTGGGCGTAGATGCGGAGGCCGCGGCCGTTCGCATCGATGAGCCAGTCGATGATCTTGCGGTGCGCCGTTTGTTCGACGCCGTGCTGGTCGCGGGCGCCGACGGCGATCAGGTTATAAACCACGGGCCGGCCGCTCGCTTCGGCGACCTTTTCGTGGAGTTGGAAGGTGCCGCCCATGAACTGCGTGAAGCCGTAGCGCAGCTTGCCGAGCACTTCGGCGAAGGCGATGAGGTCGGCCTCCGCCATCGTGTCGGTGATCATCGGCGTGCCGTCGTAGTCGCGTTGGACGCTGCCTTCGCCGAGCAGTTGGGCGGAGAATCCGGCGCCGCCCGCTTCCATGGCCTCCTCGAGGAGGCGGCACATCTCGGCGCGCTCGCGGTCGTTGGCGGGGCGGCTCTTGGCGGCTTCGAGGCCCATCACGTAGGCCATGAGCGGGTTCAGCCCGACATAACTGAGAAGGTTGATCCCCTTCGGTGTGCGGTCGATGGAGTCGAGGAATTCCGGGTAGGTTTCCCAGTCCCACGGCATGCCGGCGCGCATGGTCTTGAGCGGCACAGCCTCATTGCGCGCCATCGAGAGCATGGCGCGGTCCTGGTCTTCGGGGCGGACGGGCGCGAAGCCGAA
>JBJXFX010000090.1:0-6665 GCA_046152925.1 Dehalococcoidia bacterium
CCGCTCCGTTTCCGCGGGCACGACCGCGCTAGCCTTCGCTTGAGTGTCGAGACAGCGCAGTAAGACCAACCCTGCCCTTACGTCGCGCGGCCGCGGAGCTCTTGGTCCGCCGAGGGCTTCGCCACTAAGAAGTCCAGCACACGCGTCCACGATCGGCTCAGGTACCACTGGCCCGCGAGGGAGGCCGCCACCGCCACGCCGATGATCAGCCAACCATCCCAGCTGACCGGCTCGAACTCGAAAAACTTCCGTAGCCAGTCGACGTAGATCGTCAGCAGGAACCCGGCGACCAGCAACGCCCCCAGGAAGGTCGTCATCACGGGCCGCGTCAGGCTCTTGAACGAGGCCCCTTCGAAGCCGAGCACTTCGACCATGAAGAACAGCCCGGCTACGCCAACCGTCAGCGAGACGAGGGTCCGCGCCTCCTCGATCCCACGGTCCAACACGCCATCGACGAACAGATGGACGAAGACCGCCGCCGCCGCGACGGAGAACGACGCCGGCAGGGCAAACCGCAAGACGTTCCGTGTGAAGTCTCTGCCCGCCTTCGGCGGCGGCACGCTGATCGCGATGAACACCGCCGGGATGCCGAGCGTGAGCAGCGCCGTGAGCGACCCGTGCCGGGGGAGGAAGGGGAAGTCGAGCCGCAGCATGTTGGTCGCGACGATCAGCAAGAAAGCGTAGAGGCTCTTCGCGAGGAAAAGCTTGCTCAGCCGGGCGGCGTTGCCCAGGACAAATGTGGCCTCTTGTGCACCCTTGATCAGCGCGGCGAACGAGTCGTTGAGCAAGACCACGCCGGCCACGGCCCGCGCCGTCGCCGTGCCGCTCGCCATCGCAACCGCGACATCGGCCGTGCGCAGGGCCTGCACGTCGTTCGCACCGTCGCCCACCATCGCGACGAAGTGCTTCTGCCGCTGCAGCGCCCGGATGATTTGCGCTTTCTGGTGTGGGGCGACGCGGCCAAAGACGGTGTTCTCGGCGACGGCGCGGTCGAAGGCGAGCTCGTCGAGGCCATCGAGCTCAGGCCCCGAGATCGAGCCGCCCCTCGGCGTGACGCCAAGCTGGGCGAGCAACGCGGCGACGGTCCCGGGGTTGTCCCCGCTGATCAGCTTCGGCTCGATGCCGAGCGAGTCCATCAGCGCGAAGGCGCCCTTCACTTCGGGCCGGAGGACATCGCCGATGGCGAGCAGTGCGAGGGGCCGGAGGTCGTGGAGCGGTTCTTCGACGCTGGGCAGGCCGCCCGCCTCAGCGAAGACGACGCCGCGAAGGCCTCGTCCGGCAAGCTCCTCGAACTGCGCCTTGAGCGCTTCGGCGGCCGTGGCCGGGCAGCCGGCAAGCACCGTCTCGGGCGCCCCGAGCACGAAGGTCCGGGTTTCACCGCCGGCCAGGAGGCTGATCGCGCTCCAGCGGCGCTCGGAGTTGAACGGCACGCTCGCGGCGGGCCGCGCGCCGTTGCTCCCCTTCCCGAGTGCGTCCGCGAGCGCTCCGGCGGTCTTGCTGTCGTCCTTGGCGGCGGCGGCGAACGCCCCGAGCCAGGGCGCCGCCGCATCTTCGCCGTCCATCCAGCTGACCTCCGACAACGACAGCTTGTTCGCCGTGATCGTGCCCGTCTTGTCGAGGCAGATGACGTCCGTGTAGTTGAGGGCTTCGACAGCCGAGATGTCCTGGACGATCGCCCCGCTCCGGCTGACACGGACGGCGCCGACGGCAAAGGCGACGGTCATGCCGAGGAGCAGACCCGTCGGGACGACGGTCGTGACCGTCGCGGTCGTCGCTTTCACCGCCTCGGTGATCCCCTGCTCATCGATCAAATACGAGATGAGGAGCAGCGCGCCGAGGACGCCGGTCGCCGTGAGGAGGACCCGCAGGATGCGTTGGAAGCGGAATTCGAGCGGCGTCTTGCGCTTCACCAGCTGCCGCGCGTCGGCCGTCAGCTTCACGGCGTACGCCTCGAGCCCGACGGCCTCCGCGGTGTAATAAAGGTCGCCGGCGACGCAGAAGCTCCCCGATCGGAGCTCATCACCAGGGCCTTTGCGGATGGAGTCGGTCTCCCCCGTGAGCAACGACTCGTCAACTTCGCCGCCGCGGGCGACGACGTGCCCGTCGGCCACCACCTGATCGCCTTGCTTCAGGTGGAGCAAATCGCCCTGGACGACGTGGGCGGCGGGGATGTCGCGTTCGACACCGTCGCGGACAACGGTCGCACCTGGGGCGGTCAGCGCGCGGAGCTTGCGAAGCGTGCGCACCGCCCTCAGCTCTTGGAGCGTGGAGACGACGATGTTCGCCACGATGACGATCGCGACAAAAAACCCGTCCTTGAATTGGCCGACCAAAAAGAGCGCAAGGATCAGGGAGCCAAGGACGACGTTATAAAAGGTGAGCGTGTTCCCGCGGACCACGTCTGCGTCGGAGCGCTGCCGCGAGCTGTCGGCGTTGGTGAGCCCCTTGGCCTCCGCGGCGTTCGCCTCTGCGGAGGTGAGCCCGCGGAGGACTGGGGCCGCTTCGCCAGCGCTTGGGGCGCCCGCGAAGTGGCTCGGAGTGACGGTAGCTGCGCTCATTGGGGCCCAGCGTCGCCGATCGCCGGAGATCGCGAAAGTCTCACGGACGATTCACGTCCTTAACACGGTCGGTCCAGGATAGGTTCCACCGGAGGGCAGCGTTCCACCGCTGTCCGGCCAACCCGGTGGTCCCCCTGCGCGAAGGCCTGCCACGTCCCCTCCGGCAGGCCTTCCTCGTTTCCAGGCCAACGGGCTCCGCTTAGCCCGCCTGGGACCCGACGATCGAGAGCGTGATCAGGAGGGAGATGAATACGGCGCAAAGCAGCGAAAGATACCCGATCGACTTCCACATCGGAATCCCCTGAGCGCCGGCTGCTGAGTCTCGCGGGTGCGGCCGGGCGGCGACTATCGTAAACGGCCACTCGCCTACACCCCAAACGCCATCCGGACGGACTTCCAGCCCACAGCCCCCGCCACGGCCCGTGGCCCTTGGGGTATAGTGGGCGGATGTGTCCAGCGGCCCCGGGAGCTGCCCGATGAGGGCGATCATGCTCGCCGCCGGTGACGGCGGGCGGCTTGGCAGGCGCACGGCTTCTCTCCCGAAACCGCTGGTGACCTTGGACGGCCGCCCGTTGATCGACTACACGCTCTCGGCCCTGGCTGGCGCCGGCGTCGAAGAGGTCGTCGTCGTCATCGGCTATCGCGGTCAGCAGATCGAGCAAGCGCTCGCCCGCAGGCCAGCCAGCCGACTCCGGATCCGCACCATCGAAAACCCGCGTTACACCGGCGACGCATCGCTTTCGCTCCAGGCCGCGCGCAAGGCCACTGGCGGCGAGCCCTTCCTCCTCGTGATGGCCGACCACGTCTTCTCCGGCGACCTGCTCGCCGGCCTCGCCCGGACGAGCCTGGCAACGCCCGAACTTTCACACGTCGCTGCCGACCGCGGCGCCCATTCGCCCGAGTACATCGAAGAGGCGACGAAGCTCGCGCTCGACCCGGAGGGGCTCGTCACCGGCATTGGGAAAGCGATCGACCCCTGGCACGCGCTCGATGCGGGCGCCTTTTACCTGACGCGCGACGTCTGGGAGGCGGCAGCGGCCGGCCCCGAAGACTGTGAGCTGAGCGTCATCTTCCGGACCCTCGCGGCTGCCAGGCGCCTCCGGGCGGCCGACATCACCGGCAGCTTCTGGTACGACATCGACACCGAGGGCGACCTGGCCGGCGCCGCCGCCCTATTGAAGTCACGCCTGGCCACGCCCGAGGACTCCTCGATTGGCTAACTACGACGGCGTCGTCTCCCGCTACCTGAACCGGCCGCTCAGCCGGCCGGCCGCCCGCGCCTTAGCCCACACGCCCGCGACCCCGAACGGCGTCACCCTCTTCACGCTCGCCCTCAGCGTCGTCACGGGCGTCTGCATCGCGGGGGGCTGGGAGGTGTTCGGAGGCTTCCTCATCCAGGCCGTATCGGTCGTCGATGGCGTCGATGGGGAGCTCGCCCGCCTGAAACAGATGGCGACCAAGTTCGGCGGCGTGCTCGACGCCGTCACCGACCGGTACGCCGACGCGTTCATGCTCGCGGGCATGACGGTCTACGCGGCCCGCTTCGAGGACCTGCCTCGCCCCGAAGTCGTGGGCGTCCTGGCGCTGGGTGCAGCGTTGAGCGTCAGCTATAGCCGCGCCCGCATCGAAGCGTCGATGGGCCTCGGCCCATCCGACGGCCTCTTTGGCCTCGCCAGCCGCGACGTGCGCTCGCTCGTCGCCGCCATCGGCACGGTCCTCGGCCTGTGTTACTGGACGTTGGTTGTACTCGCGGTCGCCTCGGCGTTCACCGTGGCCTGGAGGTTGCTCTACTTGCGCATCCATCCTCCGGCCACGGCCTAACCTTCAGTGATCAGTCCGGGCGCAGCCCGAAACTGTGGATCAGGCGGCCAAAGCCGAGGTAGCTGACGACCGCCCAGCCGATCTCGACGATCTGCTCTTCCGTATAGAACTCGAGCAGCTCGGCAAAAAGGTCGCCATCGATGTTTGCGTGGTCCACGAAGAGGCGCTCCGCGTAGTGCAGCGCCGCCTTTTCCGCCTCCGAGAGGTCTGATTCACCCCAGCCGCGGATCTTCGCGACGGTGGTTTCTTCCAGTCGTTCCCCTGCCGACGACAGGGGTATGCGCGCGGCTTGTCAGAAGTCGCACGCGTTGAGCTGGGCGACGCGTAGGCGGACGATCTCCTTGAGGCGGGCAGGCACGGCGCCATCCGAGATCACGGGGCGGTACCACTCGTACCACTTTTCCAAGAGACGATGGTTGTGGCCGAAGACGCGCGTGACGAGGTCGTGGCGCGAACGCCACTGCTCGGGGAGCTCGTCATCGCGAGCCAATCGAAGCCGGGGGCCGGGTGTGTTGTCCATGGCTGGCGATTCTACGGCTGCGGCGGGTGGCGCGTCACAACCCGCGGCGTTCCCGCCGAGGCTACGGCCAGCGCGCCAAGGCCGTTACTATGTCCCGCCATGGCCGCCCGTCGCGTCGTCGCCAAGTTTGGGACATCCCTCCTCACCGCGGGCTCGGACCGCCTCGACCTCGAGGCGATGTCGCGGCTCGTCGGCCAGGTCGTGCGGCTCCGCCAGCAGGGATCGCAGGTGGTCGTCGTCTCGTCTGGCGCGCGGGCAGCGGGTCGCCATCGATTGGCCAAGCGGTTGCCCGCGGGCGTCACCCCGAGCCGCCAGGCCTTCGCGAGCGTCGGGCAGAGCGCCCTCATGCAGGCCTGGGACGAGCTTTTCGACTGGCACGACACGCTCGTCGCCCAAGTCTTGCTCACACGCCGCGACCTCACCGACCGCCTTGGTTATCTGAACGCGCGAAACACCCTCCGCGACCTCCTCGAAGCCGACACGGTGCCGATCGTCAACGAAAACGACGCCGTCGCGCTCGACCAGGTCCTCGCGAGCCGGATCGGTGAAAACGACACGCTCTCGGCCTACGTCGCCAACCTGATCGATGCCGATGTCCTCGTCATCCTGACCGACGTCGACGGCCTGTTCACCGCCAACCCCCACAGCGACCCCTCAGCCGAGCTCATCCGGACCGTTTCGCGGATCGACGGCGCCGTCGAGGGTATGGCTGGCGGCTCAGCCGGCTCCGGCCTCGGCGGGATGGCGACCAAGGTCAGCGCGGCCCGCCTTGCGACGCAGGGCGGTGTCGAAGTCGTGGTCGCGAACGGCCGCGAGCCGGACGCGCTGCTCCGTGCGGCCCGCGGCGACGCCCTCGGCACCCGTTTCGAAGCCGCCGCCGACCCGCTCGAAGCCCGCAAGCGCTGGATTGTCAGCAACGTCGCGCGCGGCGGCCACGTCGTCGTCGACGAAGGAGCCGCCCTCGCCCTGCGCCAGCGCGGCAAGAGCCTCTTGCCCGCCGGCGTCGCGAACGTCACGGGCACGTTCGACCGCGGCGAGAGCGTCGAAGTCCGCGACGGCGCCGGCGCCAAGGTCGGCGTCGGGATCTCGAACTACGCGAGCGACGAGGTGGCCCGAATCAGCGGGCTGCACAGCGACCGCATCGCCGACATCCTCGGCTACGCCTACGGCGAAGAGGTCATCCACCGCGATAACCTGGTGCTGCTCTAAGACTATCCCGTGGTCGCCCGGCCAGGGCAGCGCTACGCCAGGATCTGCTCCAGCTCCTCCACAGAGCCCTTCTCGATCGAGATCTGGTTCTCCAACATCGTCCGCAGCGAAACATCGTCGCCCGCGAACACCAGCGCCGCTGTATAAAGCTCGACCGCTTTCCGCTCCATCGCGAGGTTGTTTTCGAGCATCTCGCGCAGGTCCCGCGTCGTGGCGATAGCCATCGTCTCGCTTGTTGGCGTCCCGCCGAGCGAGACGATCTTCGAGCCGACCATCTGGGCGTGCGCGAGCGATTCCGCGGCCTCGCCCTGGAACATCGCCAAGAATCGTGGCCGGTCCAGGCCGGTGACCACGAAGCCCTCGTATGTGTATTGGAGCACCGCCGTGTATTCGAGCTTCAGGATCTCGTTCAACGCCCCAAGAATGCCGTCGTTCGCCACCGTTTCCTCCAACCCAACGCAAGTTCTGTGCGATCGAGGCTAGCAGGGATCGGCTCGAATCGCCCGGTGCAACCGAAAGGGCCAGCCTCTCTGCAGAGAGGCTGGCCCTTTCCGGTC
>JBJXFX010000160.1:0-20857 GCA_046152925.1 Dehalococcoidia bacterium
AGCACCGCCTCCGCGAAGCGCTCGAGGTTCGGGATGGCGTCTTTCGAGCTCCGGTAGAGCTGGATGACGAGCCGGTCGACGCCCACCTCCTCAAAGCGGCGGACGTCGTCGACCGTCAGGTCGGCGCGGGCGTTCACCGTGATCTCGAAGGGGAGGTGGAGACGCCCGTAGCGCTCGCGCTGTTCGTCGAGGCGGCGCTTGAAGCTCGCCATCGCCTCGGGGCCGTGCCGCACGCCATACCAGCCGTCGCCGAGCCGGCCGGCTCGTCGCAAGGCCGCGGGCGATTCGCCGCCGACGATGATCGGCGGGTGGGGCTTCGCGACGGGCTTCGGCTCGAAGTGGAGCGGGCCGAAGTGGTAGTGCTCGCCCGCATGGGTGATCGTCGGCTCGGTCCAGAGCTTGCGCAGGATCGCGATGATCTCGTCCATCCGGGCGCCGCGCGTGTGGAAGTCTTGCCCGGCGATTTCGAACTCCTCTTCGAGCCAGCCAGCGCCGACGCCGAAAAGGACGCGGCCTTTCGAGAGAAAGTCGATGCCCAGCACGGAGCGGGCCGTCACGATTGGGTGGCGCAACGGCAGGATGTAGACCGTCGTCCCGAGCTTGATGGTCGAAGTCACCGCAGCGGCCCAGGTCAGGACCGTGAGCGTGTCGGCGATCGGCCATTTCGGGTCGAGCGGGTTCTTCCCGTCGGGCGCGTAAGGGTAGGTATTCGGCAACTCGGCCGGTAAGACAAGGTGGTCCGGCCGCCAGAGCGACTCAAAGCCGAGTGCTTCGGCCTTCTGTGCGATGGCGGTGAGGGCCGCCGGGTTCATCCCTTCGTAGAAGACGCCGAACTTCATTGCGGGTTCGTCACCGTGACGACCTGGCCGGCGAGGGAGTCGTCCTTGATGAACGTGAGCACCTGATTCGCGATCGCGTCGGGCGGCAAGATTTTCTCGCCGATGCGCTCGATCGCTGGGAGGAGCCAATTGGCCGGCGTCGTGCCGTCGCCGGTTTTGGCCTGGAACGCGGTCTTCACCATGCCGGGAGAGACGGCGTTGACGCGGATGTTGTCCGATTCCTTCATGTGGGCGCAGGAACGGGTGAACATGGCGACGGCGGCCTTCGTCCCGCCGTAGACGGGCTCGAAACGGCTCGGGTTATCCGCGGCAATGGAGGCGGTGTTCACGATGACGCCGCCACCGCGCTTGCGCAGCGCCTGGATGGCGACCTGCGTGCCCATCATCACGCCCATCACGTTGATCCCGACAACCTCGGCGATGCGCTCGAGCGAGACATCGGGCCAGACGGGGTCGCCGCAGGAGACGCCCGCGTTGTTGAAGACGATGTCGACGCCGCCGAAGACGCGCTCGGCCTCGGCAAAGATCGCGCGGATGCCGTCCGGCGTCGCGACATCGGAGCGGACGTAGGCAGCTTTCCCACCGGCGCCGGCAATTGCGTCGACGGTTGCCTGGCCTCCTGCCGGGTCGATATCGGCGACCATGATCGCGGCACCTTCCTTCGCCAGGAGGAGCGCCGTGGCGCGGCCAATCCCCGAACCTGCGCCCGTGATCAGTGCGACCTTGCCTGAAACGTCCATGCGGGTCACTCCTTAGCTGTGCGGGATGACGCCCGTGAATCCGACCTCGAGGCGGCGGTCGACGATCAACCATTGTCCATCGCGCCGTTCGAGGCGGTCGGTGTAGACGCCGGCGGTGACGAGGGCCTTGCTGGGGTCGCTCGCGTCGACCTGAAGGGCCTGGAGCGAGCAGCGGCTCGTCGCCGCGTCGCCGCTGACTTTGACCTGGAAGCTGCCGAGGAGGTGCTGCTGCCACGTGCGGGAGACGGTCGCGGCCTGGATGGCAGCGACGATCTCCGCGGGGCCACGCATGTCGCGATTCGGGAAGTGCAAGACGCCGTCGGGCGCGAAGCAGGAGGCGAGCGCCTCCCAGTCCTTGGTGTCTACGGCCGTGCCATATCGCGTTGCGACGGCGATCACGGCCAGTTGATCCTCTGCATTGCCCATAGGTTGGCTCCGAAGAGGGTTGTACGCCCGCGGGGTCAGGGTCGCAAGTCAGGCCGTGGTGTGGGCGCGGCTTTCGGGGGGCCGGTCGCCCAGTCTGGCGCTTCGGCCGGCGACCGCGAGGAGGCGCCCCGGGGGCTGGGGCGCCTCCTCGGCAGTGTTCAGGGAGCGGGGATGTAGGCGACCAATTCGACGCGGCCCGACCCGCCGCGAACCTTGTCTTCGCGCACCAGCCCGACGCCGGGCGCGTAGGTCTTGTGTTCGACGACCTCAGGCACGAGCGGCGTCCATTCCGCGGTCACGATCAGCTTCGAGTACGTGTGGCCGGCGACGGCGAGGGAGCGCCGGGAGCGAAGCACTTGGGCCATGTCCTCGGCCTCGCCCTCGAGGAATTCCTGGCGGTAGGCGTTGCCCGCCCGGGGATTGGCGAGCATGGCGATGCCCGGCTTGGCGCCGTCGACGCCGGCTTCCCAAGCGCCGTGGCGGTTGATGATTTGGCCGTCTTTGATTTCGGCGGTGTCTTCGCCGAGGTACCAGACGGCGCCGTCCTTGTCTTGGGCGTACCAGTCGAAGGTAGCCTCGACGAGCTCGCCATCCTCATACGCGAGGTCGCGGACGACCGTCGCGGTGACCCCGAGGATGGAGCGGGTTTCGGACAGGACTTCGACCTCGATGCGCTCCTGGCCGTCCGTGGACTGGTAGGTCCACTTGCTGCCCGGCTTCAACGGCAAGTAGGGGTTCGTGATGCGTGGGACGAAGTTGCGGGCGTCGATCTGCGGGGCGTAGAACCCGCAATCGCCGGGGTCGATCGTGGGTTCTTCCTCGGGGTCGTCCACCTCGCACCAGGTGACCTGGAGCTGGCGGTTGACGGTGACCTCAACGGAACGGCCGTCGTCCAACGTGATCTCGACCTCGTAGGAACGGCGGGGGCCGTTCTCCACGGACTCGACTTCGCCACCGCCGGTGAAGCGGAGGGCCGCGGCGACGGCTTCGGACTGTTGCCCGGAAGGCGCCTGATGGCTGGGGGCGGCGGCGGCGAAGGTCGCCGCCCCGAGGGCCGTGACGGCGACCGCGAGCGGCCACCCTAGGTGAAGCGCGTGCATCTGAATCCTCGTTCGTGGTTTGCGTCGCTGGCCAGCGCATTGCCTAAGCTGGGAGATCGCTCCTGAATGTCCGCTGACTGGCGGCGAGCGATTCAGCCACGGTTCAGCCAACGGAGCGATACTGATGTTGGCAGGAGGGGCGCAGCGATGGCCCGCATCTTGGTGGTGGAGGACGAGGTACGGCTCGCGGCCGCGTTGAAGCGGGGGCTGGAAGCGGAAGGCTTCGCCGTCGACCTCGCCCGCGACGGAGTCGACGGCCAATGGATGGCGGAGCAACACGCCTACGACGCGCTCGTCCTCGACCTGATGCTGCCGCACCGCGATGGCTTTGAGGTCTGCGCAAACCTGCGCGCGGCGGGGACCTGGACGCCAATCTTGATGCTCACGGCGCGCGACGCGCGGCGGGACGAGGTGCGCGCCTTGGACACGGGCGCGGACGACTACCTGACAAAGCCCTTCTCATTTTCCGTCCTCCTGGCGCGGCTCCGGGCGCTGATGCGCCGCGGCGCCCCCGAGCGGCCAGCGGTGCTCGTCATCGGCGACCTGTCGGTGGACCCGGCGGCACGACGCTGCCGCCGGGCCGGCGTGGAAGTCGAGCTCACCGGCCGGGAGTTCGCCGTGTTGGAGTACCTGATGCGGCGCGGCGGCGATGTCGCCGCGAAGACCGAAATCCTCGACCACGTCTGGGACTTCGCGTTCGAAGGCGACCCGAACATCGTCGAGGTATATGTCCGCCGGTTGCGGCAAAAGGTGGATGGACCGTTCAACCGGCACTCGATTGAGACGATCCGGGGCGGGGGATACCGCGTGGTCGCCCATGGCCCGGACTAGGCACTTTCGGATGCCCGGCGGCGTCCGCGCGCGGGTGACGATCGGGACAACAGCGGTCCTCGCGGCCGTCCTGATCGCCGCGAGCTACGGGACGATCGCGTTCTTCCGCGCATCGCTGAGCGACAACCTGGAGGCGACCATCGGGCTCCGCGCGGGCGACCTCGAAGCATCGCTCAGGGGCGGCGCCGAGCCGGCAGTGCTCACGGCGTCAGATGACGAGGTGGCCTTCGTCCAGATCGTGGACGCGCAGGGCCGCGTGGTCGCGGCGAGCCCCAGGGCAGCCGGCCTCGCGCCGGTCGCTACCCAACGCCCCACAGTAGGCCGGCCGCTGACCGTGGAGAAGCGGCTCCCGCTGGACGACGACCCGTATCGCATCCAGTTGCGCCACGTGGACACGCCGGACGGGCCAGTGACCTTGCTGGTGGCGGGGAGCCTCGAAGACGTGGCCGAGGGGGTAGCGCTGCTCGGCCGCCTCGCCGCCGTCGCGGTGCCGCTCCTCGTGGCGATCGTGGCGACCGCCACCTGGGTCGCCGTCGGCCGCGCGTTCCGCCCGGTCGAAGCCATCCGGGCGGAGGTAGCGGAAATCCAGGCTGGTCAGCTCGGCCGGCGCGTGCCCGAGCCGCGGACGGGCGACGAGGTGGAGAGGCTGGCGCGCACCATGAACGGCATGCTGAGCCGGATCGAAGCGGCCTACGCGGCGCAAGAGCAGTTCGTTGCGGACGCGGCGCACGAGCTTCGGAGCCCTTTGGCGAGCCTTCGCACCCAGCTGGAGGTCGCCCGCTCGACGTCCACGCTCGACCACCCGGCGCTCCTCGAAGACCTGCTGGCAGAGGTTGAGCGGCTGCAGCGGCTCGCCGATGGGCTGCTCCTGCTCGCGAAGCGGGAGGCCGGCGGCCCTCCCGCGCAGCGCGGCGTCGTGCTGGACTTCGACGACATCGTGCTCGACGAAGTCCGCCGGCTCCCACGGCGGCCGGACGTGCGGGTCGATTGCGGCGCGGTGTCCGCGGCTGCCGTCCGTGGGGACGCGGACGACCTTGGCAGAGTCGTGGTCAACCTCCTGAGCAACGCGAACCGGCACGCGCGGACGCTGATTGCCCTGGGCCTGGCGGAGCATGCTGGCCGTGTGGTGCTCACGATCGCGGACGACGGCGAAGGCATTCCAGCCGACCAGATCGAGCGCATCTTCGACCGCTTCATACAGGCCGACCCGGCCCGAAGCTCGGAGGGCGCGGGCCTTGGCCTCTCCATCGCCCGGGCGATCGTCGAGGACCACGGGGGCACCATCACCGCCGGTGGCCGCGCGGATGGAGGCGCAGTGTTCCGGGTCGAACTGCCCGCAGCGTCCGCTTAGGCGCCGCTCAGCGGGTTGAGCGGCCCACGGCCACCGGTGGGTGCGGTCGTGGTGGACGCGGTGCCGACCCGCAAGGCGGCGTAATGCCCTTCGTGGATCGCCTTTTCCATCGGCCGCGGGGCGCGCGCATCGCCAGCGACGTGGACCTCGCCCTCGTAACCCGCAAGCGCCTCGGCGAGCGCCGTGTTCGCGACGTTCCCCGAGACGAACACGACGCTGTCGGCCGCGAAGACGTGGTCCCTCCCCGAGTCGATATTTTGGATGACCACGGCGCCGTCGCGCACCGTCGTGACGTGCGCGCGCGGGACGAGCGTGAAGCCGCTCGCGTGGTCGGTGAGGCGGCGGAGGGCGGGGTCGCGCGACATCGCGCCGACCATTTGGGGGCCGACGCTTGTGTGGGGCGTCGCGAAGATGACGGCCACGCCGCGTGAAAGCAGCGTCTCGGCTACGGCGATCGCCTCGTAGTGGCCGATATCGTCGAAGACGACGGCCGTCTTCCCGACGGTGGCGCCGCCCTCGATGACCTCCCAAGAAGTGAAGACGTTGGGGCGGTCGATGCCCTCGACCGGGCTCGCCGGTCGGTGGGCCTGGAAGCCATCACGCCGCGGCGTCGAGCCCGTCGCGAGGATGACGGCGTCTGGCTTCTCAGCCTCGATCAGCGCCCGGTCGACCTTGGTGTTGAGGCGGACCTGGACTTCCAACTTGCGCAGCTGGGGCACGATCCAGTCGACATCGGCGCCGAACTCGTCGCGGTGTGGCGCTTTACGGGCGAGACGGACTTGCCCGCCGAGCTCGCTCGCGGCCTCGAAGAGCGTGACCTGGTGGCCACGGAGAGCGGCGACGCGCGCCGCTTCGAGGCCCGCCGGCCCGCCGCCAACGACGAACACCCGCTTCGATTCGGCCACCAGGTTGATCAGGTGGTCGCCGCCGCGCAGCTCCTGGCCGGCGCCGACGTTCACGACGCAGCCAAAGCGGCCGAGCGGGCCCGTCCGGCCGCCGATGCAGCCCTGGTTGCAGCCGAGGCAGGGGCGGACATCGTCCGCTCGGCCCTCCTGGGTCTTGCGGACAATGTCGGGGTCGGCCAGCGTGGCGCGAATCATCGAGACCATGTCCGCGTCGCCGCGGGCGATGATCGCGTCGGCTTCGGCCAGTGTGAGGATTCGCCCGACCACGAAATGCGGCGTCTTGAGCGCGCGCGATGCCGGGCCGCTATCGGGCAGTTCGTAGGCGTGCGGTTCGTGCATCGCGCCGATCAGCTTATCGAACGCGAGGTAGCCGCCTGTCGACAGGCTAAACAGGTCGACAAGTCCGGTCGCTTCGAGGTCGAGCGCGATGTCCCGGCACTCGTCGGGCTCGATCCCGCCGGGGACGCCTTCACGGCCCGTGAGCCGGACACCGATGATGAAGTCAGGGCGGACGCGGGCGCGGATCGCGGCGAGCACTTCCTTCATGAAGCGGCGGCGATTCTCGGTCGAGCCGCCATATCCGTCGGTGCGCCGGTTCATCGTCGGCGAGAGGAACTGCATCGGCAGGAAGGTGTGGGCGAGGTGGACCTCGACGCCGTCGAGGCCGCCCTCCTGGGCGCGGACGGCCGCTGCCGCGTAGGCGTCGACGATTTCGTCGATCATCGCCTGCGTCATGGCGATCGGGATGTCGCCCTGGCCTTCCGAGGGCCGCAACTGGCGGACGCTCGGGATGGCGCTCGGCGCCCACGGCGGCCCACCATCCGTGGGGGTAGCGTGGGCGCCCTGGTGCATGAGCTGCTGCATCATGACCATGCCGTGCCGGTGGGCGGCATCGGCGAGGCGCTGATAGCCCGGAATCATGCTGTCGAGCCACGCGTTGACGCCGCCGAAGCCGGAACTCGGATGGATGGGTGACGCTTCGAGGATGCTCATCGCGACACCGCCGCGGGCGCGGGCTTCGTGATAGGCGATGAGGTCGTCGTTCACCTGGCCGCCGCCGAGGCCCGTGCCGTGGGCGGAACGGACGACGCGGTTACGGAACACGGTCTTGTTCACCGTGATCGGTTGGAAGACGTGGTCGTAGGCCACGGGGCGCTCCTTGGAAGGGTTAGATGTCGTACTCGATTGCGAGCTGCATGAGGCCGCGGACGCCGCCAACACCAGGAGGCGGCCAAACGGGGCCCTCGTGCGATTCGAGGTCCACGATCCGCGGATTCTTCAACACGTCCATCAGGATCGTGCTCGCGATCACGGCCTCTTGACGGGCCATCGCATAGCCGAGGCAGAAGTGGGTCTCCATGCCGAAGCCGAGGTGGCTTGCGACGCCATCCTGCCAGTGGCCGGTGCGCAGTTCTTTCCCGAAATAGAGGTCGTCGCGAAAGATGTTGAACTCGTCCGGGTCCTTGAAGACGCGCTCGTCGCGGTTGCCGGAGCCGAGGCCGAGCCAAACGCTCGCGCCCATCGGGATGACTTTTCCTCCGACCTCGATCTCACGGGTCGTGCGGCGCCGTTGCCAGTGGTTCGAACCGTCGTAGCGCAACATCTCGGTGAACACGCGGTCCATCAGCTCGGGGTGACGGCGGACCTCGACGTACTGCTCCGGATGGCGGAGGAGGCCCCACCACATCATGTCGATCGCCTTGTGCGTCGTGTCGCCGCCGCCGACAAGGAGGAGGGCGATGAACGCCTTGATTTGTTCGTCCGACATCCGCGTGCCTTCGAATTCGGCCGTGCAGAACTTGGAAATCAGGTCGTCGCGCGGGTTGGCGCGCCGGTCGGCGATGACTGGGTCGAGGTAGCGGAAGAGCTCCTCGCGGGCATCGACGCCCATCTTGAAGGCCGCCCGGCCGTAGCCCATGCCGCCGAAGAGCGTCCCGTAGATGCGTTCGAAATAGTCGTTGTCCTCGACCGGGAGCCCGAGCATCCCGGCGATGACGCGGACGGGGAAGCGCTGGCTAAACTGGCGGACGAGGTCGACATGGCCGCGTTTGTGCAGGCCGGCGGCGAGGTCCTCGGCAGCTTTGACCGAGAAAGCGTCGATCATGTCGCGGGCGATGTTCTCGATGCCCGGGAGCCAGGCTTCGAGCTTCTTGCCGGCGAACTCGCCAGCGACGAGGCCGCGCTGTTGACGATGGGCGTCGCTTTCGCCGAGGTCCAGGATGGTGGGGCCGAGCGGCGTGTCGGAGCCAAACTTGAACTTGCCGCCGATCTCGTAGACACCGCGGGTGACGTTTTCCTTGTCCTTGTACAACGACCAGATGTGCTCGTACCGGCTGATGATCCAGCGATTCTGGAAACGGTCGTTATAGACCGGGTCGTACTCGCGGATGCGCTGGTAGAGGGGGAAAGGGTTGTGGCGGAATTCCTCACCGAGGAACTCGGCCGGCTCAATAATGGAGGGGTCGGCAACCGTTGTGCTCATTCGTCGCCCTCGGCCGGTGGTCCCGGCGGTTAGGCGAAAGCTACGAGCGAACGCCGGGCGCGTCAACGGGTCGGACGGCGTGGGGACGGTTAAAGCGCCCGCATCCGGTTGTTTCGAGGCTTCTCTTCGACCTCGGCAAGGCCGAGCGCGGCGAGGACCGGCGGGACGTACATACCGAAGCGGCCGCGGTAGCCTTTGCGCAGGCCATACCAGCCACCGGCAGGGTTCGACTCGGCCCGGCCCCAGGCTTCGACCGTGCCTTCGGCTGCTGGCTTCTGTTCGTCAGCGGCGCCAAGCGCCATCCAGTCACCGTGCGCCTTCAGCATCGCGTGGAGGTCTTCGATGCAGCGCAGCTGGTACTTGAGCTGCGTCGTGCCGACCTGACAGACGAGCGCGGGCGGCTCGGACTCGGGGTCGCGATAGACCGCGTAGGTCGAGCCGCCGCTCGGCGTCGTCAATGTCCAAGGGTCCGACTTCGTGCCAGTGCCAGAGACTGCGCCCATGGGTCATCGCTCCTGTCTTAGGGTGCTTCCGCTTTGGCCTTGAGGCAGGCCGCGAACTCCTCGAATGCCGGCTGCATGTCGGGGATGGACTTGCCGATGAGGCCCGAGAGCGGGCCGGTGAATGCTTCCCGCATGGAGAACTCGACGGCGCCATCGGGAAGGGGCGTGAGCGTATAGACCCGCTCCCCTTTGAAGAGGCCCAGTGGCATCCCACTGCCCCACACCATCCGGGATGGGGCGGTGAGTTCCTTCACTTTGACCGGGAACGCCCGGCCGGGACTGAGCTTCACCCAGACGCGGACGGTTTCACCAAGCGCAACGCGGCCTTCGACCCGGTCGACCGTCGTGTTCCAGGATGGCCAGGCCGGAAGGTCGGTGAGGATATCCCAAACGCTGCCGGCAGACGCTCGGATAACGATTGTTGTCGCAAAGCTCTTCACGGAGCGATTGTAACCATGTGGTTACCAAAGGGAAATCGCGGACTCACGAGGTCGCCTCGGCGAGCGCCGCCAGGACCGACTCCCACGACGCCTCGAATCGGGGAGCGCGCAAATCCCAGAGCTCCTGGCTTCGTGGGGTAGGGCGATGGTCGACGCGGACTCGCGTGCCGTCCCCTTCCTGGGCGAAGGTGATCGTCGCCTCGGTCGGGTGTTCAGGGCCGGTGCCGGGGTAGAACTCCAGGACGAGCCGCGTCGGCGGCTCCCAGACGAGCACCCGCCCGAGCGGCACGACCTGTCCACCTCCGGCCTCGCTGAATTCGCCCTCCGAGCTGATCGTGATCGTGCTCGCGGGGTCGGCGGTGTGGCGGCGGCTCGCCGGCCACCACTCAGAGGCGCGCTCCGTGAAGACCTCGAAGGCTCGCGCCGGGGGGCAGGGGAGCAGGATGTCGCGCGTGATCACTCGGCCACCAGCCGCTCGAGATTGGCCAGGGACTCATCCCAAAACTGGGCCAGATACGCCTGGGCGGGCTGGAAGCCGGCCCACCGCAACGCGTACACCTTCCGGGCGCCCGAGGGTCGGCCCTGGACGAGCCCCGCTTCTTCGAGAAGTCGCAGATGGCGAGAGATGGCCGGCCGGCTCACCGGGAACCCCTCTGCGAGCTCCCGGACCGAACGGGGCCGTTCCCGAAGCCGAACGAGCATCTCGCGGCGGACTTCATTGCCGAGCGCGTCGAGAGCGTGCATGTAACCCGTAGGTTACCACAGGGCTGAGACCGCCTTGCGGGCGCACGGACAAGCACCGTAGGCTCCCCTCGAACGGAGGTGGGCATGAAACGGAAGGTCCTCATCGCGGGGGCGTCGGGGCTGGTGGGGCTCGCCGCCGCCAAGCACTTCGCCTCTCTTCCGGGATGGGAGGTCGCCGGCGTTTCGCGGCGGCGACCGGAGGGCATCTCCGGCGCGGAGTTCATCTCGCTCGACCTGCTCGACAGCGATGCCTGCGGCGCGGCAATGGCCGATCTCGGCGATGTCACCCACCTGGTGTACGCCGCGCTTCACGAGATCCCCGGCCTGATGCCCGGCTGGCTCGACGACGAGGTGATCGAAAAGAACGGCGCGATGCTGCGCAACCTCTTCGAGCCCCTTGCCGCATCGGCGCGCGGGCTTCAACACGTCACGCTGCTCCACGGGACCAAGGCTTACGGGATCCACCACCCGTCGCTCGGCGTGCGCGGCCTGCGCGTGCCCCTGAAAGAGCGAGACCCACGGCGCCACCACCACAATTTCTACTGGGTCCAGGAAGAGTACCTTCGCGCGAAGCAGGAGGCTGGCGCGACCTGGGGCTTGACCACCTTCCGGCCGACGGTCATCTACGGCGACGCGACTGGCGCAAACATGAACCCAGCGCTCCCGATTGGGGCGTACGCCGCGCTCCTCAAGGAGGCCGGCGAGCCGCTGCACTTCCCCGGGAGGAGCCTGGCGACCTGGGTCCATGAAGCTGTGGACGCCGACCTCGTGGCGCGGGCGATCGCCTGGGCTGCGGAGGAGCCGCGCGCCTGGGGCGAGGCCTACAACTTGACGAACGGCGACGTGTTCACCTGGTCGCAGGCCTGGGAGGCGGTCGCGGAGGCGATGGAGATGCCCGTCGGCGAGCACCGGCCGATCTCGTTCGTCAACGACCTTCCGAAGCGGCAGGCCGAGTGGTCGGCGTTGGTGGCGAAGTACGGGCTCCGGGGGCCTAAGGACCTCGTGGAGTTCGCCGGGTACAACTCGCTCGTCTACTGCGACGTGATGGTCGGCGCCGAACGGCGCGGGGAGTTTCCGGCGCTGAACAGCACGATCAAGGCGCGCCAACACGGCTTCCACGACTGCATGGACACGGAGGACATGTTCCGGACGATCTTCTGGCGGCTGCGCGCGGAGCGCGTGTTGCCGTAGGCGGAAGCTACAGGTTCGCCGACGTACCGCCGTCGATGTTCACCGCTACACCCGTTACGTAGCTCGCCGCGCGGCTCGCGAGGAAGGCGATGACGTTCGCCGCCTCTTCGGCTTCACCGACGCGGCCGAGCGGGACGTTCGCACCCATTCGGGCGAGCCCCTCGGCGGCGTCGCCACCAGCGATCCGCGCGGCCGTGCGGCCGATCTGCGCGCTCTTAATCAACCCGATGCAAACGGCGTTCACGCGGATGTTGGCTCCAGCCAGGTCCTTGGAGAGCGCCTTCGTAAAGCCGAGGCCGGCGGCGCGGCTGATGCTCGTCGGCATCGAACCGGCGGCCGGGTGTTTCCCGGCGATCGCCGTGACATTCACGATCGCCCCGCCGCCTGCCGCTCGCATGTGCGGGACGACGAGCCGGCAAGCGCGGATCGCCGCGTGCAGCTTGAGGTCGAGGTCGTAGACCCAGGACTCATCGGTCACGGACTCGAACGCGCCGGCCGCAGCGGTCCCAGCGTTGTTCACCAAGATGGTGGGCGGCCCGAGCTTGGCGACCACGGTGCTGACCATGCCGGCGAGGTCTTCGCCCACGGTCACGTCGACGGGCAAGGCCAAGACCTCGCCGCCGGTGGCCGCGCGGATCTCGGCCGCCGCGGCCTCCAAGACGTCCGGCCGGCGCGCAACGATGGCGACCCGTGCCCCTTCCCGGGCGAGCGCCTCGGCGGTTGCCCGGCCTATCCCTTCGCTCCCTCCCGTGATGATCGCAACCTGCCCGTTGAGCCCAAGGTCCATCGTTGTCGCCTCCCTCTGCCGCGGGGCATTGTCGGGCGAGCCGGTTCAGGGCGCGACCCGGCTACACAGGGGCGCCGGCTGCAACAATCGCCCGGACACAAGTGCACAACGCGTCGAGATAGGGCGCCGCGATGCCCAGGCGCTGCGCCTCGCGGGCGATGTGCCCGGCGGTCTCTTCGAGCTCGATGCGCCGGCCGGCGGCGACGTCCTGCTGCATCGAGATGCGGATATTCGTCGCGCCCCGCGCCTCGAGGGCTCGTCCGCGCGCCCGGACGAGCTCCAGGCCTTCCTCGCGGCCGCATTCGAGCAATTCAGCGACGGCCCCGCCCCAGCGGGGGTGCCGGTCGAGCGTCACGCCGTGTGCAGCCGCCACGGCAGCCGCCTCGATGATGACCTCGCGGTACACGGTCGCCGCGGGGCCGAGGAACATCGTGTGCAACGGCATGCGCGTGATCGTGTTGAGCGGGGCCGTCCCACATTGGAGGACCTGTTTCGTCCATTCGATAGACTGGACGCGGGGTGTCACGTCGACCCCAAGGCCCGCACGCTCGAACGCCTGTCCAATGGCGAGGACCCGCGGGCTCATCTCGCCGGTGAACTCGCCGAAGAAGGTCTCGCCCGGGAGCGTGCAGTGGACGACCCCAGGTGCGGTGCGTTCGGCGCCCACCATCGCCGCGCAGCCGACCACCTTGTCTCGCCCGAAGTGTGCCGCAAGCACGTCGTCCTTGAGCACACCGTTCTGGACCGACGCAACCGCTCCAAAGCTGGCGGGGTCGATGTCTTTGAGGACTTCCGCGGTGTCGTACGTCTTCGTGGCAAGGATGAGGAGGTCGGCCTCGCCGATTTCCGGCCCAGAGGCTGCCAGCGCGGGGCGCGCGACGCCGGAGTAGGCGCCCTCCAGCCGGAGGCCGTCGCGTCGGATGGCCTCGATGTGCCCGCCGCGCGTCCGCACGACGACGTCCTGGCCACTGAGTGCGAGCTTGCCCGCGTAGACGCTGCCAAGCCCGCCACCGCCGACCACTGCGATTCGCATGTCCCCCTCCCTCTCCGCTCGGCGACTGCCGGCCAGCAGGGAGTCTACGCCGGCTCGCGCGCCGCGGCCGGGGGCGGGGCGGCATCGTCCTTAGCATCATCGAGGCGTGCTCCGTGGAAGGCGGTCTCGTAGCGCCGCGCACCGCGTAAGTCCGCGCCCGTGAGGTCTGCCTGCGCGAGCGAGGCGAACGCGAGGCAGGCGCCGCGAAAGTCGGCGAAGCGCGCGTGCGCTCCGGTCAGCCGGGCCCGCGTCAGGTCCGCGTTGCGAAGGTCGGCGTGGTCAAAGTAAGCGAGGTCGAGGGCCGTGCCCACGAGCTGCGCCTCCCGCAGCACCGCGTCCATCAAGTTCACGCGCTGCATTTCGGCGAGCGAAAGGAGCGCGGCGGTGAGGTTCGCGCCGCTCAGGTCCGCATGGCCGAGTCTGGCGAAGCGAAAGTCGGCGTGCGAAAGGTCTGCCATGCGAAGGTTGGCGCCGCGCAGGTCGGCGAACCGGAAATCGGCCCCGTGCAGGCGCGCGTCGGAGAGGTCGGCCTCGCGGAGGTCCGTGAAGCGAAACGAGGCGCGAACCGCGCGAAGCCCTCGCAGCGCGACGCCGCGGAGGTCACAGCTATCGAACGCCTGGCCGGAGTGATCGGCCTCCGCGTCCGCCACGAGGTCAACACCATCGACCATTCAGCACCCCTCCAACCTGGCGCGTCTACTGGGCCCTGGGCGTAGAATACGTTCAATGGACGGTTTCGAAATTCAGCCAGTCCCGGCGCTCCGGGCGCCCGTTGTCGTTGTCGCGTTTGGCGGCTGGAGCGACACCGGGACAGTGACGACCGACACCGCGCAGCGCTTGGTCGACACGAATGGGGGCCGGTCATTCCTGGAGGTCGACCCCGAAGACTATTATGTCTTTACGGACACCAGGCCAACCGTGAAGCTCGATGCGTTTGGCCTGCGCGAAGTGCAGTGGCCGAAAAACGAGGCTTTCTATGCGCTGACGCCGCAGTCCGGGCATGACCTCGTCGTCGTGAAGGGTGTGGAGCCGAACCTCCGCTGGCGGACGTTCACGTCGCGGCTCGGCGATGCGATCGCAGAGCTCTCGCCGTCGTTGGTCTGCACGCTCGTCGCGCGCCCAGCAACGACGCCGCACACGCGGCCGATCCCGATTTCGGGGAGTTCGGCCGACGCGTCGCTGGCCGCCAAATTCGGCCTCGGCCGCTCGAACTACCAAGGGCCCACCGGGATTGTCGGCGTGCTCCACGATGTCCTGAGGCGGCGAGGTTGCCCGCTGATCAGCCTCGTCGCCAGCGTGCCGCACTACCTGAACGTCGAGGAAAACCCACCGGCAACCATGGCGCTGCTCAAAGCGCTCACGCCGGTCGTGGGCTTCACGCCGGCGCTGGGCGACCTCGAAGAACAGGGCGAGCGCTTCCTCGAGCGGGTCGAGGAGGCGAGCCGCGGAGACGACCAGATCCGCGCCTATGTGCGGTCGCTCGAAGAGCACTATGGTGAAAACGAGCAGGAGAGCTCGGACCAGGGCGGCGGCGAGCTTCCCTCGGCGGCCGATATCCTGCGCGATGTCGAAGACCTCCTGCGGGGCGGGAGCGACAGCTAATCGGAGATTGGAGGCAGGAATGGCACTGAACAGCGTCCTCTGGCGGCTCGCGTCTCCGTACGACGCGTACGTTTCCCACGTCGCCCGCTTGAACGAGGCGATCTCGCAGATCCGCTACCTGTCCGACCGGGCGCTCGGCTACGAAACCGGGCTCGCTGGCTCCGTCCGCATTGTGCCGGGCGAACGCGATGCTTCGTCACGGGCCGCCTCGTTTCGGGAGCGCCTCGGAAACGCCGCGGCCACGATGAGCGACGAGCAGTTCGAGGACTTCATCACGATGCTGGGCGGCGGCGCGCGCGCCGAAGTCGAGTCGGACCGGGCGAAGGCTGCGACCCGCCTTTCGCACATGACCCGCGGGCTCGAGGAGTACTTCGTTATCGCTGGCCACTCGCTCGCGACGCTCGAAAAGCGCGGCTACAACCCGGTGCGCGCCGACGTCGCCCGCCAACTGCGCGAGAACGGGCTCCCGCAGACCGACCTCGCGGCCTACCGGCACACGCTGCACGACCTTGGCGTCAAGGTCGGCAAACGCCAGGCGTGACAAGTCCCGGCCGAGGGGGCAATTCCCGCCTCGTCTATTCGACGGATGGCGGCCGCGTCGCGCCGCCGAAGAACGGCCCCCCAAAGGGCAGCGGCGGCCCAACCCCACCCCCGGCCGATGGCATTGTGCGCGTCTCCCGCGAGAAGAAGGGGCGTGGCGGCAAAACGGTGAGCCTGGTGGTGGGCCTGCCGCCGAACCCGGACGAGCTTGAGCGCGTCTTGAAGGTACTCAAGACGAAGCTCGGCAGCGGTGGGACCGCCGAAGGGCCGACGCTCGTTATTCAGGGCGACCACCGCGAGCGCATCGTCGCGGAGCTTCAGACGCTTGGGTACAAGGCAAAGAGCGCCGGCGGATAAAATCCGAACGAGATTCGGATCAACCGTTAACTGAAGGCAGTCCTCGTGCGTTTCGTTTCATATCCGCGGGTAGCGAGCTAGCGCCCAGCTCGCTGCTCGCGGATTTCTACGTCCTGGGCTACCCAGCGGCCGGAGCGGCGGCCTTCTGCGCCCCAATCTGCTGGTCGATGCCCATCTGCATCATCTGCAGATGCTGCGGCGTCACGTTCATCTGCGACATCAGGTGGTTCATCTCGTAGAACATCCCCGACGCGTCATCGCGTTGTTTCTGGTAAGCCGCCAGTGCGTCGTTGAGCGGCGCCTTGCCCGACCATGCCGCGTCGAGCGCCCCAGCGAGGGCCGTTGCGTCGCGGAAGGCGTCGTTGATCCCCTGCCCGAGGACTGGGTCCTTCAAGTAGCCAGCATCGCCGACGAGCGCCCAACCGGGGCCATACGGCGTGCGGTAGAAGTTGTCCATCTTGTTCGCGCCCATCCAGCGCTCCACGCGTACGGCCTTGGCCCACAGGTCGGCTTTGCCCGCGGCGGCGAAACTCTCCCCCATGAACCCCTCGATGTCGGCGCGATAGCGGTCCCAGTTCTCGGTCTTCGTTTCGACGCCGAGGCAGGTTTGGCCATGGTTCGACGGAAAGACGAAGACAACCCGGTCGGGAAGGAAGTCGATCGAGATGCCAGCCGCCCCGACGCCGGAGAAGTAGCTGTAATAGCCGCAAGTGACAGCAGGCTTTTCCTTATACTTCGGCGCATCGACGTGGCGGGCGACGAACGAATTCCGCCCGTCGGCGCCGACGACGATCTTCGCGTGCTCGCTGACCGGTTCACCGTCGGCCCCGTGCCCTTCGATTCCAACGACGACGCCGTCGGCGTCCTTCAGGAGCTTGGTGACGGAAAACTCCTCGCGCACTTCGGCGCCCGCCTCGCGGGCGGCTTCGACAAGCAGCGTGTCGAGGACGGTGCGGCGGGGCGCCATCCCTGGACCAATGACACCGTGCGGTACGACGAACTCGGTGTCCTGACACTTCATGACCGTGGACCAGATTTCGGGCGTGCCGGCGGCCTTGAGCTTGTCGTAGACGCCCCACGCCATCAGCATCGGCACGGCCTCGCCCGTCAGCGCGGCCGTCGAGAGTGTGTCGCTCGGGAACGCCGCGCGGTCGACGACGAGGACGTTGTGGCCAGCCTTGGCAAGCAACATGCCCAATGGGGACCCGGCGCAGCGCGCCCCGATGATGATGGCGTCGAACATGGATGCTCCTCGCAACGTGCCCAAATTTGCGTACTGAGTGTACCGCGATAACGGAAAGCCGAGTGTGAACCAGCTCACAGTTTCCTGAACGCTCGCTCAGCAGCGGCGGGCAGACCCTATACTTTGCTGCGACGCAAGGGGGTTCGCGCATGGCAGCCGTTTCGCAACTTGGGTATCTCGGCCTCTCAGTGAAGGACAAGGCGTCCTGGCGCGGCTACGCCAGAGACGTCCTGGGGCTCCACGACCGCGAGGAAGGCGGCGCGCTGCTCTTGCGACTCGACTCCCACGACCACCGGTTCGCCGTCGAGGAATCGGGCGCCGACGACATCGCCTATGCAGGCTGGCAGGTGGCCTCGAAGGCGGACCTCGACGCGGTCGCGGCCCGCTTGGAAGCGGCGGGGGTCGCGGTCACCGCGGGGTCAGCCGAGACCGCCGAGCGCAGGCATGTCGCGGGGCTGATCCAGTTCGCGGACCCGGACGGTCATGCGGTCGAGGTGTTCCAGGGGCCAGAGCGTGACACCACGCCGTTTCAATCGCCAAAGGGGATCGACGCAGGCTTCGTGGCCGAGGATCAAGGACTTGGCCACTTCGTCCTCTTCACGAGCGACCTCGCCCGGGCGATGGCGTTCTATACAGACATGCTCGGGTTCAAGGTGAGCGACTACGTGAACATGGGCGGAGGGATGAAGCTCGGCTTCCTGCATTGCAACCCGCGCCACCACAGCATCGCGTTCGCGGAAGTGCCGAAGGCGCGGAAGGCGGCGCACCACTTCATGCTTCAGTTGGGTTTGATGGACGACGTTGGGAAGACCTACGACCAAGTGAACGACACGGGCATCCGGGTGCTCGCCACGCTCGGGAAGCACTCGAACGACCACATGACGTCGTTCTATATGGCGAACCCGTCGGGCTTCGGGGTGGAATACGGCTGGGGCGCCCGGACGATCGACGACGCCTGCTGGCAAGTCGAGCAGTTCGACAGCGGGAGCATGTGGGGTCACCGGCCGGTGAAGTGACCGGCGCCGGCGGCTTGGCTCATCCCCGTCCGCCATCCCCGCTCTCTTCCCGGTAGAGCCGTTGGAAGTCCTCCAGCCCCGTCCCGGGCTCGTCGGGTATGAGGTCGTCGAGGATCCGGATTTCTTGAATGCGGTCGAGGCGGAAGCCGCGAAAGTCCCGGCGGAGCTCGCACCACGCCTCGATCGACCAGGTGTGGCCCCAGAAGAACAGACCCACCGGGCGAATCCGGCGTTCCGTCCCGGCCCCGGACGCATCGCTATAGGAGAGCCAGAGCACACGCCGGGCGTTGATCGCCTCTCGGACCAGGCTGAGGTGTTGGACGGCGGCATCGCGGACGTGGAATCCGGGCGCGAACAGACGCGTGTCCTGAAGCCGCGCCCTCAGCTTCTCCGGGAGCACGCTCTCGATCCGCTGGATGGCGGAATGGGCCGACTTGCCGAGTTCCGCGTCGCCCCAGGAGCCGACAACACGCGCGCCGAGGACGAGCGCTTCGATCTCGGCGGCCGTGAACATCAGCGGCGGCAAGTCGTAGCCCTTTCGCAACGTGTAGCCAACGCCCGCCTCGCCATCGATCGGGACCCCGCTGAGCTGGAGGTCCCGGATATCGCGGTAAACCGTCCGCTCCGAGACCTCCAGTTCGCGGGCGAGCCACTGCGCCGTCACCACCGGTTTCCGGCGCATGTGCTGAATCAGCTCGAACAGGCGGTCCGCGCGGCGCATCGGTCCATTCTAAGTTGACGGGTTGATGCGTTGACGGGTCGACGAGCCGGTTCGCCGGGTGGCGGGCTGCTGAGCCTGGCAGCGATGGCTCCATCATCAACCCGCCAGCTCGTCAACCCATCAACTCGTCAACTCGGCTGGTATTCGACGATCTGGAAGTAGTTGCCATCGGGATCGACGAAGGTCGAGATGATGCCGCCCCATTCCTCCTTGCCCTGGCTCCGGATGCAGGTCACGCCGTTGGCGACGATCCGCGCCTCTTCCGCCGCGACGTCAGCGACGAAGACATTGGGCAGCCATCGCGACGGCTGCGGCGCCATCCCAGTAGTCTCGCTGTGTCCGTCGATCCCGAGGGTGGCGCCGCCGCCGAGTTGGAGGGCGTGGTCGCCCATCCCCTCTTGGACGGGCAAGCCGATGACGTCGCGGTACCAGGCGTAGAGGCGCTCGGGGTTGGGGCTGGTGATGTTAAGGAAGAAAGACTGCGGTTCCATGGGTTCTCCTTTGGGTGTCACCCGTTGTTGACCGGGCATGTCCAGACGCTACCTGACAGCTGCTGACACCCTTGTGTCAGGGGCGATGGGGCTGGCAGGAACGCTCCTGACGCCGGTGTGTCAGGAGCGTCCGCCGCACCGCGCCATCCGCACCATCCGCACGGTGCGGATGGTGCACAGGGCCGGAGGTCGAATAATTGATCTTTCGCTGGGCCGAACGTAGGCTCAGGCAGAGCAATTTCTTGGCCGCTTGGCCAATCTCCTGCACATCCGCAGGCCTCGAAGGAGAACCACGTGAGCCGCGAACAACTCTTGGCGATGGCTCGCCACGAAATCGAGAACCTGAGCAAGAACCAAATCACGCTCGCCGACGACGTCTACCGGGTCCCGGCCGGGAATTACATCAATCAGGAGCGATGGGAGCTTGAGGTCGACAGGATCTTCAAACGGCTCCCGCTCGCCCTCGGCTTCTCCTGCGAAATGCGTGAACCGGGGCAGTATCAGTCGCTCTCCGTGATGGGGAACCCCGTGCTCATGGTCCGCGGCAACGACGGCGTGATGCGCGCCTTCATGAACATGTGCAGCCATCGCGGCGCCATCATCGCGGCCGAGGGCTGTGGCGAGGCGAAAGGCTTCCGTTGCCCCTACCACGCCTGGTCCTACGACCTCGAAGGCCGCCTCGTCAGCGTCTTCGACAACAAGAACTTCGGCGACATCAACCGGAGCGAGTACGGCCTCACCCCGCTGCCCTGCGAAGAGCGCGCCGGCGTCGTCTGGGTGACGCTGACGCCCAACTCCAATGTTGAGATCGATTCCTTTCTCGCCGGCTATGGCGAGGTGATGGAAGACCTCGGCTTTAAGGACATGCACGTCGTCGGCCGCAACTACCTGGAAGGCCCCAACTGGAAGGTCGCCTACGACGGCTATCGCGACCTCTACCACATCCCGATCCTGCACCGGAACAGCTTCGGCCCGGACGCCGCCTACCAGCCGGACTTCTTCCACTTCGGCTCACACTGCCGGATGATCTCGCCGAAGAACCACGACCGCCTCGCGGACCTCCCCGAGGAGCAGTGGACAAACGAGATGTTGACCCCGGGCGTCTGGACGATCTTCCCGAACTGCTCGATCGCCGGCGGCTCCGGCTCGGGCTTCATGTTCTCGCAGATGTTCCCCGGTAAGACGCCGACCGAGTCGTTCACGGTGCAGACGTTCCTCCAGCCGGGCCGCGACGACTCAAACGACGACCGCGCCGAAATCGAGAAGCGCATGGCCTTCCTCAAGGTCGTCGTCAACGAAGAGGACTACATCACCGGCAAGGGCATCCAGCGCGCGATCGCAACGGGCGCCAAGACGCACCTCCTCTTCGGCCGGAACGAAGGCGGAGGGCAACAGTTCCACAAGTGGGTCGACGCCCTCGTCCACACCGAGGACAAGGACGTGCCCCAGCTCCTCGCCGCGGGCGTGAAGTAGCGACCTTTCAGCCCAAGGCGCTTTCGAAGCGGGCCCCCCCCC
>JBJXFX010000007.1:0-17075 GCA_046152925.1 Dehalococcoidia bacterium
CCTGAGGCGTCCGGGTCATGCCGGGACGGCGAGCGTGATCTGTTCTCGCACGACGGGCCGCTCCGGCTGCGGGATCGCGATGCCGTCCGCCCTCAGCGACTCAAGGTACAGGGCCAGCGCCTCCCGCATGTTTTCGCGCGTTTCCTCCACGGTGAGCCCGCCGGTGACGCATCCCGGCAGCTCCGGGATGTACGCGAAATAGCCGGGGTCGTCCGGTTCCTTTTCGATCACGACATCGAACGTGTAAAAGCGCACGCGGCCATGGTAGCGCCGTTGCCCCCAGGTCGCGACGCTCCACTAAAAGGAGCCCGGCAACACCGGCATCCCCAACAGGGCGCGGCCCGCGGTCTCGAAGAACGTCGGCGCGACGGTGACGTGTTGGGGGACGACGTGGACGTCACGGAAGCAGCGCTCCAGCGGGCTCTTTGTGTAATTGACCGTCGAGCCCGCCGCCGCGTGGACGAGGTCCACCGCCTGGGCCGCCCACTGCACCGCCGTCGAGGCGGCCAGACGCTGGCGCATCCGGACATCGGGCGAGGGCGTCCGGCCGGCGCAAACCTCGTCCCAAACGCCACGGATGCCGCTGAGGACGAACGCCCTCGCGCCGCCGAGCAGCGCTTCGGCCTCGGCAATCGCGAGCTGGGCTTGCGCCCGTTCGCGGAGGAGGGTCCGGCTCGCGTACGGCGTCTTCCCGTTCGCGAGGTCGATGAATGCGTCGAGGGCAGTGCGCGCGATGCCGGTCGCGACCGCCACTTTCGTGAAGCAAAGCCGGGAGATGAGCGGGTAGCGGAAGAGGGCGGTGGTCTGACGCATCGGGGCGCCGTAGACGTCGGTCGTAAAGGCGTCGGGCACGAAGATGTCCGTGAACTCGACATTGTGCGAGCCGGAGCCGCGCAGCCCGGCGACGTCCCAGGTCTCGATGATCGTCGCCTGAGCCATCGGGATAAGCGCTTGGACCGCGCGCGGGGCGCCGGCCGCATTGAGGATGGGCGTGCCGTCGGCCTCGTATTGGGTAAAGCCGCCCCAGAACCAGCTGGCGTTGTGGCAGCCGCTGGCGAACGGCCAGCGCCCGCTCACCCGCCAGCCGCCGGGGACGCGCCGCCCACGGGCGAGCGCGATCAGGGCGCCAGACATAATCATGTTGGGATTCGAGGCGTACACGGCCTCGCCGGCCTCGTTGGTCGCGGCGCCGCTTGCAATGCCCGCCGTTTCGAGGCTGATCATCAGGTTCCACCCGGCGGCGCCGTCTGCCTGGGAGATCGCCTCGATCACCTCGAAGGTCGTGAGTGGGTCGGCCTCGATCCCGCCGAACGCGGACGCAATCGTGAGGCGATAGAGCCCGGCCTCGGCCATCCCCGTCGCGACGCGGGCCGGCAACCGTGCCGTGCGGTCGGCCTCGTCGGCAGCCTCGCGGATGAGGGGTTGGAGGTCGCGGGCGATGGCGAGGTAATCGGTCATGGCGGCGGACTATACGCGCGGCATCACACCGAGAGCGTCATCTTGACCAGGGGCACGGGCACACCGCCGAGGCGCCGCTTGTACTCTTCGTCGCCGCGGAGGAAGTCGAACGCGCGCTTGCCGTGGTCCGTCGCCCAGCGCAGCGCCTCGCCCTTCGAGAGCAGCCCGACGGCGAGGTCGTGGAGCTCCGGCTCGAAGCCGCTGTTGTAGAGCGCCAGCGTGGACTCCGTTTCGAAGCAAAGGAGCGTCGCCGTGAGCGCGCCATCGACCGTGAACCGGCCGAGCCGCGCGAGGCCGGCCTCGGCGAAGGTCACCGCGAGGTCGTTGAAGAACGCCTCCATCTCCGGCGTGAGGAAGGCATCCTTCGCGGCGCGGCTGGCGCGCATCTGGCGGAGGAGGTCCGGCAGCCCGGCAGCGATGGCCGCGGGCTCGGTCTCCAGCGCGAAGGCGACCTCGCGTCCCTCGCAGAGCTTGCGCCACTTTCGCCGGTACTCGTGGCGGTCGTGCTTGGAGAGCGCCTGGACGTACGCCTCGAAGTCGCCGCTCAGGGCCGCCGCTGGGGCGATGGCTTCGGGCTCTTCGACGAGCGACCAGCCCCAGAAGGTCGCGGCCTCCCGGATTGCCGCCGCGAGCGTCCCCTCCGCGTGTAACCCCCAGAGATCGAGGCGGGGCGTGGCGTCTTCCTGGAGCCATTCGAGGAGGACGTGCGCGACCGGACGCTCCCAGCCTGGGGCGACGAGTGGCCCGCCGTAGTCCCGGACGTCGGGGTCGCCGAGTTCGCGGGCGGCGCCGTAGGCCAGGTCGAGCGGCGCGACGGCGACGAGCTTGCCCTCTTGCTCCTCGTCGCGGAACGCGAGCCAGACGGGCGAGACATCGCCGCCAAAGTGGCGCAGCCAGACCTGGTGCCACTGCGGCCAGAAGAAGGGGAGCGCATCTGTCTCGCGTGCGAGCGCCTCCCACTCAGTCGCGAGTGCATCGAAGTCCTCGCTGTTCGCGGTCAGCGCCGTGAGCAGGTGAGGCGGAGCCTCGTCTTCGTCAGGGTTCATAACGTGCGATGACGAGGCAGCTGTTTTGGCCGCCGAAGCCGAAGCTGTTCTTCAGGGCGACCCGGACGTCCGCCCGGCGGGCCTGATTGGGGACATAATCGAGGTTGCAGTCGGGGTCGGGCTGCTCTTGGTTGACGGTGGGGTGGATCCAGCCCGTCTCGATCGTTTTCACGGTGGCCACGGCTTCCATGCCGCCGCTCGCCCCAAGGCCGTGGCCGATTTGGCCCTTCGTCGCGCTGACGGGGATGCGGAAGGCCTGCTCGCCGAAGACGCGCTTCACGGCCGCCGTCTCCGCGGCGTCGCCAAGCGGGGTGCTGGTCGCGTGGGCGTTCACGTAGTCGACCTCTTCCCGGCCGAAGCCGGAGTCGCGCAGGGCTTCAGCCATGGCGCGGGCAGCGCCGTCGCCGTCTTCGGGCGGCGCGACGACGTGGTAGGCGTCGCAGGTGCAGCCAAAGCCAGCGAGTTCGGCGTAGATCCGGGCGCCACGGGCCTTCGCGTGGGCCTCGCTTTCGAGGAGGAGCGCCCCGGCGCCTTCGCTCGGGACGAAGCCATCGCGGGCGCCGTCGAAAGGCCGGCTCGCTTTTTCGGGCTCCGTCACGGACGAGAGAGCGCGCATCACGCTGAAGCCAGAGAGCCCGAGGGCGCTAATCCCAGCTTCGCAGCCGCCCGTGACCGCGATCTCCGCGCGGCCGGTGCGGATGAGCATCGCCGCCTCGCCGATCGCCTGGGTCCCGGCGGCGCAGGCGGTGCAAATCGTGCCGTTGTAGCCGCGGAGGCCGTATTGCAGCGAGACCTGGGCGGCCGCCATGTTGCCAAGTGTCTTCGCCATGTAAAGCGGGTCGACCTTCATGCCGCCGCGGGCGTGGATCGTTTCCACGGCCTCTTGGATGTCCGGATAGCCGCCGCCGCCGTTGCCGATAATGACGCCGACGCGGTCGCGGTCTTCGCGGTCGAGGTCGATGGCGGCGTCGCTGATCGCCTGACCGGCGGCCGCGACCATGAACTGCGCAAACCGCGCCATCCGCCGTGAGGCCTTGCGCTCGATGAACTCAGCGGCGTCCCAATCCTTGACTTCGCCGGCGACCTTGCAGGGGAACTGGGCGGGGTCGGCAAGCGTCATGGGCCCGATGCCGGACTTGCCCGCGACCAGGCCCTCCCAGAACGCGTCGACGCTCTTGCCCAGCGGCGTGATGGCCCCGAGTCCAGTGATGACAACTCGGGTCCGCGCGCGCAGTGTTGCGTTCATGCGGTAAGCGTACGTCAATCACCGGTTGCATGGCACAAGCGGCGCCGGTTCGACACTCGCCGGGCCACGCTCGACAATCGACCCGGATGACAACGGAGCGCCGTCAGTACGCCGAGGCCGGGGTGGATATCGCCGCCCGGTCGTCGTTTGCCAAGGGTCTCCCGGGGATCCTCAAACAGGCACGGCGGCCGGAGGTCTTGAGTGACGCCGGTCCCTTCAGCGGGCTGTTCCAGCTCGGCGGGAAGTATCGCGACCCCGTGCTGGCCGCCAGCGCCGACGGCATCGGGACGAAGGTGAAGCTTCACCTGGCCGCCAACCGGCTCGACCTCTGTGGCTACGACATCCTCGGCCACAGCGTGAACGACATCCTCGTCTGCGGCGCTGAGCCGCTCTTCTTTCTCGACTACATCGCCGGCAACGGGCTGACGAACGAACAGAAGACGACGCTGGTCGAAGGCGTCGCCCGCGCCTGCGCCGATTCCGGCTGCGCGCTGCTGGGCGGCGAAACGGCCGATATGCCCGACGTCTACGCGCCCGGCGAGTTCGACCTCGCAGGCTTCATCGTCGGGGTCGTCGAACGGGACCAGGTGCTCGATGGCAGCAAGGTCGCGCCCGGCGATGTCTTGGTTGGCATCCCCTCGAGCGGCCTGCACACGAACGGTTTCTCGCTCGCGCGCCGCGTGCTCGACATTTGCAACGGCGAGCCGGTGGAGGAGACGCGGCGTCGGCTCGACGAGCGGCCGGCGATCCTTAGGGGTGCATCGATCGGTGAAGCCCTGCTCACGACACACCGGCCGTACCGGAACGAGATCGCGCCCATCCTCGACGCCGTTCACGGGATGGCGCACATCACCGGCGGCGGCTTCACGGAAAACGTCCCGCGCATTCTCCCGGCTGGAGTCACGGCCTCCTTCGATACACGCGCCTGGGACGTGCTGCCGATTTTTGAGCTGATCCGCGCGCGGGGCGAAGTCGCCGCCGAGGAGATGTACGAGGTGTTCAACATGGGCCTCGGGATGGTGCTGATGTTGGACCGGCGCGACCAGGCTCGCGTCCTCGAAGCCATCCCGGGCGCCGTCGTCGTTGGGGAGGTGACCCCATGGAAGGACCAGAGCGTCGAACTCGCCGGCCTCGCCTAAGGCCGATCGATTGGGACGCCGCGCCGGGCATCCGGCAGTTCTGGTGGATTCTCCCGCCGATCACGTTCGCCCTCGTCACCGTCGGTGTCATGCGTCTCGTCGAACGCGTCGCCCCCGGGACCGAGACCTTCGTTGCGGTCACGGACGAGCTGTTCGCGGTCGAGCCGGGCGCTGTGGTGAGCATCGACAACTGGGACGGCGATATCACGGTGGTCCCCGGGGAGACGGGCACGGTCCGGGTGACCGTCGAACGGCGGACCGAGGCGATTTCGGAAGCCGAAGCCATCGTGGCGGTGCAGCGGGATGTGCTCCGAATCCATCGCGAGGGGAATACGGTCGACCTCCGCATCGTGCGCGCCGTCGACGTGATCGCCGCGGAGTCACGCACGGTGATCCGCGCCGAGGTCCCGCCAGGGACGACGGTCCTCGCGCGGTCATTGCGGGGCGACATCCGCGTCGACCGGATCGCCGGGAGCGTGACCGCCGTTGCCGCCCAGGGCGACATCCAGGTCGACCTGCCCCCGGGGATCGCCTTTTCCTACGATGTCGTTTCCGAGGACTTCGCCAGCGGGTTCTCGCTCGAAATCGATGACGACGGCACGACGGGCGGAGTCGTCGGCGAGGACCCGCAGATCCGGCTCGTGCTCGTCACGAACGCGGCGGATGGGCGCGTGTCGCTGCGCAAGCGCTCATAAGGCCGGCAGCGCGGCTCGCCTTCGGAAGACCCCGGCATAAAGCACGATGGCGAGGGCGGTGATGCCGCTGACCACCGCCGCGACCTGAAAGGCCGCGCCCGGCCCCCACTCCTCGGTGATGATGCCGCCGGCGGCCGGGCCAAGGGCGAGACCGAGCCCGGTCAACGCGACCGAGATGCCGATCAGCGCCCCACGGTGTTCGATCGGCGCCAGGTCCATCACTGCGGCGTTCATCGCAGGGACGGTGATCACGTTGCCAACGAACGCGACTGTCGCCGCCGCCGCCCCAACGGCCAGCGACTGGGTCTCGGCGATGACGAGCAAGCCGGCGACAAGCAGCGCCTGACCCGCGAAGAACGGGATCGTGCGCCCCATCCGGTCAGTGAGGCGGCCGGCCGGGACATAGGCCATGGCCCCGATAGCGACGGCCGGAAGCAGCGCGATCGTCAGCGTCGCGAACGAGACGCCGATTTGATCCTCGCCCAACGGCCGGATCGCCGGGAAAACGACCGTGAGGCCGCAGTTCGCGAGCAAGATGAGCACGGCGAGGAACGTGAGCTGGGGTGTGATTGCCCGGGAGAGCGACGGCCGCCGTGCGACGCTCGCGGGCCTCCCGAAGAGCCGCCGGGTGCGATACGGCGGGATCGCGCGCGCCGTCGTGGCGAATGCGGCTGCGATCGCCACAAGCGCCACGATGAACACGATCACCGGCGCCCGTTCGACCAGCAACGCTCCGGCCAGCGCACCGGTCCCGAAGCCGAACAGTTGGGCGATGTTGAGGAGCGCGACGACCGTGCCGCGCCGGTCCTGGTCGTAAAGGTCCGCGGTGATCGCGTAGCTCGTCGGCCAAAGGAATCCGGTGCCCAGGCCGAGGAGCACGGCCGCGCCGAGGAAGGCGAACCGGCTATCGACGGCCGCCATCACTGCGATCGCGGGCGTCATCAACGTGAAGCCGATGAGCATGGCGAGCGCGCGTTCGTGCTTGTCTCCGAAGCCGCCGGCTGGCGTTTCGACCACGAAGCGGGCGAGGCCGTAGGCGCCGATCAGGTAGCCAGGCCACGCGTCGGAGGCGCCCAGCTCGTTCGGGACATACTCCTGGAAGACGGCGAAGAGGATCAGCCCGAGGCCGATTTGGACAAGGAAGACCGTGGCGACGAGCGGGATGGGAAACCGCGCGAATCCTGGCAGGCTGGCTGTAAGGTCACGGGCGGTCACTCCCGGACTTTACCGTTTCGTCCACTATCCGCTGGCGGACGGCGCAGGCTAACGGGAGGGGCGCGCGGTCGCGACCCGGCAAAGCTTGGTGACGAGGATGTCGAGGCCGACTTCTTCGTCCACCTCGCCAAGCTTGTGACGCCGGTCGAACTCGACTATCGCCTCGAACGCGCCGCGCACACCCGCCTCGCCATGGCGCCGGGCGCGGGCGAGCGCGGCGTCGCGCAGGCCCGGATACTTTCCGGCGTTGCCGAGCGCCTTGACGACATCCTCCTGCGGTGCGTTCCGGGCAAGCAGGTCGACCACTTCGCCGAGCGTCTGGTAGCGCGTCACCAGCAGGCCGAGGAGCGGCTGGCTGTTGCCGGAATCGCGCAAGACACGTCCGAGCGTCTGGAGCGCTTGGCCGAGCTTCCCATCCATGAGGGCGTCGGCGAAGGCGAAGGTGGTCACGTCGCGTTCGCCGGCGCAGGCCTCGTAGATGTCGTCCACGGTCGCAGCGCGCCCGAGGGTGTAGAGCGCCAGTTTGTCGAGCTCGTTGGCGATGGCGCTGGTGTCGCCGTTGGTCAGCGCGGCGATTAGGGCAGCGGGGTTCGATTGGGTCGCCTCGCCGGAGCCGCGGGCGCGCTCCCACTCTTCGTTGGCGATGTGGGCTTCGCGCGAAGGGCCCGTCCGGAACGTGATGCCGCGGCTCGCCGCTTCCTCGTTGATGTAGCGAAGGAGCTCAGGGCCGCGCATCTCGCCGTACTCTTCGTCGGTCGCGCCGCGTAGCTGTTTGAGTCGCGCGACCGCCGGGTTCGTCGCGCGTGCCTCGCTTCCTGTAAATACCACGGTGGTCGTTGGCGGTAGGCCGGAATCGATCGTCTTGAAGACATCCTCGAAGGCGTCGATCGGGCGAGCCCCACTCGCGCGCGGCTCGCCGCGCGTTTCGAAACGGTCGAGAAAGCCATCGACGACGACGAGCCGGCGCGGGGCGAGGAACGGCGGCGTCATCGCGGGAGCGAGGATGTCGAAGGGCTTTGCATCCTTCCCGTCGATCGACGCGTAGTTGGCGTCGAGCATGCCCGAGCCGCCGTCCGTCTCGTCCTTGAGCTGTTGGAGGCGCCGGCGCAAGGCGACGCTGTTCGCGCCACGCAGGATCACGATCATGGCGTCACTATAGGCCGCCGTGAGCGATCGGGGACCGGGGCGAGCTAGGTCTGGTCAGCGGTCGAGCTGGCGTCGTCCGTGCCGCTGCCGCCCTTGTCGCGCGGGCAATCCTTATCGCCAGCGTCGCCGGAATGCTCGCCGCGATGATGCCAGCCGCCATGGCCCTCTTCCTTGGGCAGTGGGTCGCTGTCGCCACCCTGGGCGAAGGCCACGCTCCCGCCGATCGCCGCAATCGCCACGAGCGGGACGCCGAACGCGAGCATCGCGCGCTTCTTCAGTTCCATGGTCGCCTCCTCGTGCGTCAGCGGCCGCGCTGCGCATCCCCAATAGCTTACTCCACCTCGGGAAAGCTCGGGTCAATGCCTTTACGTTTCGGGGCGCAGGCGCGCGGCGGCCGGAGGGCTCAGGATGTTGGTCCGCCGTCCCGGACGCAATGAGCGGCTCTCTTCAAGGTGGCTCCGGGTACGACGCGACGCGGCTGCCCTCAACCCAGCGAAGCATCCCTTCTCCCGCCGGATCGGGAGAAGGGATGCTTGCGAATCGAAAGTCATGAACATTCGCCTTTGGGCGCCGTCGGCCGATGCCAACACGGGTTCGCTGCCCGCGAGTGCGCGAGATGCTCGCTTCCAAGTGCCTTGGACCGCGCCAAAAGGCTCCCCTTCGG
This sequence comes from Dehalococcoidia bacterium, assembly GCA_046152925.1. Taxonomy (GTDB): domain Bacteria; phylum Chloroflexota; class Dehalococcoidia; order Tepidiformales; family Tepidiformaceae; genus CAMAUF01. Next base: position 8,610 of record JBJXFX010000007.1, read on the forward strand.
GCTCCCAGCCCGTAGAATGCCGTCTCATCACGAGGAGGCCCGTCATGGCGAACGAGTACAACACCATCGTCTATGAGGTGGAGCGCGGCCGCGCCCGCATCACCCTCAACCGCCCCGAGAAGCTCAACGCACTTTCGCAAGAGCTCCAAACCGAACTGAACCAGGCGCTCTGGGAAGCCGATAACGACGTTAACGTCCACGCGGTCATCCTGCGTGGCGCGGGCCGCGCATTCAGCGCTGGCTACGACCTGACGCCGCTGGCCAATCGGCGCGCAGCGGGGGCCGATGAGTCGTACACGGCGGTCTATCGCGGCGGACGCACGTTCGACGACGACGCCTGGAACCTCGAGAAGTCCCAGCGCCTGCGCATGGCGATCTTCGACATGCACAAGCCCGTGATCGCCCAGATCCACGGCTTCTGCCTGGCTGGCGGCACCGATGTTGCGTTCCTCTGCGACATCATCATCGCCGCGGAGGACGCGACGATCGGCTTCCCGCCAGCCCGCGCGATGGGCGCGCTGCCGAACAACATGTGGATCTACAACTGCGGGCCGCAGTGGGCGAAGCGCCTCTTCCTCACCGGCGATAGCGTCTCCGGCGCTGAGGCGGCGAAGATCGGCCTCGTCCTCAAGGCTGTCCCGTCGGAATATCTGACGCAAGAAGTCGAAGCGCTCGTCGACCGCATGGTCATGATTGACACGGATCTGCTGTCGGCGAACAAGCGCATCGTCAACCTCCAGCTCGAGCTGATGGGCGCGCGCACGATCCAGCGCATGGCGGCGGAAAACGACGCCCGCGCCCATCTCGCCCCAAGCGTGCGCGAGTTCGGCCGGATCGCTGGCGAACAGGGGCTCAAGGCTGCGCTCCACTGGCGCGACGCCAAGTTCGGCGACGGCAAGGCGCGCGTCGAAGGGCCGGAGATCCGAGACGAGAACGGTCGCCTCCTCCCCTGGCCGCCGGCGAAGTAGCAGCGCAGTCTCCGGCGCGGGCGAGTGTGGACAAGATCTCACTCCCGCGGCTGGGGACGGCGTAAACTGGTGGTGCTATGACCATCAAAGCGACCTCTGTCCTCGCCCTGCTTGTGATTTGGGGGGCGACCATCACGGCCGTTGCTCTTGAGCCGGGCGCGTGGTGGTCGCTCTTCTTCGCGATGCTCGCCTCGGCCGCGGTCGGCTTCAGCGCGATGCGGCGGCTCGGGCTCTCTCGCGTCGTCGCGCTCGGCGGCATCTGGGGTGGCACGGCTGCGGCCATGGCCACAGACCCCGGCACAACCTGGATGTCGATCTTCGCGTTTTTCGCGACTGGCGCCGTCGTCTACAGCCGCATGCATCGCGACGCCATCCCGCTCGGGGCCGCGATCGCGATCGCCTGGGCATGGGCAGGGGCTGGCGCGGCGAACGATGCCTCTGTCGGGTGGGTCGCGTTTTTCGCGTTCTTCTCAGCCGCGTCCCTGGCCGGCAACCGCGATAGCCTCTTCTCCGCCGCCGTGGGCGCGATCGCCTGGACGGCGGCCGGCCTGGTGTTCGTCCAGGACCCTGGCTTTGCCTGGCTTGCGGCCTTCGCCGCCCTCGCCACGATCGTGATCAAGCGGCGATGGGGCATGCCGGCCCGGGTCGAATGGGACCTCTTCGATCGTCGCGGTGGCGATGCCGCCGAGCCGCGCGAGGAGCCGTTCATCCACGGCGTCTGGCGCGAGGTTGGGGTAAAGTCGGATCGTGGCTGGCAGGGAAAGAGCGACCAATGACCTCCCCGACGACAACGCGGGCGATGAGCTCGTCGAGGACTTCGACGAACTCATCCCTGATCTCGGCCCCGACGAGCGAGACCGCGACCTGATGGATGGCTCCTGGGAAGACCGTTACTACCGCCAAGAGAAGCGTGGCATCGACTGGAAGAGCATCCAGATCGGCGTCGCCTTGCTCGTGTTGCTCGGTCTTCTCCTCCCCCTGGTGTTAACGGTGACAGGGTGAGCGCGCCACTCATCCCCGGGCAGGTGGTCGCCCTGATTGGCGCGGGCACGGACCGGGATCGCTCGTTGATCGTCCCCCTCGTCGCGGACGGCGTCCGCGTCGCGCTGGCGACGATGGATCGCTCCCAAGCGCAGGAGTTCGCGATGAACTCGATCGCAAACGAGCTCTGGGCGCTTGGCGCGGAGCAATTCGTCCGGCTGATGGACGCGGGCGACCCGTCGGCAGTGGTGGCTTTCGCGGACGAGGTGTTCGACCAGTACGGCCGCTGCGACCTCGCCCTCATCGCCCATAGCCAGCCTTCGGACGTCGAGATCGACGAACTCTCGTTCGACGAGTGGGAGCCGTTGCTGCGGGCGAACCTCTCGGGCGCGTTTCTCGCCCTGCAAGCGTTCGGCCGCCTGATGGAGCGAGCCCATGGGGGCCGAATCGTGCTGGTGGAGTCCGAAGGGGTGTCGGCGGCGAACTTGGCGGCGAACCAAGGTCTCCGGGGCCTCGCCGAGGCGGCGGAGCGCGCTTGGCCCGACCGCGGCGTGAGCGTCGAGGTGACGTCAGCCGCGGCCGGTGTGGGTTAGGTTCCCGAGGTCGAATGGACAGACGGGCGGCCCCGACCCAGAGTGGGGGCGTGACCGACGGTGACTCGGGGCTGATGGGCGCGGAGGCGTTGCGCCTGGCGATGGGCGACGCTCGGCCGCCAGGCGTCTTCGAAGTGAGCTGGGCGCCGTTGGAGCGCGCCAACGCGTTCCTCGAGGGGCACATCCCCGGTGCGCACCACCTCGACACGGACCTGCTCGAAGACGGGTATCCGACCTGGCGCCTCCGGCCGGTCGACGAGCTTCAACGCGCTTTTGGGGCGATGGGCATCGCCGGCGAAGACCACGTTGTCCTCTATGGGACGCAGTTCATCGCGGCGACGAGGGCCTGGTGGGTGCTGCTCTACGCCGGGGTGGCGCGGGTCTCGATCCTCGACGGCGGGCTCGCTGGCTGGGTCGCGAGTGGCGGGCCGATCGAGGCCGGGCCGGGGTCCGAACCCACGCCAGCGGTGTTTCGCGCCCCACCCCGGACGGGTGTCTTGGCCACCACCGAAGACGTGCTTGCGGCGCGCAGCCCCGGCAGCGCGGTCGTCGCCGATGTGCGGAGCGAGGCGGAGTTTCGCGGCGACGTAAGCGGCTACGAATACCTGGAGGCCCGCGGCCGGGTCCCCTGGTCCGTGCACCTCGGCGATGCCGACGACTCGGCCGGCCGGTACATCGATGGCGGCGGGCGCATGCGAGACCCGCGGGAGATCGTCGCGAGCTGGCAGGCCGCCGGGCTTGGGGGCGAACCTCCGGCCTGCGAGCGCGATGTCATCTTCATGTGCGGGAGCGGCTGGCGTTCGAGCGCGGCGTTTTTCGCCGCCTGGTGCGCGGGCTATCGCAACATCCGGAACTACTCCGACGGCTGGTGCGGCTGGAGCACGCGTTACGTCCCCGACGCCTCGGCGGGCGGATCAACGCCCGGCTGGCGTCAGGAGCCGACGGCGAACGAGCGGGCGTAGGGCGTGCGACTCGGAGCGCGGAACTCGGTAGGCTACACCCATGGAAACGCGCATCTCCTGGTTCCCCGTCGCCGAACGCGACACCCTCGCCGCCGAAACGCAGGCGCTCTTCGCGCAGGTCGAAGAGAAGCTCGGCTTCGTCCCCAACGTCTTCCGTTCGTTCGCTTGGAAGGGCCCGCGCTTCGAAAAGTGGCGCGCCCACTTCGAGGCCCTGATGGAGCCCTCGGAAGGCCTCGGCAAAGCCGACCGCGAGATGATCTCGGTGGCCGTTTCGATGCAGAACCAGTGCCTGTATTGCCTCACGGCCCACGGCTTCGCGGTCCGGGCCCTGCTCCGCGACCCGATCCTGGGCGACCGTGTGACGCTCGACTACAAGCGCGCTGGGCTGAGCGCGAAGCAGGTCGCGATGCTCGATTATGCGGTGAAGATCACGAACTCGCCGGTGGACTGCAACGAGGACGACATCGCGGCCCTCCGCGCGCACGGCTACTCGCTGGACGACATCTGGGACATCGCGGAGGTGGCGGCGATGTTCAACTTCACGAACCGGCTTGCCTCGGCGACGGGGATGATGCCGAACCCCGAGTACCAGAGCATGGCACGGACGCCGCGCTGAGCCTCACCACTCGAACGGTTGCCAGCGCCGACGCCAAGACGTAGCATCGGGTGCCTGGTGCAGCATGGCAGAACAGGATTCAAGTGGAGTTCATCCCTCACAGCCTGACCAAAGCGCCTCTGCGGCCCTGGCGTCCGACTCGCGTTGGTATGACGTGGATGTTCCCGAGACCTACACTGACTCAGTAAACGTGGGCGTAGGTCCCTATGGCGTTACGTTGACCTTCGGCGTTCGTTCCGGCGAGGCGCTTTCGCCGAGGTACCGTGTGTACATGGGCCAACAGCTGGCCCGCGTTCTTGAGCGCCTCATGCACCGAGCTCTCGTGTCGTTCGAGATCGAGAACGAGGCCGCAATTGTGGTCGCCCCAAGAATCCTGGACGAACTTCAGCTCACCGATGTTGACATCAGCGCGATCGACGCCAAGCGGGACGAGAGGTTCGGCGCTCGTGAGTGAAGTCATTGCGAGTGTTAAGAGCTCCTGGCATTCAGATCGAGGCCAGGCCGCGCCGTCGGTTTGCGCGGCCTCCGGCTTGCAAGTGGGTTGCAGTTCTTCACCCACCTCGGTCGTGCAGCTCACCACGACCGGCTCGTTTCGTCGCGTTACCGTTCGGGTCGAGTTGGAGGCTGAAGGCGTTCTGGCGCTGGCGCTTGAGACTGGGACGTACGGTTGGGGTCGTGACGCCGCAGAGGCCCGAGCCGCCCTCGACGAAGCGCTAGGTCGGTATCGACGGTTCCTGGAGCACCGGGGATCGGCTAGGCTATCGAACGAGCTGAATGCCCACTTGAAGCTGTTGTCCGGGGTCGATACTGTCGCGCACGCGGGTTATTCAGCGGCGAATCATGTGCTTAACAGCGGAACAGACTTGCGGTCCGATTCGGGTCCTGCACGGTCGACAGACGCTACATTGCGACAACGATATTTCGCGCTGGCTGCGTAGGATGCCAGCTCTCGATGCCCGTAAGCTGGATCAGACGTATCGCGGCAAGATGCAAGCGACGATTGTCGACGCGGATCACCGGCAATACTCGTGGGAGATCGACGGTCGAACGGTGTTGTACACAGAACTCTCCACTCCTCCGCGAAGCTCGATTGGCCCAAGTCTTGTTTCCCATATTGCGAGGCAGCAGCTCAAACTGCCACAGGCCAAGGCACTAGAGCAGCTTTGTCAGTGCACGATGACTCGCGAGGAATGGTGGCGTCACGTCCGGACTGTGGCGGACGCTGATCGTCGTCGATAGGCCTCGGCCAGGCAGCATCCATTCTTCTCTACCCCCGGCCGATGAGCCCCTGGCCGACCACAAGCACCTCGACATCCCGCACGTACCGCTTCGCCAGGTGCGACCGGACGATGTCCAAGGCGCGGTCCGCCGCTTCGTCGCCTTCGCGCTGGAGGACGTCGAGGTCCTTCATCGCGTCGACGAGCCCCCGCGAGAGCTCGCCGTGCGCGAGACGGAGCGTTTCCGGGTCTGTGGGAGCGGGGAAGTCCGGTCGCGCCCCCAAAGCGGCCGCCCGTCCACGGATCGAGTCGGCCGCTGGCCCCGTCGCCGTGTGCGTGGCGGCGGCGACCTCGCGGAGGACGCGTGTCATGTCGTTGTGCTCCTCGGCGTAGAGCTTGTCTTGCACGGGCAGGGTTTGCCGTACTTGCTGGAGCAGGGCCTGCATCATCCCGAGCGTCGCTTGAAGCTTGGGGTTCGTGATGGCGGGCGCGATGTCGTTCTGGAGCGAGACGATCACCCCTTCGAGGATGTCATCGACCGATGGCGAGCTATACATCTAGGACAACCCCGAGTAGCCGAGCATCCGGCCAAAGTTGACAGCGTTCGGGTAGGACGATTGCAGCATGTAGAGGTGTGGCAGCTCCATGTGTTGCTTGGTGACACGCCGCTTGATCGCCGCGAGCACGGGGATGGCGAGGTTGCAGGTGCCAAAGAGCGTGAAGTAGTTCAGCTCCTCCTGCGTCACGTTGAAGCCGGTGAGCTTGTTGTAGTAGCCGAGGAAGCCGCCTTCCTTCTTCACGGAGCTCATGATCTGCGTGTTGCTCACGAGGTCCATCGTCTGGAGCCAGCCAATGTCCTCGCGCGGGTCGCCGATCCGGGAGTTCTCCCAGTCGATGAGGGCGGAGACGCGCCCGTCCTTGTAGAGGAAGTTCGCGGGGTTAAAGTCGCCGTGGACGACGGAGAGGCGGAGTGGTCGGGGCTTCTTCCGGCGGAGCGTGAGATAGGCGTCCATGAACACGGGGTTCGGGTCGAAATCATGTTCGTAGTAGCCGCGGATGTAGTACTCGTAGGTCGAGTCCATGTAGGCGTCCCATGAGCTCGTGTCGATGCCGACGTGCCGGGGGTCGCCGAGCAGTCCGCGCACGCCGAGGGTATCGATGTCCTGGAGATGAAGCCCGGCGATCAGCTCGCACAGGTGGGTGCTCACGGCTTCGGCCTGGTCGGCATCCGGGCCGCCGTTGAACATCGCCGATGTCTGGCCGCTCCCCGGCATGCGCTCGATCACCATGGCTGGCTCGCCAAAGACGGCCGGGTCCATCTCGTAGCCGTAGCTCTGGCTGACGGGCACGCTGGTCTTCGCTCGGACCGCCTCCAACAGCTCGTGCTCGCTGCGACGGTCGCTGGGCAGCAGCGCGGCCGCGGCCGGCGGGTCTTTGCGCAGGATGAGCGGGAGGCGTTCTTCTCCGTCGCGCCGTCGGATGCGCGCGTCGAACCGGTAGGTCTCGCGCGAATAACCGCCGGGGATCGCTTCGAACTGCTCGACGACGATCGACTCGGCTTCGGGCCAAAGCTGACGCAGGAAAGCTGTTAGCTGTTCGTTCATATGCGCATGCTACGGGGCGCCAAATCGGCTGTCAGTCCCCCCAGCGTCCCGGCATCGCGCCCAAAGCTCGCGTCCTCGATCGCCTGACCATAGCCGGCCGACGGGCTAGCATGCGGTGCGATTTGTGCGGCGCACCTGCGCCATGTCCCTGGAGTGACCGGATGCCCAAGATCCCGACGCGCGACATCATGACCTACTACGAGGAGCAGGGGAGCGGCGAACCGCTTCTCATGATTATGGGCCTCGGCGGTGACCTCCAGGCGTGGCTCCGCGTCGCCCCAGTCCTCGCCCGGCATTACCGCGTGATCACCTACGACAACCGCGGCGCGGGACGCAGCAGCTCGCCTGACAAGCCCTATTCGATCGCCGGCATGGCGAACGACGCGGCCGCGCTGCTCGATGCGCTCGGCATCGAAAAAGCCCACGTCCTCGGGTTCAGCATGGGCGGCTACATCGCCCAAGAGCTCGCGCTCCAGCATCCGCGCAAGGTCGAGAAGCTGATCCTGCTGTCGACCGCGGCCTCGATCGAGGGGTACATCCGCCGAATCGTGCACGGCATGGTCGCCGTCCGGCGCACGAACCTCAGCCGCGAGGGCTGGGTCCGTTACCAGGCGCCCTACCTCTACAGCCCTGAGCTCTTGGACGACGATGTCCGCGCTGAGGAGGCGATTCGCGCCAACCTCGCGAACGAATGGCCGCAGGGCGACCACGCGTTCATCCGCCAGTGCGACGCGATCCTGGCGTGGGACGCCAAAGACCGTGTGGCCGGGATCAAGAACCAGGCCCTCGTCGCCGTCGGTGGCGACGATGTGCTCGTCCCGCCCCGGAACAGCGAGCGGCTCGCGAAGAAGCTCCCGAACGCCACGCTGAAGACGCTCCCGGGAGCGCATGTCGGCGTCCTCGAAAACCCGAAGGAGTACGTCGAGACCTTCCTCGCCTTCCTTGGCGGCGGCGGTTAGCCCGAGCGCCCTGCCGGCGCCCGGCGTTCCGCCACGCGGACGGCTGATTGGCGAGCCCGCTGCTCCGTCGTCTCGGCCAACGGCGCGAGGGTGAACCCAGGACCGTAGCGGCGCGTCAGCGCCAGCCGGATGAGTTCGTCTGTGAGGGCCGGGTTCTTCGGCAAGAGGCTTCCGTGGAGATAGGTTCCGATCGCGTTTTTGGTGCGAGCGCCTTCGCCCCCGTCGTCGGCGTTGTTGCCAAAGCCCCGCCGCACGCGTCCGAAGGGATCTTGGCCCCCCGCGAGATACGTCCGGCCGCCGTGATTTTCGAACCCGACCATCTCGCCGAGCGGTGTTTCGAGCACAACATCGCCGATGCATCGGTCCGCGCGCGGGCCTGGGTGCCGAGTCTCCATGTCGAAGACGCCGATCCCTGGGATCTGCCCGCCCTCATGGTCGACATAACGGTGTCCGAAGAGCTGGAACCCCCCGCAAACCGCAAGTGCTGGCATCCCGTCGTCGACGGCGGCCCGGATTGCTGGGCCTTTCTCGACGAGGTCGTCGGCGATCCGGCGCTGCTCCTTGTC
>JBJXFX010000026.1:0-9484 GCA_046152925.1 Dehalococcoidia bacterium
GGTGACGTACCACGAGATCCCACCGGCGGCCATGCGGCGCGCCTTGATCGGGTCATCCTCGATCACGGTGGTGAGCGAGGCGACTGTCTCGACCGAACCGGCCGGCCGGGATGCCTTGTCGGCACCCTTCTGCACGGTCGCCAAGCCATCGTGGAACTTCGACTTCGGCCAGTAGATCGGCATCCAGCCATCTGCGACCTCGCCGACGATCTCCATGCTCTTGGGGGAGATCGAGGCGATATAGATCGGGATGTGGTTGCGGACCGGGTTGAAGAGCAACTTGAAGCCCCGTTGGAGCTTGAAGACTTCGCCTTCGTGGAAGACCTTCTCGCCCGCCATGATCATGTTGATGATCTGGCAATACTCCTTGATCCGCTGCAGCGGCTTCGCGAACGTCTCGCCGTGCCAATGCTCGATGACGCGGGCGCCGGAGGTGCCAAGGCCGATGATCACGCGGCCACCGGAGAGTTCGTCCAGGGTCGCGTACGTCATCGCGAGGACCGCCGGCGAACGGCCGAAGACCGGAGCGATCCCCGTCCCAAGCTTGATCTTCGAGGTCTGCAGGGCGACCTGGGTGAGCAGCGAGAACTGGTCCCGGCCCCACGTCTCCGCCGTGAAGATGGCTTCGACGCCGACTTCCTCGGCGATCTTGATCCGGTTGATGAGTTCTTTGTTTTGTTCGGGGTTGCCGGTGAACCCGACCGAGAGGGCGAGGCGTCGCGCCATGCGTAGTGTCTCCGAGTGAAATATGCCGCCGGAGACTACCATAGGACGCGGTGACGCGGTGCCGTCCGTTCACGGGGCTGCTGCCGATGTGCGACAATTCAGGAATGGGAGCAGCACGTCAGGCTATCGTTGGCAAGGGCCGCCGGGTGACCATCCCTCGGGCGATCCTCGAGAAGGCCGCCCTGGCTGAGGGCCAGGCAGTCTCCGTAGAGTCGACTCCGGAGGGCGTTCTGCTACGGCCCGTCGAACGCGACCCAGACCAGTGGTGGTTCTGGACCGAGGAGTGGCAGGCGGGCGAACGCGCGGCCGACGAAGACCTCAAGGCCGGCAGGTTCCGGAGGCACATGAGCAGCGAGGACTTCATTCGCTCGCTGGAGTCGCGGCTCAAGCCGCTCGACTGACGCTACCTGCTCTTGACGCGCCCAGCCGCCGATGTAGAGTACTGACCATGTCTCGCTTCATCGCGACCGGCCTCCTTCTTACCTGACGGCGAGCGCCACGCTTGTGCTCGCCGATAACCTCCTGCGCACCAGTTGCCGGGAGGTTTCTTTTTGGTCCGAAGGCCACCACCCGCGACCCCCAAAGGAGCCCACGATGCCCGCGCAGTCCGTCCAGCCAAAGCCGATGCCGTTCCAGAAGTACAAGCCGTTCCGCCCGCTGCCGCTACGGCTGCCCACGCGCGAATGGCCGAACCGCCAGATCGAGAAGGCCCCACTCTGGTGCTCCGTGGACCTCCGCGACGGCAACCAAGCGCTGATCGACCCGATGGACCCTTCACGGAAGCGGCTCATGTTCGATGCCTTGGTCAACATGGGCTTCAAGGAGATCGAGGTCGGCTTTCCTTCGGCCTCGCAGCCGGACTTCGACTTCCTCCGCCAACTGATCGAGGAGGAGCTCATCCCGGACGACGTCACCATCCAGGTCTTGGTCCAGTGCCGGCCGGAGTTGTTGGAGCGGACGTACGAGGGCCTGGCCGGCGTCAAGAACGCGATCGTCCACTTCTACAACTCGACCTCGGTACTCCAGCGGCGGGTCGTCTTCAAGGCGGGGAAGCCGGAGATCACCAAAATCGCGACCGACGCGGCGGCGATGTGCAAGCAGCTCGAAGCGAAGTACCTGCAGGGTTCGAATGTCCGCTACGAGTACTCGCCGGAGAGCTACACGGGCACCGAGGTCGCATACGCCCTCGAGGTTTGCGAAGCGGTGGCGGACACGCTGGGGTCGACGCCCACTGACCCGCTTATCATGAACCTGCCGGCCACCGTCGAGATGTACACGCCGAACATCTACGGCGACACGATCGAGTGGTTCCTCGCGAACCTGCGCCAGCGTGAGCGGGTCATCCTCTCGCTGCACCCCCACCACGACCGCGGCACAGGCGTGGCCGCCGCCGAGTTCGGGGTCATGGCAGGGGCCGACCGCGTGGAAGGCACGCTCTTCGGCAACGGTGAGCGCACCGGCAACGTGGACATCATTACTCTGGCGCTGAACCTGTTCTCTCAGGGGGTCGACCCCGAGCTGGACATCAGCGACATCCCGCGCCTCCGGCAGATCGCCGAGCACTGCAACCGTCTTCCGGTCCACCATCGGCAGCCGTACGCCGGCGACCTCGTCTTCACGGCCTTCTCCGGCTCGCACCAGGACGCGATCAAGAAGGGCTTCGACGCGCTGGGCGAAGAGTACGACGTTTGGGAGGTGCCCTACCTGCCGATCGACCCCAAGCACATCGGTCGCACCTACGAGGACGTCATCCGGGTGAACAGCCAGTCAGGCAAGGGCGGCGTCGCCTACATCATGAAGGTCGAACATGGCCTCGACCTTCCCCGCCGCCTCCAGATCGAGTTCTCCCGCGTCATCCAGAAGGTGACGGAGGACACCGGCACGGAGATCGCGCCGGCCGCCATGTGGGCCTCCTTCGAGAAGGAGTACCTGCCGGTGCTGCCGCGGGTCGAGTTGCTCTCGCACGTGATGAACGTCGCCCAGGGCAAATGGAAGCTCGAAGCCTCGCTCCGCGTCGACGACACCGTCCGCGCCGTCCACGGCGAAGGCAACGGCCCAATCGACGCGCTCACCCACGCGCTCAAGCTCGAACTCGACCTCGACGTCGAAGTGCTGGATTACGTCGAGCACGCCATCACGGCCGGGTCCGAGTCGAAGGCCGCCTGCTACGTGGAGGCACGCAGCTCGGAGCGCAGCACCTGGGGCGTCGGCCTCGACGAGAGCATCGTGGAGGCCGCGTTCAAGGCCCTGCTCAGCGCGGTCGGCCGCCTCGGGTTGCTGGACGAGTAGGTGTGGTCTCGGCGCGTGCGCCCACGCGCGGCGGGTATAGCCTCCGCCAATCAGCACGACCAGCATCATTTTGGGCACCAAAGCGCTGCGCACCTTCGGCGACGGCATGATGGCGATCCTGATCGCCAGGTACGCGCAGAGCCTTGGGCTGACCGGCTTCGAGGCAGGCGTCCTGGGGACCGCCGCGCTCGTAGGGACAGCGTTGGCGACCTTTCTGGTCGGCCGCTACGTCGAGCGTTTCGGCCGACGGCGGATCTTGGTCTGGGGCGCGCTGCTGGCCGTCGCCACTGGCCTCGGCTACGCAGCGAGCGCCTCGCTCTGGCCCCTGGTGGCCGTCGCGTTCCTGGGTACCGCGAACCCGACCTCCGGCGATGTCTCGGCATTCCTCCCAATAGAGCAAGCGATTCTTGCCCAAGAGTCCGAGCCAGGCCGGCGCGTCTCGACCTTCGCCTGGTTCAACGTCGCGGGGTCGCTCGCGGGCGGCCTCGGGGCACTTGCGACGGCGACGACCGTCGTCTTCACCGGCGCGGGGCTGGCCGAGGAGGCTGCGATCCGCGCGCTCTTCTTGGCCTACGGCGTCATCGGGCTCGCAACGCTGGCGCTGGTGTGGCGGCTACCGCCGGCGGTTGAGCTGGCGCGCCGCACGGACGGATCCGCCAAAGCAGGGCTCGGCCCGTCGCGGCGCCGCGTCTGGACGCTCGCGGGCCTCTTCGCGACGGACTCGTTCGCGGGCGGCCTCGTTGTCCAAAGCATCATCGCGCTTTACCTGCTGCGTGAGTTCGACCTCTCGCCCGCCACGACGGGGGCGGTGTTCTTCGCCGCGAGTTGGGCGCAGGCGCTCTCATTCGTCGTCTCGGCCCGGCTCTCGCTCCGGTTCGGCCTCGTGAACACGATGGTGTTCACGCACCTGCCGTCGAACGCGCTGCTTGCGCTGGTCGCGTTTGCGCCGAACGCGCCGCTCGCGGTGGCCGCACTTCTTGCCCGCTCGTTCCTTTCGCAGATGGACGTCCCGCCGCGGCAGGCCCTCGTCGTCTCCGTGGTCGAACCCGAGGAACGCGCCGCGGCCGCCGCCTACACCGGGCTCACGCGGAGCCTCGCTTCGACGCCGGGGCCGTCCATCGGTGGAGCGCTGCTGGGAGCGTGGGGAGGGGCGCCGTTCGTGGTCTGCGCCGTGGTCAAGAGCGCGTACGACCTCACGCTGTGGGCCACCTTCCGCAAGGTCCGGCCGCGCAGTTGAGGAGCCCAACCCGCTAGGCGGCGCGCTTGCCTCGGCGCGACGACACGTCGAGCTCGCGGACGCGGTAGCGCCCCGAGTCGCGGGCGGCCCGGCTCCGCTCGGCGCCGTTGGCGATCCGCCCCGCGCCGAGGGCGGTGAGCGCGAACAGGGTCGCGCCCGACCATCCGATAGCGGCCTCGACCGCGCCGGACTGCTCGAGCAGCACACAGACGCCCGTAAGCCCGTACAGCGGGAACTGGACAGCCCAACGCCACGCACTCATCACTACCAAGATCGGCGGTCCGGGCCGCGGCCTGAAGCCCCGGCGCCTGAACTCGCTTACTTGAACTTGGGGATGACCGTCTCGGCGAAGAGCTTCGCGGGCTCGATCGTGCTGCGGCCGAAGAACTCCATCACGAACATCGTGCAGCCGAGGTCGATGTGCTTCTGGACCTGCTCGACCACCTTGGCTGGCGTACCGGAGATCGCGAGCGGGCCTGTCGGGTCGCCCATGTGGCCGCCGAAGATCTTCTTCGCGGTATCGATCATCGGGCCCGCCGAGGCCTCGTCCGGCGCGATCGTGACCAGGCACTGCTGGCTCACCGTCACTTCGCTGCGGGGCCGGCCGGCCGCGTCCATGTGCTCGTGCAGTTTGGCCACCTTCGCGGCCAGGTTCGGCTGGTGGCCAGCGAGGTTGTTCCAAATGTCGCCCTCGGTAGCGGCGATCTTCAGGGTGACCTTCTCGCCGGCCCCGCCGATCAGGATCGGGACGCGGCGCGGCGGCTTCGGCTCCGTGACGACCCGGTCGGTCGAGATGTACTTGCCGTCGAAGCTCACCTCCGGCTCATCGCCCCACATCCGGCGGAAGAGTTGCACCGTCTCCTTGAGTTGCCCGAGGCGCTCGGGAGTGTCGAGGAAGGGGACGCCGAAGTCCGCGAACTCGCGCCGCATCCAGCCGGCGCCGAGGCCGGCGATCACACGTCCGCCAGCGATGTTGTCGACGGTCGCGATCGTCTTGCCGAGTTGCGCCGGGTTGCGCATGCCCGCCGGCGTGACGAGGGTGCCCAGCTCCACGCGGTTGGTGACGGCGGCGACGGCGCTCAGCAGCGACCATGCCTCCAGGATCGGGATCGTGGGGGACTGCGGGCCATAGAGGTGGTCGCACACCCAGAGGGAGTCGAAGCCCATCGCCTCGAACTCGACCGACGCCGACTTGGTCTCAGCCCAAGTGCGCTTGATTTGGGGGATGGTAATACCGAAGTGGACGTTGCTCGCCATGCGTGGACTCCGAGGGGGAAGTGGCGGCAGCGTAGCGGGCGTGGGCTGCGGCTACAAATGGCCGCCGCACAGCTCACGCGCCTGCAACGACCCAACGGCGCGCGACCGGCTCCCAGATGAGCATCCGGTCGTCGCGGCTTCCAGGCGCAGCCGAGCCGAGCAGGCTCGCCAGGGCGAGATCGAAGTCGGGCACCTGGCCGAGACAGCTCACGACACCGAAGTGATGGGCGCCAGCCAGCAGCCACGTCTCGTGGACCAGGAGGAAGTCCTGGCGGTTGAGCGTGACCATAATCCTGCCGTCGGCCACCGCAAATGCCATTTGTCTTGGATCTGAAGAGCCGCCTGGGAGCACATCTCGGGCTCGCGTCACGTCGTGACCGTGTGCTGCGAGCGTTGGCCTCAGGGCCGTCGCGCACTCATCCAGATGCACGCGATGACCACGGGCGGAAGCGACACCCTCGGAACGACCGGGAGTCACAATGTGGACAGCTTCAGGTCGATTTCGCCTCGATGCTTCTTGTAGTAGGCGATCGCGAAGTCGACATCGGCGCGCGTGATCTCGCCGCATGTTCGTTCCAGGTAAGCCTCGATGTCCCAGTTCCAGCCCTGGAGCTGCCCGATGATCGCCCAGACCGGCACGCCCGACGGCGTGTACGCCCAGGTGCGGCGGAAGGCATTGGGCACCACTTCGATCACGACATCGTCCACGCGCCACCTCCGTCGCAACGATCATACACCCCGACAACAGCGCCTACGCGTCCGGCAGCCCTTCGCCTTCGCCCTCACGGAGCGCCGCCCGCTGGCCAGCCGTCCGCTTGCGGCCAGTCGCCGGGACCACCTCGAAGGCTGCGCCGAGGCCAGTGGGCGGCATATTGTTGTAAATCGCCTCGTAGGCGCCGGCCGGGACGAGGTAGGTCTCGTGCCAGATGCCCACGTCGCCGTTCGAACCGATCGCGCGATTGAACTTGGCCCAGGCGGGCAGGTGGCTCTGGGCGCGGGCGCGGGCGTACCGGTCCAGCGCCTCAAACGACCGCCAGTACTGGATGACGACGGGCGAGATCGGGCTGCCGAAGCTGAGGCGCGCGCCGAGGAGCCCTGAGTCCTTCTGGCTCGCGAGTTCCCGTAGCATCCGCGGCATAGCGATGAAGACTGGCAGCCACTTCCATGGCTTCCACGGCTTGTTGATCCGCATCCCGATCAAGAAGACGACGAAGTCGCCTTCGACGTGCGGGGTCACCCGTTCCTTGCGGACGCTCGCCGTTACCGTGCCCTCCTGGTCGTCTGGATAGTGACACTATCCGATAGTGAGACTATCTTCAACTCCATCCCACCGGCCGCACCGTGAGATGTACCACGAAGCACGCCGGCTGCGAGCATGTGCCGATGAAAGTCTCCGAACTGAGCCACGCCACTGGCGTGCCGGTGGCGTCGATCAAGTTCTACCTCCGCGAGGGGCTCTTGCCCCCGGGCCGCCGCACCGGCCCGAACCAGGCCGATTACTCGGAGGACCACATCCGGCGGCTCGGCGCGATTCGGGCCCTCCGTGATGTCGCCGGGCTGAGCATCCTCACCATCAAGCGCCTCGTGGACGCGATCGATGACCCACATCTCCCGACGATCGAGTTGCTCGGCGCCGTCTCTGACGCCCTGACTGAGACCGAAGGCGCCCCGCCGCCGGGTATGAGCGCGGCGCAGGACGACATCGACGCCCTTTTCGGCCACCTCGGCTGGGAGGTGCACCGAGGGTCGGCGCACTACCGCCTCGCGTCCACGCTGATCGCGCTCCGCGGCGCCTTTCCCTTCCCGATCCCGTGGCAAGCGCTGATCCCGTACGCGAAGGCCGTGGAAGGCGTCGCCGAGACGGAGATCGCCTTCACCCTCGGCGAATCCGGCACCGCCTCGGACCGGGACCGCGCCGTTGAGGCCGTCGTCGTAGGCACGGTTGTCTTCGAGCAGGCTCTCGGCGCGCTGCGGCGCGCCGCTCACGAGCACTTCAGCCGCCGTGCGCTCGGCATCGCGCCGGGAGCATCGCAGGCTCGACCTGGCTTGTCGTGACCGGATCTCCACCCGCCTGCGCCTGACTGGCCCCCCGCCCCACTCGGACAATGCGGGGTGAGCGGATGGCGAGCGGAAGAAACCGGGAGCTCAGGTCTCATGCGCGCACTCCAACGACTCATCCGGGCCCTCGTCCAGCGGGGCGAGCACGGCCCAGCGCTGATCCTCTTCGCCGGGGGCGCCGCGACGCTCTGCGGTCTCGTCGGCCTCTCCGTCGATATCGGACAATTGGTGTGGACACGGGCGGACCTGCAAAAGGCTGCGGACGCAGGCGCCTTCGCCGCGGCGCGTGAACTCCCGAACGTGACGGGCGCGGGCACGATCGCCGAGGCCTACGTCGCCAGCAACAGCCCCTCTGGGACGACCGCGGCGATCACCTACTCTCAAACCACCACCACGAACGACACGATCCACGTCACGGCGAGCCGCTACGTGTCGTACTACTTCCTCAAACTCTTCGGGATGAGCGGGTCGAGCGTCTCCGCCGATGCGACGGCGCGAAACGGCGTCTACAACGGTGGGACGGGCGTGCTCCCTTGGGGGCTCGTCCCCAACAACGGGAGCAACAGCACCCTGCTTTCGAACGCCTGTTACCTGGGCCTCGATTCCGCGGGTCTCCCGATCTTCAAACAAAACCAGTCCTGCACCCTAAAGTACGGCGCTGGCGAAAACTTCGGCGGCGACTTCGGCGCTTTGGTCCTCGATAAGACCGGCGCGGACGAGTACCGCGAGAACATCATGAACGGCTCGACCACCTTATACATGGTTGGCGACCAAGTGAGCCCGCAAACGGGCGCCATGGTGGGTCCGACCAAGCAGGGCGTGAACAGCCGGCTCGCGCGGTCGGCTCCTTCCGGATGTCCGAGCAACGCGATCGGCGATGTCCTGAGGACGAACTCTGATGGCACCGTCTCCATCGCCCCGAATTGCCTGAACAGCCCCCGGATCATCATCATCCCGGTCGTAAATCAGGTGAATAACCCGAACCAGTCCACCATCATCGGCTTCGCCTTTATGTTCCTCGAAGGGCTGAGCGATACCGGCGGCAAGACCCAAGTGACGGGGCAGTTCATCACGATCGTGACGCCGCTCCCCGGGGGCCAATACTTGGGGACGGGAAACGGGCCAACGGCTTCGATCCTCGTGCAGTAGGTGTCCTTAGCAAGCCGCGTCCGATACTTGCTCCGTGACTGAACCGCTCCGGCCGACCTCCCATCGCTGGCTCCCCGACGAAGCTCCACCGGAAGGCAAGCGGGCGGCCCTCCACCGCCTTGCCGCCGCCATCCGCGAGACCATCGAGTTGATGATGGAGACCGGCCTTCCCGAGGAAGAGATCGCAGCGGCCGCCGCCGATATCGAGCGCTTCAACGCGCTCCTCGCGGCGGGCCCGCGCGACCGCCCGCTCTGGGGGTTCGCCGAACGGAGCACCTCCGGCGCGAGCAGCGGCTTCTACGACAACAGCCCAATCTCCGGGCCGGGCAACCCGATCGCGCCGCCGCTCAGTCTCCGGATCGAGGACGGCGCGACCGTCGCCCGCGCAACCTTCGGCCTCGCCTACGAAGGCCCGCCCGGCCACGTCCACGGTGGGCATGTCGCCGCTGCGTTCGATGAGGTCCTGGGGATGGTCCAGTCGATGACCGGGAACCCGGGGATGACCGGCACGCTCGTCGTGCGGTACCGGCGCCCGACGCCGCTCTACAAAGAACTCACGTTTCGCGGCGCCGTCGACCGCGTCGAGGACCGAAAGATCTACACGACGGCGACGCTGCACGACGGGGAGACGCTGCTGGCGGAGGCCGAGGGTCTTTTTATCGCCGTCGGCCAGGATCGCTTCCGCCAATTGGCGGAAGAGACGGAGCGCTCGATGGCGCCCGCACCCGCCTGAGCCAGCAATCCTCAAGACATGAAAGCGGCCCTTCC
>JBJXFX010000096.1:0-60086 GCA_046152925.1 Dehalococcoidia bacterium
TCGCTCCCTCCAACCTCAACCGTGACGACACGGGCAGTCCGAAGTCCGCCGACTTCGGCGGTTATCGCCGCGCCCGCATCTCCAGCCAGTGCCTCAAGCGCGCGATTCGAGACCAGTTCAAGGCAGCACTTCCGAAAGGCACAGCGTACCCGCATGGCGATGTCGCGGGCCGTTCAAAACGACTGAGAGAGATCGCAGCTCGCTTCATCGCTGACTCTGGCCACGATCCTGAAGAGTCCGCACAGGTGTTCGACGCCGCGATGGGCGGGCTGGGCATCCTCTCTGAGGTCCGGGGCGAGGGAGAGAGCGCCGAGACGCTCACCGAGGTACTGATTTACGCCGATGAGGGACAGCTGCGGAAGTTCGCGGAGGTCTGCCATCAGGAATTCGACCCAATCCGGGAGGCCTACCAGAAGGTCTGGGCCAAAGCCAAGAACAAGAAGCCTGCGAAGGAGGCCGCCAAGAAGGCGCTCAGTGAGCCCCTGAAGAAGCGCCTCGCTGACGCATTGAACGGAGCGCGCTCGGCCGACCTCGCCCTCTTCGGACGGATGCTCGCGGACTTGCCGGAACGCAACATCGACGCCGCCAGCCAGGTCGCCCACGCACTCTCGACCCACGAAGTCGGCATCCGGGAGTTCGACTACTACACCGCCGTCGACGACAACAAGCCGGAGGACAACGCCGGCGCGGACATGATCGGCCAGGTCGAGTTCAACTCGGCCTGCTACTACCGCTACGCCAACATCGACCTCAAGCAGCTCCTCGCAAACCTCGGGGGCGATGTCGAGCTCGCCCGCAAGACCGTCGAGGCGTTCCTCCTCGCCAACCGCGATGCCGAGCCCACCGGCAAGCAGAACAGCTTCGCCGCGCGCAACAAGCCGTCCTTCGTGTTCGCCGTCGTCCGCGACTCGGGCTTTTGGTCGCTCGCAAACGCCTTCGCCCGCCCTGTGCGCGACGAAGACCTCGTCGGCGGCTCGGTCGAGCGGCTCGGCAAGCACTGGCACGACCTCGTCGCGATGTACGACGCGCCCGCGGGGCTGACGACGGCGTGGTGCGCCCTCGGCGATGCGGGCGAAGGGCTCCTTCCCGGCCGCGTGCGCAGCCACCGCGAGCTGGTCGATACCGTGCTCGCGGCGGTCCGCTTCGAGGGGGCCTAACTGTGGCCATCCTCCTCATCCGGCTCTGCGGCCCCATGCAGTCCTGGGGCACGCGGAGCCGCTGGTCCGAGCGCGACACGGAGCTCGAACCCACGCTCAGCGGCGTCACCGGGCTGATTTGCGCGGCGATGGGCCACCAGCGCGACCTCGACCTGCCGCCCGCGCTGCTCGACTCCGGCTATGACCTCGGCGTCCGCGTCCTGCGCGAGGGCACGCCCGCCAACGACTACCACACGGCCGGCGGCGGCTATCCGAAGGGGCAGGGCGTGGCCCGCGCCGACGGCGGCCGGCTCGATAACGCCGTCCTTTCGAACCGGCAGTACCTGGCCGACGCCGACTTCCTCTGCGGCCTCGTCCACCCCGACGGGGGGTTCCTCGGCGAGGTCGAGGCGGCGCTCAAGGCGCCCGTCTGGCAGCTCTACCTCGGCCGGAAGGCGTTCGTCCCGTCGGTCCCGATCTGGCTGGGCAAGGCCCGGCCGGGGCTGCGCGAAGGCGGGCGCGACGAGCTCAAGGCCATCCTGAGCGGCGAAGACCCGCCACCCATCCCCGGGGACGAGCGCCGTCGCGAGCGTCGCCTGGGGCGGGGGCACGAACGGTTCGTGCTCCCCGCGTCGTCCGAGACGAGCTCCGAGTCGCGCTGGGACCGCCCCCAAGCGGACTCATTCCGTTCGCGTCGCTTTCGGGTCCGCTATGTGCGGACCTCGTTCGAGCCAAGCAAGGAGGCTTCGCATGCCTGACCTCTTCCTCTCCCGCCTCACGCTGAACCTGCGCAGCCGCGACACGCAGCGGCTGCTCGGGGATTGCCACGCGATGCACCGGCTGGTGATGTCGGGCTTCCCGGACGTGCCGGAAGGCCCGGCGCGTCAAGCGCTCGGCGTCCTCTACCGCGTGGAGGAGCGCCCCGAACGCCACAGCGCGCAGGTGTTCATCCAATCGGCCCAGGCCCCAGCCTGGGCCTTCGAAACGCGTGATATCGGCGTCGAGGGGCCGCGAAGCCTCGACCCGCTGCTCGCCAAGGTGGCCGCCGGTGCGCGGTTTCGCTTCCGGCTGCGCGCCAACCCGACGCGCCGGGTGCACGAGCGTTCGGCGCAGGGCCCGGAGGCGCGCGAGCAGGCGAGCGCCGTTGGCAAACGCGTCCCGCTTCGCCGGGAGGATGACCGCCTCGCCTGGCTCGCTCGCAAGGGCGAGGACGCCGGCTTCGCGCTGCTCACGGTCACCGTCTCGGGTGGCGTCGACGCGGAATCCCGGACGTCGGCGTCGGCGTCGAACGCCCGCGCGGACCCAGGTGAGCGGCTGCGCGGCCGCCAGGGGTTCGAGGGCGGCGTCCGCAACCTGGACTTCGAAAGCTGCCTCTTCGAGGGCGTGCTCGAGGTCCGGGATTCGGGCAGGCTCGCCGCCGCCGTGCGGGCCGGCGTTGGCCCGGCGAAGGCGTTCGGGATGGGCCTGCTCTCCTTGGCGCCCGTGTAGGGAATGCCATGATCAACCTGCGGACGCTGCCGAAAGTCCGCGATAGCTGGTCGTACCTCTACGTCGACCGCTGCCGGGTCGACCGCGAGGCGAAGGCGATCGCGGTACACGACGAGCGGGGCAAGGTGCCGGTGCCCTGCGCCTCGCTCGGCCTCTTGATGCTTGGGCCGGGGACGACGATCACCCACGCCGCCGTCCAGACGCTCGCCGAGAACGGCTGCCTCGTCGCCTGGGTCGGCGAAAGCGGCGTGCGGATGTATGCGACGGGCCTGGGCGAGACACGTTCGTCCCGCCGGCTCGCCCACCAATCGAGGATGTTCGCCGACCCGACGACGCACCTCGAAACCGTCGTCCGCCTCTACCGGATGCGGTTCGGGAATGAGCCGATCGGCGACTATGGGACGCTCCAACAGCTGCGCGGGCGCGAAGGGATCCGCGTCCGCGCAGCCTATGAACGGGCGGCGAAGGTCTATGGCGTGACCTGGCGGGGCCGCGCCTATAAGGCGAGCGAATGGACCAACGCCGACCCGGTGAACCGGGCGCTTTCGGCGGCCAACAGCTGCCTCTATGGCGTCTGCCACGCCGCGATCGTCGCCGCCGGGTATACGCCGGCGCTCGGCTTCATCCACAGCGGCAAGATGCTCTCGTTCGTCTACGACATCGCCGACCTCTACAAGACGGAAATCGGCATCCCGGCGGCGTTCCGGGCAGCGGCGGAGGGGCCTACGAACATCGAGTCGCGCACCCGCGCGTACTGTCGCGACCTGTTTTACCGGCGGCGGCTGCTTTCGCGGATCGTCCCGGACATCAGCAAGGCGCTCGCCGACGAGCCCCAGGAGGCGACGGCGCTCGAAGTGCGGACCGACACGGGCGAGCTCGTGCCGGCCTGGTTGTGGGACCCGGATGGCGACCGGCCCGGCGGCACCAACTACGCCGACGCGGGCGACGCGCCGGAAGCGGCCGATCCCGCGGACGACCCGGACGGAGGTTGGCGATGATCGTCGTCGTCCTAGAGCGGGTGCCGGTGGGGCTGCGGGGCGAACTGACGCGCTGGCTGTTGGAGCTGCGCGCGGGGGTGTTCGTCGGGACGGTGAACGCGCTGGTGCGGGACTTGCTCTGGGAGCAGGTGTGTCAGAAAGCAGAGGGGGGCTCAGCCGTCCTCGTCTTCAACACGGACAACGAACAGGGGTTCACGTTCCGTCTGTGGGGGGCGCCGAGCTATTGGCCGGAGGAGTTTGAGGGGTTGTTGCTGACGCGCCGTCCGTTGAAGGGGTGAGGGGGCTTGAGCGGGGTGGCGTGTGTGGTGTTGTGGGGTTAATGTCGGGTGCAGTCTGGTCCCCACGCATGTGGGGGTGAACCGTGAAGGTGCAAGGAGCGATCCTGAAAGCGGCCCTGGTCCCCACGCATGTGGGGGTGAACCTGGTCATTCCTACCGGCTTACCACTAGAAGGGACTGGTCCCCACGCATGTGGGGGTGAACCGGCCCGAAGATGATCCACAGTGGCCCGGTATGGCTGGTCCCCACGCATGTGGGGGTGAACCGGGGTGGCGTGATGCCAACGTGTGCCGAGTGCGCTGGTCCCCACGCATGTGGGGGTGAACCGGGCAGACGTTTGCTCTCCCCATCCCGTCCCCTCTGGTCCCCACGCATGTGGGGGTGAACCGTACGGCCGGCAGAACTGGGCAGCCGTATCGCCTGGTCCCCACGCATGTGGGGGTGAACCGCGCGCCAAGCAGCCTTCGTGCAGGAAGTTGCCCTGGTCCCCACGCATGTGGGGGTGAACCGTGGAATGGGACGGCGCTAAGGACGACTGCGTCCTGGTCCCCACGCATGTGGGGGTGAACCGGCTGTCTGGATCACTGGCCAGCGCTCCCAAGTCTGGTCCCCACGCATGTGGGGGTGAACCGGGGGCCTCCTCTCTCCCACGTGACGTGCGATACTGGTCCCCACGCATGTGGGGGTGAACCGCGCCTGGCGCTGCTCCATCGCTGTGCGCCGGTCTGGTCCCCACGCATGTGGGGGTGAACCGAACAGCTGGTACTCGGTTTCCCGCACGTAGGGCTGGTCCCCACGCATGTGGGGGTGAACCGGGCTTGCGTCCCGAAACCGTGCGCGCGATTTTCTGGTCCCCACGCATGTGGGGGTGAACCGGCCGATGCGGCCCCGACTCCGGGCGCCGACGGCTGGTCCCCACGCATGTGGGGGTGAACCAGCGTCATTAATTCTTAATGGAAAACCTGCCGTTCTGGTCCCCACGCATGTGGGGGTGAACCGAAGCGCGCCCGGCGTTCCTTAAGCACGGCATCCTGGTCCCCACGCATGTGGGGGTGAACCGTTGCCCGCCATCTTCTGCGCTCGCTGGCGCCACTGGTCCCCACGCATGTGGGGGTGAACCGTTCTGGGGCCGCCAGTTGCCGCCCGCCGTCTCCTGGTCCCCACGCATGTGGGGGTGAACCGGCGCGGCCCTTCGACATCGCGTGGGCGCGCTCCTGGTCCCCACGCATGTGGGGGTGAACCGAGATCAGCATCGGCATGGCCGACACCGCGTACCTGGTCCCCACGCATGTGGGGGTGAACCGGCAACGTCCTGCGCTACGGCAACATTCCGACCCTGGTCCCCACGCATGTGGGGGTGAACCGGCGCGGCGATCGCGGAGGACTTCTATGGCGGGCTGGTCCCCACGCATGTGGGGGTGAACCGGACTCGTCGTTCCTGCGCGCGCTGGCGGACGACTGGTCCCCACGCATGTGGGGGTGAACCGACCAAACCTGACCACGACACAGCGATGCAGTGCTGGTCCCCACGCATGTGGGGGTGAACCGTCCAGACGTTCTTGCCGCCCGCTTCTGGCGCGCTGGTCCCCACGCATGTGGGGGTGAACCGCCGTGGCAGCCGACCCATCCGCGCCACGCCTACTGGTCCCCACGCATGTGGGGGTGAACCGCTGGTCGGGGCCAACAAGCGCCCCGAGGCCGACTGGTCCCCACGCATGTGGGGGTGAACCGCGGCTCGCGCAGGTCTCGGCGGTCGCGACGGGCTGGTCCCCACGCATGTGGGGGTGAACCATAGGCAACACCGGCGCGCTCAGCGGCTCGAGCGCTGGTCCCCACGCATGTGGGGGTGAACCGCTGACCCATATGTCCGTTTGGGACGTGATTCCTGGTCCCCACGCATGTGGGGGTGAACCGTGGTACGAGGCGCACACCAAACACACTCAGCCCTGGTCCCCACGCATGTGGGGGTGAACCGGCCGTGCTCACGCGGGCGTTGAGGTAGACGGCCTGGTCCCCACGCATGTGGGGGTGAACCGCCAGTTCATACCGGAGTATGGTCGGCGAGTGACTGGTCCCCACGCATGTGGGGGTGAACCGGCGTCGTTGCTCCGTGCGAAGGGGCCGAAGTCCTGGTCCCCACGCATGTGGGGGTGAACCGCGAGACGGCGTCCTCCAGCGGCGCGTACTCGACTGGTCCCCACGCATGTGGGGGTGAACCGGACGACCTGAAGACAGGGCTCTACGACGACGACTGGTCCCCACGCATGTGGGGGTGAACCGGGGGCCGACCACGGGCCGACCACGGGCCGACCACTGGTCCCCACGCATGTGGGGGTGAACCGTCGTCGCTGTTGAGGCCGGACGTTACCGACGGCTGGTCCCCACGCATGTGGGGGTGAACCTACGCCGTCATCGACGCCGCCGGCTCGGGCGATCTGGTCCCCACGCATGTGGGGGTGAACCGTATTGCGAGGCCCAGCTCGGACGCGTGAGCGGCTGGTCCCCACGCATGTGGGGGTGAACCGTAGCGGATCGGCGTGCCAGCATCGATCCGCGCCTGGTCCCCACGCATGTGGGGGTGAACCGGCGTTCAGGACGAGGAAGACGGCGGAAGTCGTCTGGTCCCCACGCATGTGGGGGTGAACCGGGCGATGCGCGCGCCCTTCTGCGCTGTCGCTACTGGTCCCCACGCATGTGGGGGTGAACCGGCGTGGCCGCGATGTCCACGCCCGGCGCGACGCTGGTCCCCACGCATGTGGGGGTGAACCGTGAGCTTGCGAAGGCTGGTCGGTCCACAAACCCTGGTCCCCACGCATGTGGGGGTGAACCGGTCGGGCGCTTGTTGGCCGAACGGCAGCTCGGCTGGTCCCCACGCATGTGGGGGTGAACCGAGGTGAGGATCAGCGGCCACGCTGGCCAGGACCTGGTCCCCACGCATGTGGGGGTGAACCGCGCACCCGCATGAAGTTTGGGTTGACGCGCCCCTGGTCCCCACGCATGTGGGGTTGAACCGTCGTGACCGAGATCGCCAAGATCGAGGCCGACCTGGTCCCCACGCATGTGGGGGTGAACCGACCATCCGAGAAGATGCGAAGATCGTGGTGTGCTGGTCCCCACGCATGTGGGGGTGAACCGGCCGTGACGCCATAGGCCGCCAGCTTGGCGCACTGGTCCCCACGCATGTGGGGGTGAACCGGGGTACGGCAAGGACAGCAGTTTGGGCCATTCCTGGTCCCCACGCAGGTGGGGGTGAACCGAATCTCCCACGGGCGGGCGCCGCGACGCTGACCTGGTCCCCACGCATGTGGGGGTGAACCGCATTTTGGTTTCCCAACCAACCCGAACCGGCCCTGGTCCCCACACATGTGGGGGTGAACCGGGGGCAAGGAATGAAGGAGTCAGCAATCCTCGCTGGTCCCCACGCATGTGGGGGTGAACCGTCGGTCCACCTGATCTAGATACTCCCCCGGGCCTGGTCCCCACGCATGTGGGGGTGAACCGCGGAGCGCCGCTTCGAGGCTGGCCAGCCCGGCCTGGTCCCCACGCATGTGGGGGTGAACCGTAGCCAGATTTGCCAGGGGCAGCTTCTACGATCTGGTCCCCACGCATGTGGGGGTGAACCGGCACTCGTGGAAGCCTGGTCGACAGGCCAGGCCTGGTCCCCACGCATGTGGGGGTGAACCGGCGACGCCGGCGACGCCCGAATGACCGCTGACCTGGTCCCCACGCATGTGGGGGTGAACCGGAAGCGTTGCGGCATTTCGGCAACGAGCCGGACTGGTCCCCACGCATGTGGGGGTGAACCGTGGACGCTCTAAACACGGGCATCATCCACGGACTGGTCCCCACGCATGTGGGGGTGAACCGACACCCTCGACTTCGAGGCCATCGCGTGGGCACTGGTCCCCACGCATGTGGGGGTGAACCGGTTGCGACCACCAAGGTTGCGACGACGACGGACTGGTCCCCACGCATGTGGGGGTGAACCGCCGAGATAGTCGGCGGCCCGGCCGTAACTGCGCTGGTCCCCACGCATGTGGGGGTGAACCTCCGTCCACCGCCGACGCTGAAGTTGACGACCCCTGGTCCCCACGCATGTGGGGGTGAACCGAGGGCGGCGGCGGCCAGCGTGACGAAGCCCCACTGGTCCCCACGCATGTGGGGGTGAACCATGGGACGGCGGCAGCGGTCACAAGGAGGTCACCTGGTCCCCACGCATGTGGGGGTGAACCGAAGGCAGAGAAGGTCTTCGGCGACCAGATCGGCTGGTCCCCACGCATGTGGGGGTGAACCGCAGTCAGACGAGCTAGCCGCGTCCACCCCCAACTGGTCCCCACGCATGTGGGGGTGAACCGTAGCGGTTGTTGCTCCCCTCCGGCTACGTCCTCTGGTCCCCACGCATGTGGGGGTGAACCGCCTAGCCGCCTATAGGTTAAGGTAAAGGCACCCTGGTCCCCACGCATGTGGGGGTGAACCGCCCTCACGGCTCACCATCACCATCCAGGACGCCTGGTCCCCACGCATGTGGGGGTGAACCGTGCCCTTCATTCCTTCGCCCCTTTCAGAGGGACTGGTCCCCACGCATGTGGGGGTGAACCGATGGTACGTGCTTTGTCGCGTTCATCTTTAGTCTGGTCCCCACGCATGTGGGGGTGAACCGTACCATCGCTAATACCCGCAGCGATACCCTCGCTGGTCCCCACGCATGTGGGGGTGAACCGTCCTCGCGGAAGTTGCAGTAGAACACCCTCGCCTGGTCCCCACGCATGTGGGGGTGAACCGTCCTCGCGGAAGTTGCAGTAGAACACCCTCGCCTGGTCCCCACGCATGTGGGGGTGAACCGGCAGCCCCCGAATCTTTCGGAGGAGCAGAAGTCTGGTCCCCACGCATGTGGGGGTGAACCGCGGTTGATCATCTTGAGCGGGCGAGTGTTGGGCTGGTCCCCACGCATGTGGGGGTGAACCGTTGTTTTCCATTTCCGAGCCCCCTTGGTTGATCTGGTCCCCACGCATGTGGGGGTGAACCGGCTCCCAGCCCACCTACGGATCGCACCACCCACTGGTCCCCACGCATGTGGGGGTGAACCGCCGAAGCCGCGCTGCGACCGCGCCACGGGCTCCTGGTCCCTACGCATGTGGGGGTGAACCTGCGCCTCACCGGAACGGCCGGCGGGTTGACTCGCTCGCCCTTCGCCCGAAGAATCGCCCCATGCTCGCCAAGGTCCACAGTTGCGCCGTCGTTGGGCTCGATGGCGAGCTCGTCGATGTTGAAGTCGATGTCTCGCGCGGGGAGCCCAAGACCCTGGTCGTCGGCCTGCCCGATGCGGCCGTCCAGGAGTCCAAGGAACGCGTCCGCGCGGCCATTCGCAACAGCGGGCTGAAGTACCCGCCGAACTCCCGCGTCGTCATTTCGCTGGCCCCCGCCGATACCCGTAAAGAGGGGCCTGCCTACGACCTCCCGATCGCACTCGGCCTGCTCCTCGCCTCGGGCCAGGTCGTCGGTGATGTGTCCGACGCGGTCTTCGTCGGCGAGCTCGCGCTGACGGGCGATGTGCGGCCCGTCCGGGGCGTCCTGCCGATGGCGGCGCTTGCCGCGGCCTGCGGCAAGCGCCGCGTGTTCGTCCCCGTCGCCAACGCCGAAGAAGCCGCGCTCATCGGCGACCTCCAGGTTCATCCGGTGGAGAGCCTCTCCGCGCTCGCCGGCCACATCCTCGGCGGCGCGCCGCTGCCGCTCCACACCCGCGACGCTGCGCGGGCGGCGATTAGCGAGGAGCACCCGTTCGATTTCGCGGACGTGGTCGGCCAGGAGCACGCGAAGCGCGCCCTCGAGGTGGCGGCCGCCGGCGGGCACAACCTCGTGATGCGTGGGCCGCCGGGGAGCGGCAAGACGCTGCTCGCCCGCGCCCTGCCCTCCATCCTCCCGCCGATGACCGACGACGAGGCGATGGAGGTCACGCGGATCCTGAGCGTCGCCGGGCTGCTGGCGCCCGGCGCCGGGCTCGTGCGCACGCGGCCGTTCCGCGCGCCACACCACACGGTCTCGAACGCGGGCCTCGTCGGCGGGGGGCCAAACCCGAGGCCCGGCGAGGTGACCCTGGCCCATCGTGGCGTGCTCTTCCTGGATGAGCTCCCGGAGTTCGACCCTCGCGTCCTCGAGGTGCTCCGCCAGCCGCTCGAAGACCGCAAGGTCACCATCAGCCGGGCGAAGCAATCGGTTACCTTCCCGGCATCCTTCGCGCTGCTCAGCGCGAGCAACCCGTGTCCATGCGGCTACTTCGGCGACCCCGAACGCGACTGCGTCTGCCCGCCGCAAGCCGTGTCGCGCTATCAGCGCCGCGTCTCGGGGCCGCTCCTCGACCGGATCGACCTGTTCGTCGAAGTGCCGCGCGTCGACTTCGAGAAGCTGATGGCCGGGCAGCGCGGGGAGCCGAGCTCGGCGGTCGCGGCGCGTGTCGCGGCCGCGCGGGCGGTCCAGCACGCGCGCTTTGGCGCCTCGAAGCTGAACGCGGAGATGACGCCAGGCGAAGTCCGTTCGGCGGTCCAAGAACAGCTCGTGCCCGCCGCGGCGGACCTCCTTCACGTTGCCGTGCGCCAGCTCAACCTGTCGGCGCGCGCGTTTCATCGCGTCCTCAAGATCTCACGGACGATCGCGGACCTCGCCGGGGCGGGGCCGGTGTCCGCGGCGCACCTCGCCGAAGCCGTGCAATACCGCGAACGCGTCGAATAGCTACCGGAGCAGCGAACGCAAGAGTCGCGCGACCGGATCCGGACCGTCTTCGGCGAGCACCTCGTCGGCGGCGTCGAGGGCGTAGCGGTCGCTGTGCGCCAACGCGATGCCGCGTCCCGCCCAGGCGAGCATCGCCGCGTCGTTGACGCTGTCGCCGACCGCGACGACCTCGTGGCGCGAAATGCCCAGGTCGTCGCAGACGAGCGAGAGCGCGTGACCCTTGTTCGCATCCGGGTGGACGGCGACGGTCACCGTGGGAAAGTCGAGCAGGTGGACGTGCTCAGCGTGGCGATGGACCAGCTCTCGATGGATGCGTGGGGCCTCGATAGCGTCGCTGATGATGCCCACGCCGGTCGGCACGACGCCGGAACGCTCGGGGAACGGTGTGATTTCGACCGGCACGCCCGACACGAGGCCATAGTCGACCGAGGCCGGGTTCGCCGCCGAGACGAGATAGCGCGTCGGGTTGAACCACTCGATCGGGCGACCAAGCTCACGCCCGAAGGCGACGATCCCGGCCGCGAGATGGTCCTCGATCGCGAATTGATGCGTCATCGTGCCGTCAAGGGTGTGGACCGAGCAGCCTTGTTGGCAGATCACGGGGCTTGCGAGGCCCAGGTACTCGGCGATCTTTCGGGTGCCCGGGAACATCCGCCCGGAGGCGAGCACGACCTCAATGCCCGCCGCCATGAGCCCGGCGACAGCGTCGCAGATCGCGTCCGACGGGTAGCCATCGTGGTCGCCGCGCCCGGCGACAATGGTGCCGTCGATATCGAGCGCCACAAGCTTCACGGCCATCGCGCACACACCACCCGGTCGATGCCGGCAAGGTCCTTGAGCGTCGCTGTCTGCGCGCCCGCGTCCCGGAGCAGCCGTGCGCACGCGGCGGCCATGCCGAAGCCGACCTCGAAGGCGCTCAGCCGAGGCCGCAAACGGTCCCGGCAGTCGGCGACCAGGCGGCGAATGAGCACAAAGCCGTCGCCGCCGCCGTCGAGTGCGACGCGCGGCTCCCAGAAGCTCACCTCGGGCTCGAGCGCGGCAACTTCGGCGCTCGGAATGTAGGGCAAGTTCGCAAGGAGGATGTCGACGCGCCCAAGTGAGGCGGCGAGGTCTCCCTGGGCGAACCCGACGACCGCGTCGTTCGCGGCGGCGTTCCGGCGAGCGACACGCAGCGCCGCGGCGCTCACATCGGTGGCGACGATACGGGCGCGGTCGCCCAGGTCAGCGGCGATGCTTACGGCAATACAGCCGCTGCCTGTGCCAATATCGGCGATCACGGGCCGCCTGCCGGTCGCCGGCGCCTCCTCCAAGGCCAACTCCACGAGCAGCTCTGTCTCCGGACGCGGGATCAGCACGTCGGGCGTGACCACGAAGCGGCGGCCCCAAAACTCGCGGTCACCCTGGATGTAGGCCGCCGGCTCACGACGGCGACGCCGCTCGGCGCGCTGCCGTGCCCGCAGACATGACTCCTCGCTGAGGTCCGGGTCGGTGAAGTAGCGTGCGCGGTCGATGCCGGCCGCCCCGCGGACAAGGAGCTCGGCCTCGAAGCGCACGTCGGGCACGCCGGCTTTCGCCAGGCCATCGACAATCTCGGCCGTGAGCGCCGAGGCCCTCACGCGACGCTGGCTTCGAGGCGTTCGGCTTCGTCGGCTGTCGCGACCGCGTCGATCACGTCGTCGATGTTGCCATCGAGCCGCAGCGGGATGTTGTGGACGGTGAGCCCAATCCGGTGGTCGGTGATCCGGTCCTGCGGGAAGTTGTATGTCCGAATCTTCTCGCTGCGGTCGCCGCTGCCCACCTGGCTGCGCCGGGCCTGCGCCTGCTCCGATTCTGCCTTCTGTTGCTCCATGTCGAAGAGGCGCGAGCGGAGGACGGTCATCGCCTTCACGCGGTTCTTCATCTGGGAGCGCTCGTCCTGGCACACCACGACGATGCCCGTGGGGAGGTGGGTGAGGCGGACCGCCGTCGCGACCTTATTCACGTTCTGCCCGCCGGCACCGGACGAGTGGAAGATGTCAACCCGGATATCCCGTTCTTCGATCGCAACTTCCACCTCCTCGGCCTCGGCGAGCACCGCGACGGTTGCCGTCGAGGTGTGGATGCGGCCCTGCGCCTCCGTCTCGGGGACGCGCTGGACGCGGTGCACGCCGCTCTCCCACTTCATCCGGGAGAACGCTCCGCTCCCGCGGATTTCGAAGACAACCTCCTTGAAGCCGCCCTTTTCCGAATCAGAAGCGCTCAGGATCTCCGTCTGCCAGCGGTGGCGCTCGGCGTAGCGTGCGTACATGCGGTAGAGCTGGGAGGCGAACAAGGCGGCCTCTTCGCCGCCAGCACCGGCGCGGATCTCCATGATGACGTTGCGCCCGTCGCGCGGGTCCTTTGGGAGAAGGGCGCGGCGCAACTCGCCGCCGAGCTCGGCGAGGCGCGCCTCTGCCTCAGCAAGCTCATGCTCCGCGAGCGCGCGCATCTCCTCGTCGCTCTCGCCGAGCAGCTCGCGCGCCGAAGCGGCCGCGCCGCTCACCGCGTCCCATTCTTCGACGAGCGCAACCATCGGCCCAAGGTCGGACCGTTCCTTGGCCAGCTTGTTCACCCGCTCGAAGTCGGAGACCAGCTCCGGGAGACTCATCTCCTCGGTCAGGTCGTGGTGGCGCTGCTGCAATTTGCGCAGCTGCGTGAGGATCGCTTCGTCCATGAGGCCATCAATTCGAGGCGCTACAGCGCCGGGATTGCCCCAGTATAGCAACGGCCGGCCGCTTTACCCGCCCCGGAGACGGGCAGCGACGGCGTCACCGGCCTGGTCGAAACGGACCTCCGCTTGGGCGCCGCCATCGCGCAGGTCCTTCACGATCGCGACGCCGCTGGCCGCCTCGTTTTCGCCAACGATCAGCGCGAACCGAGCCCCGGAGGCATCGGCACTGCGGAACTGCGACTTAAACGACCGGCCGGACTCCGCGACGACCGCCGCGACCCCGGCCCGGCGCATGTCTCCGGCGAGCGCCAACGCCGCCCGTTGCCCGGCCCGGCCCTGATGGATAACGAACACATCGGCGGTGGCAGGCTCGGCCAGCGCTACCTCGCAGCGCTGCATCTCGAGGATGATCCGTTCGATGCCGCTGCCGAAGCCGACTCCCGGCGTCGCCGGGCCGCCGAGGATCTGCATCAGCCCGTCGTAGCGCCCGCCGGCGCCAATTGTGCTCTGGGCACGCTCGTCGGCTTTCGGCACAATCTCGAACACGGTCCGGTTGTAGTAGTCGAGCCCGCGGACGATGAGCGGGTCGATCACCACCTCGATGCCCGCTTCCTGGAGCGTGGCGACGACGGTGTCGTGGTGTTCGGCCGCGGCCGGGCTGAGCGATTCGACGAGCTTCGGCGCGCTCGCCTTGAGGGCCTGGTCGCGGGGGTCCTTGCTGTCGAGCAGGCGCAGCGGGTTCCGCTCGAACCTGCGTTGGGCGTCCTCCGAGAGGTTCGCCAGGTGGGGCCGGTAAAAGTCCTTGAGCCGTTCGGTATACGCGCGCCGCGGCTCCGCGTCGTCGATCGAGTTGAGGCGCACCTGGACGTCGCGGATGCCGAGCCGCCGGTAGAGGTCCCAGAGGAGCGTGATCAGTTCCGCGTCGATCAACGGGTCGCTCGAACCAAGCACCTCGCAGTCGAACTGCGTGTGCTGGCGGTAGCGGCCCTTTTGGGGCCGGTCGTAGCGGAACATCGCGTGCGTGGTGTAGAGGCGCACCGGCTGAGGCCAGCTCGCCATTCCGTGCTCCAGATAGGCGCGGCAAATCGCCGGCGTCGCCTCGGGCGTGAGCGCGAGGAGGTCCCCGCCGCGGTCTTCGAAGCGGTACATCTCCTTTTCGACGATGTCGCTCGTGTCGCCAGAACCTTTATCGAACAACGCCGCGTACTCGAAGGCGGGCGTGTCGATCCGGCGATAGCCATACAACCGCGCCACTTCCCGGAGTGCGTCGTGAATCGCCGACCAATACGGCTGCTGTTCGGGCAGGATGTCTTGGACTCCCCGCGGAGCCTGGACGCGTGTGGACATGCAGTGTTAACCCTCGGGACGTGCGTGGTAGGATAGCCGCGGATTCGCTCGGCGAGAAAGGGGAGCCTGTGGCCGTTGAATTGAACGACGGGCCTCCGAACGCCGAAGAGCTCTTCTCCCGGGTGCTCGACAGTGCAGGCCGCTACCTCCCGCCCGAACGCCTTGGAATGCTCCGCGAAGCGTACACCTTCGCCGAAGCCTGCCACCGCGGGCAGGCGCGCAAGGCGGGCGGCCCCTACATCACCCATCCGCTCGAAGTCACCGAGATGGCCACGCGGTTCGAGCTCGACGAAGAGGCGCTCGCTGCCGCCCTTCTCCACGATGTCCAAGAGGACTGCGGGGTCACGAACGACGACCTTTCCGCCCGCTTCGGGGCGAACGTCGCGCGGATGGTCGATGGCCTGAGCAAGCTCGATAAGCTCCCGATCAATTTCGCTTCAGACGACCAAACGGCGCGCGACTCGGTCCAGGCGCAGAACCTGCGCAAGCTCTTCCTCGCCATGGCCGAGGACATCGATGTCGTCTTGATTAAGCTCTGCGACCGCGTCCACAACATGGAGACGCTCTGGGCCTTTCGGCCCGAGAAGCAGCGGCGGATCGCTCGCGAAACGCTCGAGATCTTCGCACCCTTGGCCAGCCGGCTCGGCGTTTGGCAGCTCAAGTGGCAGCTGGAAGATCTCGCCTTCCGTTACCTCGAACCCACGAAGTACGCGGAAATCACCGAATCGCTCACATCCAAGCGTCAGCAGCGCGAGGAGTACATCGAAGATGCGCGCCGTACCGTCGCCGAGAATCTCGCGGAGCATCACATCGCCGCCGACGTCAAAGGGCGCGCGAAGCACATCTATAGCATCTACCAGAAGATCAACAAGTATGCCGCCCAAGCCAAGGGCTTCGACCAGATCTACGACCTGTTGGCCCTGCGTGTCTTCGTCGAAAGCATCTCGGAGTGCTACCAAGCGCTCGGTGTGATCCATGGCCTCTGGCGGCCGATCCCCGGGCAGTTCGACGACTACATCGCCAACCCCAAAGACAGCATGTACCAGTCACTCCACACCACGGTGCTCGGGCCTGGCGGGCGGCCAATCGAGATCCAAATCCGCACCTGGGAGATGCACCGCGTCGCGGAATACGGCGTGGCCGCGCACTGGCGCTACAAGGAAGGCCGCCGCAAGGGCGCCGGCGACGAGGAGCGCATCGCCTGGCTACGAGAGCTCATGGACATCCAGCGCGAGCTCGGCGGCGCGGAAGAGTTCGTCGAAACGGTCAAGACCGACATCTTCCAAGACCAGGTCTTCGTGTTCACACCCAAGGGCGACGTGATTGACCTCCCTGCCGGGGCGACGCCCTTGGACTATGCCTACCGGATCCACACGGACCTCGGCCACCAAACGATCGGCGCGAAGGTCAACGCCCGAATCGTCCAACTCACGCACACCCTCCAGAACGGCGATGTCGTTGAGATCATGCGGAGCCGGGCGAGCAAAGGCCCGTCGCGCGACTGGCTCAACGGGAACCTCGGTTATGTGAAGACGGCCCACTCGCGCGAGAAGATCCGCGCCTGGTTCCGGCGACAACAGCGTGCCGACAACATCGAGCGCGGCCGCGACATGTTCGAAAAGGAAATGAAGCGGCTCGCCATCGAAATCGGCGACCGCGAGGCCGAAGTCCTTGAGCTCTTCGGCATGACTTCCTGGGACGACTTCTTCGCCGCGCTCGGCTATGGCGGCATCAGCATCATCACGATCGCCCGCAAGCTCGGCGCGCTCTTCCAGGAAGAAGAGCCGCTCGTCGCGGAACCAGTAGCGCCCGCCCAGAAAGGCCCGGCGACGCCGACCTTTGGCAGCAAGACGATGCAGGTCCTCGGCGTCAACAACCTGCTGACTACCATGGCCCGCTGCTGTAGCCCCGTCCCCGGCGACCAGATCTCTGGCTACGTGACGCGCGCTCGCGGGATCACGGTCCACCGGGCCGACTGCATCAATATCCTGAACTCCGACGAACCGGAGCGGATCCTCGAGGTTGAGTGGGGCGAGGCCGCGAAACTCTACCCAGTCGACATCCGCATCACGGCCTGGGACCGCGTGGGTCTCCTCCGCGACGTCACGAGCGTGGTCACCGAGGACAAGGTCAACATGGTCGGCGTTCACACGCTTGAGGGCGACGATGGGTCCGTGGTCGTGCTCATGACGCTGGAGACGACCGGCGTCGAGCAGCTTTCGCGCTTGCTATCACGGATCGAGATCCTTCGTGGCGTCCGGGAAGTCGAGCGCGTCGTCGATGGCAAGCGGGCGCATGCCAAGCGGCCGCTTACGCCAGCCCGTTAGGCGGCCGGCAGGCGAAGCGCCGACCGGCGCTGGTGGGCCGCACGCTGCCGGGCGACCGCGGGCCGGGGCGTCGCGCACCCCCGGCGGTCTTTCACCGCCGCGCGCGCCCCGACCGCGGGGATACGGCTCGCGCGGACTTCGCGCACCATCCCGGCCGTAGTCAGCGCCGCAGCGCCGATGATGAAGACATCGAAGACGATCGTGGCCAGGGTGGTAAGCATATTCCGCACATCCGTTCGAAAGTGTTTGGTCACGCTACCGAACACATGTGCGAAAGTCAACACATATGTTCGCACGCGACCACACTTGTCGCGTTCGAGCCGCCAAGGCATAGTCACCACGGGAGGCTCACCATGGTCATGAACGACCTTTTCCGGCCGTCGGAGCGCGCCCTCGCGTTTGGCGAGCAATATGCACAAGTGCTCGCGCGCTGGAGCGAGCTGTTCAAGGCGGCCAGCGAGCTGGTCGACGCCAACGTGCAGCTCGGCCACATGACGAACGACGCCGCCAAGGAGTTCGACCAACTCCTCCGGCAAACCGCGAACGCCCCCTGGAACTGGTTCGGGCCCGAGATGGTCCAGCGCTTCATGGAGGGCATGGCGCCAAAGGCCAAGCCCAACCCCTGACCCGTGGCGTCCGGGCGCACGCCGGGTGAAGATGGACAGGTGACGCTGCCGCTGCCCGCCGAGCTTGAAATCGTCCCGCTTTCCAGCCCCGTCCACGCCGAAGTGGTCATCCCCGGCTCAAAGAGCATCACCAATCGGGCGCTCGTTGCCGCCGCCCTCGCCGACGGGGTGACAACCGTCACGGGCGCCCTCTGGAGCGACGACACCCAGGTCATGGTCGACTGCCTCCGCCGCCTGGATTTCGACGTCAGCGTCGAAGACGACCCCGAAGAGCCCGCCAACCGGACGATCGGCGTCACCGGCCGGGGCGGCAGATTAGCGGCAGGTGGGACCGCCAGCCGCCCCCTCGACCTGTTTGTCGGCAACGCCGGCACGGCCGCGCGCTTCCTCGCGGCGATGGTCGCGCTCGGGCATGGGGCCTACCGGCTTTACGGCGTCCCTCGGATGCACGAACGGCCCCAGGCGAGCCTCTTTGCGGCGCTCCGGCAGCTGGGTTATCGCGTCGACGACAGCGACGGCCGCCTCCCCGCCGTCATCCACGGGACGGGCCCGCGGCCCGGCCACTGCGACGTCAGCGTCGACGAGAGCTCCCAGTTCGCCTCGGCCCTTCTCCTGAGCGCGCGTCGTGGGAGTTGGGACATCCGCGTGACCGGCGGGGACGCGGAAGAGCTGCCCTACGTCACGATGACCCGGAACCTCGTCGAAGCCTTCCCCGCGGCGGGCGGCGCCTTCGCGATCGAGCCGGACGCATCGAGCGCGAGCTACTTCGTCGGCGCTGGCCATCTCCTAGCTGCCGGCGGCTCCCGCGTGAGCGTGAAGGGCTTCCCGGCCTCGGGCTGGCAGATAGACGCGGACTTGCCACGCTACCTGCCCCTGCCGGCCGAGCTCTCCCGCGACAAGCACCTCGGCGACGCGATCATGACCGCGATCGTCCTCGCCCCGTTCGCGGACCATCCCGTCCGGTTCACCGACCTTGGCCGCCTCCGCGTGCAGGAGTGCGAGCGCGTCTTTGCGCTTCGGTCCGGCCTCGAGCGGATGGGTGCGCGGGTCGAGGAGGAAGGAGACACCCTCACGATCTCCCCTTCGAGCCTGCACGGCGCCGAAATCGAGACGTACGACGACCACCGCGTCGCCATGTGTTTCGCGATGCTTGGGCTTGTGGTCGAAGGGGTGCGGGTCAAGGATCCGGGCTGCGTGGCGAAGACGTTCCCGAACTTCTTTGCCAAACTCGCCGCCCCGCCACCGTCGGGCCTCGGCGCAACGCTGCTCGACGGCCTGGGGCGCGAGCTGCGCGCCGCGGACCTCGGGTAGGGCTACGGCTCCTCGGTGGGCTTGGGGTCCTTCCGCGCAATCGTGCCCCGCACATCCTTCAGCACGTCGGGCACGGGCTTCTCCAAGTCGACCCAAAACGGGCGCTCGGACATCGCTGCCACCTCGGCGCGGAGCCAGTCCGGCGTGCCGATCGCCCGGAACGAGCCGTCGACGACTTCGTAGCGGGACCCGAGAAGGAGGTCGAAGTAGATCACACCAGCATCTTCCGAGTCGATGCGCGCAAGGCAGACGAACTCCTCGCGGCCCACCCGATAGTACGGCCGTGTTGCGGGCTCCAAGTCGACCGTTTCATCACCGGGGTTTGGCTTGCGGCTTCCGTGTGCAGCAGCGACCGCGACGACCCGGCCGCCCTGCGCGTGCGCAACGATGCGTTGACCAGGACGGAGCCGGCCCTTTTCGACCGTGACGACCTCGAGCTCGAACCGTGCGGCGCCCATCGCCTGCGGGCCTGTCGTTGGCCAGTAGTCTTCCAGTCGCGCCACTGGCCGCACGGTGCCAATGAAGTCGGCCGTGGCGACGAGCGATCGCAGCGTGTCGGGCGTGCCGGCAAACGCGGCGCCTTCCGGCTCGCCAACGACTGGTCGCCGTTCGGTACTGGAGCTACCGGAGCACGCAACTGCAACCGCGGACACGAAAATGGCTATGACGGTAAGGTAGGGACGGACTCCGACTGGCGGCCAGAGCATGCGGGAACCTCCGCTAGTTTGGGTTGTAGATGCTGCCGACGGCCGCGCCATCAAGCGCAGTCGGGGCAGGCCAGGTCCCTCCACATTGGGTCACCATGACAGAACCCGAGCAACCCGAATAGTGGATCAGGCCGAAAACATGTCCTAGCTCATGATGAACGAGGCGCTTACCTGCGACCCCGGTAGTGTCTAGTATCATGTAGACTATGTTGTAATACCCCTGACTGAAGGTCGGTTGCGCCTCGTTGTTCAACAGGCTACAGGAAGTCGATGACACACAACTGTACTGCCGGACCAGACCCTTGCAGTTTGCGCCACAAGTACTGTCAAGATTTTCTCTCCAGAGAAATAAGTCAGTTCCTGAATTCCAGTCACCAGACTTGTAAGTAACTACAAAGTTCGGTTGAACCGAGGCCCAATTGCTCACTGCGCTCTGAACGTCAGATAAGTACGGGCCAGCCGCCGGGTTGTTGTATCCGGGAGTTCCCGGCAGATAGTTCCAGTACATGTACTCCGGCGGTCCATAGCTGTCAGCCGCGCACCAGTTCCACAGGAAAACGCCCTGGGAGCTGTACTGATCTCGATTGAATCCCCAGGTAGACGACGGCGGCGATTGGTAGCAGGTGTAGTACGGCGCGGGAGGGATCCCTTGTCCAGCGCGACCAGGCGTCCACGCCACCAGGGCCCAGGCGAGTAGAGCGAGGCCCAAGCCGACCACAAGGTGCGAACGTGACGGATTCGTACGATTGGCCAAGCGCTCCATGGAGGGAACGATAGCCTCGGACGAAAAAAAAAACGCAATCCCAACCATCAATCTTTCCCTAAGGGCCTCGCGAACGACTTCGACCCGGAATGGCACACGGTTCAGGGATGCCGGGCGCGAGTGCCAAGCCGCTCGTGGAGCGGGATGCGCTCAGCTCGGGTCGATCCGGCGCCTGATGCGCATCAGGACGAGGCTCACGCCCATGAGCAGCGCCAGCGCCAGGCCGAGAGGCGTCACCGTCTCCCACCGCTGCTCGGCCCCGCCGCCTTGGCTTGCCGCGCCGTTAGCCCTCCTCACCCGCTCGCCACATCGGACGGATGACCGGCCCGTCGGGCGCCATCGGCACCTCAGCCAGCACGTCCCAACCCAACCGCTGATAAAACGGCACATTCCGGCCGTTGGTGGAGTGTAGGTAGGCGGCGAGGCCGCCCTCGTCGAGGAGCCGGAGCACGGGAGCAAGCACCTGTTGCCCGAACCCGAGGCCCTGGGCCTCGCGCCGGACGCCGACGTACCAAAGCAACATGCTCGGCGGCTCCTCCGGGTGGTGCGCGCCAGCGGCGCCGAACCCGCGCAAGACGGTCATCGCATGGTCGGGCGATGTCTGGCTCGCGACCAGGCCAACCAGCGCGGACCGCTCCGGGTCGGTCAACTGAGGGATGTCCGGCGGGACCCACACAGCGGCCGCCGTCGCTCGGGCCACGTAGCAGTGGCCGTGCTCGAACACCGAAGGCATCACCTGGGAAAACCACGCCCGCAGGTGCCGAGGCCTGGCCTCGGCGTCGGCGTACATCCAGCTAAACACCGGGTCGTCGAAAAACGCCTCCACCAGTGTGTCAACGATGTCGTCGAGGTCCCGCCTCAGGGCCAGCCGCGTCTGCATGTGGTCATCCTTCCGCCGAACGTACGTCGCGCCGCGAGCGTGTGATCACCGCGGACCTCTCCGCTCAGCTCGGGTCGATCCGGTGCCAGATCCGCATCAAGAACAGGCTCACACCCATGATGATCGCCAGCGCGACCCCGACCGGCACGACCGTCTTCCACCAGTCGATGCCCGCGCCTTGGCCGGCCGCTGGGACCGGCACCACGTACTGCCCGGTCACGTGCCGGACGGAGGCGATGAGCGCTTCCTCGGTGGTTACTTCCGGCCAGCCATCGCCGACCTTCTCGCCGCGTCGAAACACGATGGCCTCGGCCACGTTGGGCCATCTCGACGGGTTGCTCACGAACACGATAGTACGGTCGCCCGCCTGAAGTGGCGCCGGCTCGCAGCCACTCGCCGATGGGGCAAACGTGAAGTCAGCGGACGATGCCGGGCCTTTGAGAAACACTTCTGGCCTTACGACGGCCCCCTGATCGAGGTCGGCCCGCTCCACCGTCCCAACTACGACAACAGAAACCGCGGCCGCGAGCTCTCCGGGCGTGGTCGCGACCAGGCTGCACGCCACGGCGCGCCCACCCGGCCACGAAAAAGCGGCGGCCCCCACGGAGAGGGCCGCCGCAATCACTGCAACCAGGAGCCGGACGCTAGTCCTTGGCCTGCGCAAACTGGTAAATCTTCCCTTCGGTCTTGATCGCCGGGGCGATCACCATTTCCGCCTGCTGGAACTCGCGGACCGTGTGCGCACCGCACATGCCCATCGCCGTCCGCAGCGCCCCAACGAGGTTTTCCGTGCCGTCGGTGCGGCTCGTCGGCCCGAAGAGGAGCTTGTTCAGGGTCGTGTTCACGCCCACTTGGACGCGGACGCCGCGCGGGAGGTTCGCGTGTGGAGTCGCCATGCCCCAGTGGTAACCGCGGCCTGGCGCCTCGGTCGTCGCGGCGAAGGGCGAGCCCATCATCACCCCGTCGGCCCCAGCGGCGATGCACTTGCAGACATCGCCACCCGTGCGGATGCCGCCGTCGGTGATGATCGGGACGTAGCGGCCCGTCTCTTCGAAGTAGTAGTCGCGGGCGGCGGCGCAGTCGATTGTCGCCGTCACCTGGGGGACGCCGATGCCGAGCACTTCGCGGCTCGTGCACGCCGCTCCCGGCCCAACGCCGACGAGGACAGCGGCGACGCCGGTGCGCATCAGTTCGAGCGTGGCCGTGAAACCGACCGTGTTGCCGACGATCACCGGGATGTGGATGTGCTTCAAGAGCTTGTCGAAGCGCAAACCCTCGATGCTGTTCGACTCGTGGCGCGCTGTCGTGACCGTGCTCTGGACGACCAGGAGGTCGGCCCCCGCCTCTTGGATCAGCGGCGCGAGCGCCTTCGTGTTCACGGGCGTGACGGCGACGGCCGCGACCGCGCCCCCAGCCTTCATCTCCTTGATCCGCTTGGCGACGATCTCCTCGCGCATCGGCTGCTGGTAGGCAGCTTGGAGGATCGCGGTCGCCTCGTCGCGGCCAGCGGAGGCCACCTGCTGAAGGATCGGCCGCGGGTCGTCGTAACGAGCCCAGACGCCTTCGAGGTTGAGGACGGCGAGGCCCCCGGCCTTGTGCATCTCGACGGCGAACACCGGGTCGACTACGGCGTCCATCGCGGAGGCAAGGAAGGGGATCCCAAACTGGTGGTTCCCGATGTTGAGCCCGAGCTCGACGAGCTCGGGGTTGATGGTGACGTCTCCAGGTACGATGGCGACCTCATCGAACCCGTAGGCCCGACGGAGTTGCTTGAACAACGGCGCGCGGCCGCGCTCCGGGGCATCGGAGGCGGCGATCGGATAGGAGACAGCGGTTGTCAATTCAGCGATTCCCTGGGAGTAGAGTGGGAGCCGGGACCGCCCGCGCTCTTGCCAGTTGAGTTTAGGTAGGTGCCTACCGGCCGGTCAATCATTTTCGTCATTGTAGGGACGTTATGACTGATACAGGCGATGAACAGCCCCTATTGCTCGAGTCCGGGCTTTACGTGGTCGCCACGCCCATCGGCAACCTCGGAGATTGGTCGCCCCGTGCGCGGGCAGTGATCGCCGCGGCGACCGTGGTCGCGGCCGAAGATACGCGCGTCTCGGCCAAGCTCCTTGCGCTCGCCGGGTCGAGCGCGCGGATGGTCAGCCTTACCGAGCACAACGTCGTGGCCCGAACGCCGGCCCTGCTGGCCGCCGCCCGCGAAGGCGTCGTCGCCGTCGTCAGCGACGCCGGGACGCCAGGCGTAAGCGACCCCGGCGGGCGCTTGGTCGCCGCTGCGCACGCCGAAGGGATCCGCGTGGCGCCCATCCCTGGGGCATCGGCGTTAGCGGCGGCAGTCTCCGTCGCCGGGTTCGATGGCACGCCGGTCGTCTTCCTTGGTTTCCTGCCACGCCCGAAAGGGGAACGCCTCGCTGTGCTCTCGGCCTTGCCGCCGGGCTCAGTCGCGGTGCTGTTCGAAAGCCCCGGGCGCGCTGCGGCGACGCTCGGCGAGCTCGCCGCAACGTTCAGCGACCCAGAGGTGACGGTCTGCCGCGAGCTCACCAAGCGCTTCGAGGAAGTTCGCAGGGGGCGTGCGGGCGAACTCGCCGGGCACTTCACCAACGCCCGTGGCGAATTCACAGTGGTCGTCGCCGTCCCCGCCGCCACTGCGGGGGCCGACGACCGGGAGGTCGAGCGCTACCTCGGCGAGATGCGCCGGGCGGGCGCCAGGCGCTCCGGCGCCGCTGCCGAGGCAGCGCGGCGCTTCGGCGTCCCGCGTGAGCACGCATACGCGCTCTGGCCCGAAGCGGGGACGGACGAGCCTACCTAAGAAAGCGCATATGTTATCCTCACGACGATCCTCGGGCCTGGGTACGACGCGTTGCCGGAACGGATCCTCGTGTGTGTCGCTTGGCCGTATGCCAACTACTTGCTCCATGTTGGGCAGGCAGCGGGAGCGTACCTTCCGGCCGACATCTTCGCCCGCTACGAGCGGCTCGCTGGCAACGACGTCCTCATGGTATCCGGGTCGGATTGCCACGGGACGCCGATCACCGTCACCGCCGAGC
The DNA here is from genome assembly GCA_046152925.1 of Dehalococcoidia bacterium. Taxonomy (GTDB): domain Bacteria; phylum Chloroflexota; class Dehalococcoidia; order Tepidiformales; family Tepidiformaceae; genus CAMAUF01. The sequence goes on from JBJXFX010000096.1 coordinate 24,330, forward strand.
GCGAAGGCATCCAGCCCCGCGATGTCATCGACCGCTACCACCCGAAGATCCTCGAAACCTGGGAGCGCCTCGGCATCAGCTTCGACCTGTTCACCACGACGCTGACGGACAACCACTACGCGACAACCCAGGAAGTCTTCCTCAAGCTCCTCGAAAACGGCTACCTCGAGGTCGGGGCGCAGGATCAGCTCTACGACCCGGAGGCCAACCGCTTCCTGCCGGACCGCTACGTCGAAGGTACCTGCCCACATTGCGGCTACAAAGAGGCTCGCGGCGACCAATGCGATAGCTGCGGCAAGACGCTTGATGCGACCGACCTGCTCGACCCGCGAAGCCGGTTCAGCGGCGCCCGGCCCGTCATCCGCGAGTCACAGCACTACTTCCTCCGACTTCCCAAGCTCCAAGAGCAGCTCGGCGCCTGGCTCCAACAGCAGAGCCACTGGCGCAAGAACGTGCTCAACTTCTCGCTCGGCTGGATTGCGGAAGGGCTCCAGGACCGAGCGATCACGCGCGACATCTCGTGGGGCGTGCCGATCCCCGTCGACGGTTGGGATGCCAAGCGTATTTATGTCTGGTTCGACGCCGTCATCGGCTACCTCTCCGCGACGCGCGAGTGGGCCCAGCGCAGCGGCGAACCCGACGCCTGGAAGCGCTACTGGCTCGACCCCGCGACCAAGTCCTACTACTTCATCGGCAAGGACAACATCCCGTTCCACACGATCATCTGGCCCGGGATGCTCATGGGGTACGGCGGGCTCAACGTGCCGTTCGATGTCCCAGCGAACCAGTACGTGAACTTTTCCGCCGGCCAGAAGCAAAGCAAGTCCAAGGGGACCGGCACCTGGGTCCTGAACCTGCTCGACACCTATGCGCCCGACGTCGTGCGGTTCTACCTGACCTCGATCATGCCGGAGACCAGCGACTCCGAGTTCCGCGAAGAAGAGTTGATCCGCCACAACAACGACGTGCTGATCGGCACCTGGGGGAACCTCTCGAATCGTGTCCTGACGATGATCAACCGCAATTTCGATGGCGCCGTGCCCGAGACCGGCCCCCTCAGCGCCGACAGCACCGCCCTCATTGATGCAGCCGCGAAGGCGTTCGAGGCCGTCGGCGCCGAATACCACGCCGTGCACTTGCGGGGCGCGCTCGGCGAAGCGCTGGCGCTGGCCCAGGCCGCGAACCGCTACCTCGGCGACCGTGAGCCCTGGAAGGCCGTGAAGAGCGACCGCGCCCACGCCGCCGAAACCCTCGCGACCGCGGTCACGGTGATTAACGCGCTGAAGATGCTCCTCCACCCGATCCTCCCGTTCTCGACGCAACAGCTGCACGAGGACCTCGGCTTCGAAGGCGCCGTGGCGGCCCAGGGCTGGCGTTTTGCGCCGGTGGCCGCGGGCCACACCATTCGGCCGCCTCGCCCGCTCTACGCGAAGCTCGATGCCCTCCCGGTGGAGGTGGCTCCCGCGTGATCCTGTTCGACACCCACTGCCACCTCCAGGACCGCGCGTTCGACGGAGAGATCGACGGCGCCATCGCGCGCGCCCGCGAAGCGGGCGTCCTGGGGATGACCCTGTGCGGCTACGACCCCGAATCGAACCTGCGCACGCTGGCGATCGCCGCGAACCACCCCGGCGTCTTCCCCGCGGTCGGCTACCACCCTCATGACGCAAAAGACATCACGCCCGATCTTCTGGACGAGCTGGAGCGGCTCGCCTCGCTGCCACAAGTCGTCGCCGTCGGCGAGATCGGCCTCGACCACTTCCGCGACCACTCGCCGCACGCGGTGCAGGCGGCGATACTCCGGGACGAGCTCGCCATTGCACTGCGCCTCCATAAGCCCGTCTCCGTGCACACGCGGGCGGCCGAAGACGCGATCCGCGAGCCCTTGGCCGCCTTCGGCCGCGCCTGGACTAGCGGTGACGGCCGCTTCGCTGGCGTCCTGCATTGCTTCGGCGGGACGCTGGAACAAGCCGCCCCGCTGGTCGATGTCGGCTTCGCGGTGTCGTTCGCCTGCGCGATCACCTATCCCAAGAACACGGAAGCGCGGCGGATGGCGGCCAACCTCCCCCTCGATGCAATCGTCGTCGAAACCGACAGCCCGTATCTGCCACCGCAACGGCTTCGCGGCCAACGCAACGAACCTGCCCACATCAGCTCCGCGGTCCAGGCGATCGCTGAGGCCCGCGGAGTGGCGATCGAGACGATTGCGGCCGCAACAACACGAAACGCCGAGCGCCTTTTTGGCGTGCGCGTCGCACCACCCGCCGGAGTGACCGCATGAACCCGCAGTTCACCGCCCTCTATGGCCCGGTGGCGCCCGACCTCATCCTCGTCGAGGACCTCTTGGAGTCGACCAAGCAAGTCGAGCTGCCGCCGCTCAAGCGCATGCTCGACCATGCCCTCCAGGGACGGGGCAAGCGCATGCGCCCCGCGCTGGTGTTGCTCGCGGGCTCGTTCGGGAACTACGAGCTGAACAAACTGGTCCCGCTCGGCGCCGCGATCGAGCTCCTCCACACCGCCAGCCTGGTCCACGACGACGTGGTCGACGGCGCCGTCAGCCGGCGTGGCCGCCCGACGGCGAACTCGGTCTTCGACAACGCACTCACCGTGCTGCTCGGCGATTACATGTTCGCCAACGCCGCCGAAATGGTGACGCGGACCGGCAGCCTCCACGTCACCCGGCTTTTCGCGCTCGCACTCATGAAGATGACCAGCGGCGAACTCGACCAAGACGCAGCCGCCTTCGATGTGGGCAAGGACATCCAGAACTACCTCTGGCGGATCGGCGGCAAGACGGCGGCCCTCTTCGAGACCGCGGCCGAGGGCGGCGCCGCGCTCGCCGGCTGCGATGCGCCGACCGTCGAGGCCTTCCGCGCCTACGGCTACAGCCTTGGCATGGCCTTCCAGATCGTCGATGACATCCTCGACTTCACTGGGGATGAAGCGGAGATGGGCAAGCCCGTGGGAAGCGACCTCCGCGAGGGCACCATCACGCTGCCAGGCCTCCTCGTCATCGAGCAAAACCCCAAGTCCAACCCGATTAACAAGTTCTTTCAGGCCCGGCGGAACAAAGAGCAGCGGCTCCAGGAAGCCCTCGATTATGTCCGCGACTCGGGCGCCCTGGAGAAGTCGATGGACATGGCTCGCGCCTATGTCACCCGCGCAAACGACGCGATTAACGGCTGCCACGGCTCCGACGCCAAGGCGGCCCTGCTCAGCCTCGGCGACTACGTCCTGACGCGCACGAGCTGAGAGGGCCCCGCTCCGGGGCCCTCACCAGATCCTGGTCGTACTCCCGGTTACCGGTTGGGCGTGCCCGTCTTGATCACGCGGCCGCCATCGACGGCCTGCTTCACTTCCTTGGGCTCGATGCGGTTGCCGTGCATGTCAACAAGGTTTTCGCGCGCCGCTTCGGCGACCATGTCGTTGATCTCGCCCTTTTCGCCCTTGGAACGCCGCTTCTTCGGTTCTGGCTTGTTCACTTCGGGGTGCTCGTTCGGCCGACCGCCGGTGACCGGCTTCGAAACCTTGTGGCCGAGGTGGTAGAACTTGCCGTCGTCCGGGATGCGGCGCGGATAGCCGTCGCGGAAGACGAACGCCGAGAACGACGTCGGCATGATGCGCTTGGCGTCTTTGTAGCACTCGGGGCAAGGCACGGGGTCGGTGGCCTCGCGCATCGGCCGAAGCTCTTCGAAGATGCCGTTGCAGGGCTCGCAAAAGTACTCGTAGAGGGGCATGTCTAACCTAACCGCTGGTCGCGTTTTCGCTAGTGTACACCGCTTCGGGCAGGACTCGGTCAGGGACGGGCAAGCGACGGACATCCGCGACGAAACGCGCCGTCCGCAGGTCCACCTCCAGCGCCTGTCGCACGAGCAGCCCGAGCGCGGCCTCGAGCTCGCGGGCGAGGGGCTCTTCGATGCGGACGGCCATGAACTGCGACAGCTCCTCTTGGCGGGCGTAGCGCAGCACCCGGATGGCTCGCCCCGAGAGCGGACGGCCGCCGGGGTCCAGCCACCCACAGCCCGCGCACGCCAGCCCGCCCATCGCGGGCGAGAGATACGAGTCGTCCGCTTCGAGGCGGCCTCCACAGCGGGCGCAGTGGTCGAGCTGCGGGGCATATCCCGTCTCGGCCAGAACGTGGATTTCGAAGTAGCGGCAGGCTTGGTCGCCCGCGCCAGCAGCGAGCGCCGAGAGCGTCAGCATCGCGAGACGATAGACCTCAGGCTGAGCCTGGTGTTCCTCGGTCGCGCGGGCCACGAGCTCCGCGACGTACTGGGCGAGCGCCCCTTTAGCAAGGTCCTCACGCAATGCCCGAAAGGGCTCGACAGACATCACCTGCGTGATCACATCCATGGAACGGCCGCGCGCGAGCTGAAGGTGGACGCAGGCCAACGCTTCGAGATGCCCCCGCAGCTTGCTGGTCGCCTTGCGGACGCCCCGCGCCACCACATCGCAGCGGCCGAACTCCGGGCTCAGGATCGTGAACACGCTGTCCGCTTCGCCCAACGTCCGGCGAGCGAGGATGAGGGCGTCCGTGCGGTAGGAACGCGGGCGTTCTGCCACCCTAGAGCACCTGCCTGCCCTCCAGCGCCCGGGCAAGGGTAACTTCGTCTGTGTACTCCAGGTCGGCGCCGCTCGCGAGGCCGCGGGCCAAACGCGTCACCTTGACGCCGAGCGGCCCGACCAGCCGCTGGACGTACATTGCCGTCGCCTCGCCTTCCAGGTTCGGGTTCGTGGCCATGATGACCTCCTTGGCCCCGTCGCGCTCGACGCGCGCGACCAGCTCGCGCAGATGGAGCTGGTCGGGCCCGATGCCGGCGACCGGGTTCAGTGCACCGTGCATCACATGGTAGCGGCCTTTGAACGCGCCAGAACGCTCGACGACGAGGATGTCCAGGGCTTGCTCAACGACGCAAATCATCGATGAGTCGCGGATTGGGTCGGTGCAATAGGAGCACGGGTCCTGCTCCGTGATGTTCAGGCAGACCGAGCAGAAGCGGATCCGCTCCTTGACCGCGACGATCGCCTCAGCGAGCGCGCGGGCCTCCCCGGGCGGCACGCGGAGCAGGTGGTAGGCGAGCCGTTGTGCGGACTTCGGCCCCACCCCCGGGAGTCGATTAAACGCCTCGATCAGCCGCGTGATCGGCTCAGGAGTGGTCGCTGTCGCCAAGCGTGCTTACCCGAGGCCGAGGCCGGGGAGGTTGAGCCCGCCGGTGATCGCCCCGAAGGACTTCGACTGCAGTTCCGACGCCTTCTCCGAAGCGTCGCCGATCGCCGCCATGATTAGGTCCTGGAGCATCTCGACGTCGTCGGGATCGACGACATCGGGCGTGATCGCGATGCCGAGAATCTTCTGTTCGCCCGACATCGTCACCTTCACGGCGCCGCCGCCGGCGCTGCCCTCGATCGTCGAGGCGGCGAGTTCCTCCTGCGCCTTGGCGAACATCTCCTGGGCCGCTGCAAGCGGGTTCCCGCCGCCCCCGCCGGCGAGGCCACCACCACCCATGCCAGGGAGCCCGCCACCGCCAGGGCGGCGTGTCATGTACCGGTTCTTGCCGCTGACTTTCGCCATGCCTACTCCTTCCCAACCGGGACAGCGCCCGGGATCGACTTTGCAGCCTGGACCAAGTGCCCCGTCTTTGGGCGCTGCCGTTGCGCCGGGGCGCGCCGCTCAATCAACTGAGCCTCAAGCTTCACGGGGCGGCCGAGAATCGCCTCAGCCTGCTGCTCCACGAGACTCCGGCCCTCTTGCAAGATCTTCTCCATGGACGGCCGGAAGTAAAAGCCGATCTCCAACGTGTCGCCGTCCATCCCCAGGATCTCACAGGACCCGTTGAGGTGCGCACCGAGCTTGAAGTCCGCCGTCGAACAGCGGTTGTACAGCTCCTTGAGGAAGCGCTCCTCCGCAGAAAGCTGGCCTTCCCGGCCCTTTTGGGGCTCGCTTCCCGCTGGGGCCGCCGGGCGCGCGGGCCTCGCCGTTGGGGCGCCTTCCCGGCCGGCGGACGCGCCGCTCGCGACCGCGGGCGTCGCGGCGATGGCGACCGGCACCACGAAGAGCGAAGCGCAAGCCACCTCGAGCGGCACCGGATTCCCCGGGTCTTGCCGAAAGTCCGCCTTGGCGAGCTCTTCGATCGCCCGCGCGACGGGTGTCGGCCCCCGGCGCGACCGCAAGGCCATCTCGGCGAGGTCGCGACGGTCGGAGGCCGCGTCCGCTGCGCCCCGGACCACCTGAAGGAGCACCGACCGAAGCACGTCCACTGTCTCGCGCGTGAAGCGGGTGAGGTCGATTCCGTCTTCGGCGACCTGCCGGCAAAGCGTCAGCGCCTCGCCCAGGTCCTCCTCGAGCAACGCCTTGGCGAGCGTCGTGCTGCGCTCATCGTGGATCAGACCGAGCGCGTCGAGGACCTCATCTGTCGATGGCCGGGCCCCATAGCGCGCCACTACCTGCTCAAGCAGGGTGATCGCGTCGCGCAGCCCACCGCGCGACTGGATCGCGATTTGGAGAAGGCCCTGGTCAGGCAGGGCGTACCCTTCCTGCTCACAGATAAACCGGAGGCGGCCGACTACCGCGTCGTTCGCCACCCGGCGGAAATCGTAGCGCTGGCAGCGCGAGAGGATGGTCGCCGGCACATCGTGCAGCTCCGTCGTCGCCAGGATGAAGATGGCGTGCGGCGGCGGCTCCTCCAGCGTCTTCAGCAGGGCGTTGAACGCGCCCTGCGTCAGCATGTGGACCTCGTCGAGGAGGTAGACCTTCTTCTGCAGGTCCGACGGCGCAAACGCGATTTTGTCGCGCAGCTCCCGCACATCGTCGATGCCGCGGTTGCTCGCAGCGTCCATCTCGATCAAGTCGAGCGCATTGCCCCGCTGGATGGCCAGGCAGGAGCGGCACGTATTGCACGGGTCGCCGCCAGCGGGGTGTTCGCAGTTGACCGCGCGGGCGAGGATCCGGGCCGTCGTGGTTTTGCCCGTGCCGCGTGGGCCGCTGAACAGATACGCGTGGGCGACCTGTCCGGTCGCCAGCGCGTTGCGCAGCGTCGTCACGATATGGTCCTGACCTACGACCTCATCGAACCCGCGAGGCCGCCATTTCCCGTAGAGCAAAGGAACCTCGTGTCACGCGTCTCGGCCCAGTATAGAACAGATGTACCGGCGCTACGAGCCGTGGACGTGCCCGGCCACGCCCCCGAGATAGAGTTCCTCGCGCGCGCGCATCTCGCGTTCATCGTCCTCGCTGTCGACATGGTCGTAGCCACAGAGGTGGAGGATGCCATGCACCAAGAGATGCGCCATCTCCGCATCGACAGCGTGTCCGACCGCGGCGGCCTGCCGGACCGCCATGGGCAGCGAAATCGCGATGTCGCCGATCAGCCGCTCAGCACCATCCTCGATGAAGTCATCGCCATCGTCCGGGAACGAAAGGACGTCGGTTGGTTCGTCGATCCCGAGGAATTGGCGGTTCATCGCGCGCACTTCCTCGTCGTCCGTCACGAGCAGGCCGAGGCTCGTCCCGTCCTCGATGCCCTCGCTCTCCAGCACGCGTTGGGCCAGCCGCACGAGCGCCGCGATATCCACCGGTGGCGAGTCGACGGTGACCTCGACCGAAATGTCGTAGTCCAAGAGGGCGCCCTCGCTAGCTGGCGAAGATGTCGGCCGCATGGTGGGCCGCGTCGATCAGCGGCGTCGGGTAGATGCCGAAGATGAGGATGCCGCCAGCCGTCGCGGCCAACGAAACGACGAGCGGGATGGTCGTCGGGACGCGCCCTCCGGCGCCATCACCGACGAACATCGTGCGCGCCACGCTGAGATAGTAATACCCGGAGATTACGCTGTTCAGCACGCCAACGATGACCAGCCAGGTGAGGTCTGCTCGGACACCCGCGTTGAAGATGAACATCTTCGCCCAGAAGCCGACGGTTGGAGGGATCCCCGTAAGTGACACGAGAGCGAGCGCCAGGCAGATCGCGAGGATCGGCGAGCGCTTCCACATGCCCGCGTAGTCCTTGATTTGGTCACTGCCGATCCGCTGCGAAATAGCGATGACGGCAACGAACGCGCCGAGGTTGGTGAACGCGTAGGCCGCGAGGAACAGCAGCACACCGCTGGCCCCCAGCGTAAACCGTTCATCCGAGGCTGAGACGGCCGCGAGGCCAATCAGGAAGTTGCCTGCCTGCGCAACCGAGGAGTACCCGAGCATCCGCTTGATGTCGGTCTGCACGATGGCCATCACGTTGCCGAGCGTCATCGTGACCGCTGCAAGCACTGCAAAGACGGTTGCCCAGTCGTCGGAGATGAAGTCCGAGCCGAGCGCCTCGAAGAAGATCCGGATGATCACGGCGAAGGCCGCCGCCTTGGAGCCGACCGAGAGAAACGCCGCGACGGGCGTCGGTGCGCCCTGATACACGTCCGGGACCCACATCTGGAACGGCACGACGGCCATCTTGAAGCCGAAGCCGGCGATCAGGAGGGTCATCGCCAGGATGAGGACCGCGCGATTCGCTTCACCGTCCAGCCGGACAAACTCGCCGATCTCCGGCAAGAGCGTCGAGCCGGACACGCCATAGAGCAGTGCCATGCCGTAGAGCAGCAAACTGCTCGCAACGGCCCCGAGCAGCAGGTACTTCACGCCCGCTTCGCTCGACCGCTTGTCCTTGCCCCAGCCGGCGAGGATGTACTGCGGGATAGACGAAAGCTCGAGCGCGATGAAAATAGTGACCAAGTCACGGGCCGCCGCCAGAAACATCAGGCCCGAACAGGTGACCAAAACGAGCATGTAGTACTCGCCTTGGCCGCGTCCTTCTCGGTTCACCCAGTCGATAGACGCGAGGATCACGGTCGCCGTGATTCCCGCGAAAAGGTAATAGAAGAAGACGGAGTACTCGTCGAGCGCCAACGTCCCGCCGAAGATATCGTCTTCGTACCCCCGGCCGGCCCAAGAGGCGGTCCAAAGCGCCGATGCAGCGAGCCCCAGCAGGCCAATGAACGGGATCAGCCGCCGGTGCTGCGGCAACAGGGCGTCCAGCACCAGGATGACCCCGGCGGCGAGCAGGACCGAAAGCTGAGGCCCAACTAGGTCGATGCCGTTCATCCTGCCAACCTCGTCATGATCGGGTCCATCGCCGGGCGGATCATGTCCATCATCAGTGCGGGATAGAGCCCAAGGATGAGCGTCAGCGCCGCCAAGCCAACGACGACCGAGTGCTCCCACCAGTGCTTCTGGTCACTCACGCCGTCCCACTCCTGACGCACGGGGCCAAAGACCACGCGCTGCAGCGTCCAGAGCACATATCCGGCGGAGAGCACGACGCCGAAGATCGCCATCAACACGGCCCACTCGTAGCGCTGGAAGGCGCCGAGGAAGACGGTCACTTCAGCGATGAAGCCGCCGAGGGCCGGCAAGCCGAGGCTGCCAAAGCCCGCGAACACGAGCCCAGTGGTGATCAAGGGCATCTGCCGCGCAAGGCCGCCGAGGCGCGCAATCTCGCGCGTGTGTGTCCGCTCATACATCAGGCCAACGCAGACGAAGAGCATCCCGGTGATGACGCCGTGCGCCAACATCTGGTACGTCGCGCCGATCATGCTCGTCTCGCCCAGAGCACCGATCCCGATCAGCACCAGCCCCATGTGGCTCACGGACGAATACGCAATGAGCCGCTTCACGTCGGTCTGGCGAAGCGTGATGAAGGCCCCGTAGAGCACGCTCACCGCCCCGATCGCCACGAGCCAAACATCGTAGTCCGCGGCCTGCTCCGGAAGGATGGTCACGCACATGCGAATCAGCCCGTAGCCGCCCATCTTGAGGAGCACGCCCGCGAGCATCACCGACACCGCGGTCGGAGCGTCGCCGTGGGCGTCGGGCAGCCAGGTGTGGACCGGCACGATCGGGAGCTTCACCGCGAACCCGACGAACAGGAAGAAGAACACCAGCCCAAGCGGGATCGCCGCGTTGGTGACGCCGTTTTGGCCGAGCTGCTCGATGTCGAACGAACCGCCGTCCGCGAAGCCGAGGGCGAGGATGCCGATCAGCATGAATGCCGACCCGGCGATCGTGTAGAGCACGAACTTCGTCGCCGAGTACTCTTTCCGGCCCGAGCCCCAGATGGAGATGAGCAGGAACATCGGGAAAAGCTCGAGCTCCCAGAAGAGGAAAAACATCATGAAATCGAGCGCCGTGAACACGCCGAGCACGGAGGTCGCGAGCACCATCAGCATCGAGAAGTAAAGCCGGGGACGCATCGAGATGCTGTAGGAAACGAGCACCGCAGCCACGGTCAAGAACGTTGTCAGCACGACCAGCGGCATGCTGAGCCCGTCGACCCCGAAGAAGTACTGAATCTTGAAGGAGCCGAGGTCGACCCACTCTTCACGGGTGACGTATTGAAAGCCTTCGGCCGAGTTGTCGAAGTTGAAAAAGAGCACCAGGGAGAGCACCAGCGCGGCCAAGGAGCCGAGCAGCGCGATATGCTTCGCATTCTGCTCCTGGCTTTGCGGCAGCAACGCGATGATCACCGCAGCGACCGACGGGAGAAAGACAAGCGCGGTCAGTTCCATCGGTCGGACCTCACAGCGGGTTCGCCGTGAAGACGGCGAGCACGAGGATGATGACGCCTGCGACAAAGCCCAGGCCGTAGGATTGAAGCTGCCCCGTTTGGATCGTCCGCAGCTGGCCGCTGACGAAGCGCGTGGACCGGCCGACGCCGTTGACGACGCCATCGACGACGTACTTGTCGTTCAGCTCCAGCAAGCGGTTCCAGCCGCGCTGAAGCACAAGCTTGACGAAAAAGTCCTCGAACAAGCGGTCGAAGTACCACTTGTTCTGGAAGAGCGCGGTCAGCGGGCCGAAGCCGTTCGCGATCGACCGGGACGAAATCCACTTCTTCATGTACATCGCATAGGCCAGGCCGATGCCCGAAAGGGCGACCGCCAGCGAGCTCAGCGCGATTCCCCAGCTGAAACTCAGCGAATGCGCCTCGTGCTCGGGGAGGGCGGCGTTGAGGAAGTCCTTGTGCCAGTAGTCGAGCGCGATCGCACCGGCCGCCACCGAAGGCACCACCAGGATGAGGAGCGGCAGCTTCATCGTCCAGGGCGACTCGTGCGGATGCTTCGGGTCCCCGTGGAAATGGTTGTCCGGGTCGTGATGGTCGACCGGTTGGCCGCCCTTGTATTCGCCGAAGAAGGTCAAGAAGATCGCCCGGAACATGTAGAAAGCGGTCATGAATGCCACGAGGAACGCCGCAAACCAAAGCGCCCGGTTCTCGTTCCAAGCGTCGAGCAGCAACTCGTCCTTCGACCAGAAGCCGGCCAGTGGGAAGATGCCCGCCAGGCTGAGCGACCCGATCATGAACGTCCAGAAGGTGATCGGCATGTACTTTCGCAGCCCGCCCATCAGCCGCATGTCGAACGTATTCGTGGCGTGGTTCACAGAGCCGCTGCCGAGGAAGAGCAGGGCCTTGAAAAACGCGTGTGTGAACAGGTGAAAGATCGCGGCCACATACCCGAGCACGCCCAGTCCCAGCATCATGTAGCCAAGCTGGCTGATCGTGGAGTAGGCCAGCACGCGCTTCACGTCCGTCTGGACGAGCGCGATGGTCGCTGCTACAAGCGCCGTGCCGGCCCCAATCCAGGCGACCACTTCGCGGGCGTCTGGCGATGCCTCAAGTACCGGGAAGAAGCGGGCCATCAGGTAGACGCCGGCCGCCACCATGGTCGCGGCGTGGATGAGCGCCGAAACGGGCGTAGGGCCTTCCATCGCGTCGGGAAGCCACACTTGGAGCGGGAGTTGCGCGCTCTTGCCAGCGGCCCCGGCGAACAGACCGAGCGCGAAGAGCGTGACGATGTAGCCCTTGGTGTCGCCGCTCGCAGCCCACTCCTGGATCGAGGTCACATCGAACTCGCCATGGCGGGTCCAGACGAGCAGTAGCGCGGCGAGCAAGCCGAGGTCGCCAATACGCGTGACGATGAACGCCTTCTTGGCGGCTGCCGCGGCGCTCGGCTTGTGGAACCAGAAGCCGATCAGCAAGTAGCTGCAAAGGCCCACCAGTTCCCAGAAAATGAAAATCATGAAGAGGTTGTCGGCGAGCACGAGGCCCAGCATCGACATGGTGAACAAGCACATGTGCGCGAAATACCGGCCGTAGCCCGGGTCCCCGTGCATGTACCCTTGGGAATAAATTTGCACCAGGAACGACACCGTGGTCACCACGACGAGCATCAGCGCCGTCAGCCCATCGACTCGCAATCCAAGGTTGACGACCAACGCACCGTCGCCCGTGCCCGCCCGGAACCACTCGTGGGTGTGGATGGCCACATGTCCGTCGGCGTCGATTACGTTGAAGAGCGTGGCGTAGGCCAGCACCATCGCGATGCCGATGCCCGCCGCGGCGATCCAGCCGGCGACGACTGGTAGCTTCCGGGCATAGCCAACGATCACGATCCACGCGATGAGCGGGCTCGCGATGATCGCCCAGAGGAGAGCCTCGTCGATCGTCGGCACTTTGGCGGTGGCGGTCTCGGCCAGGAAAAGCATCGGCTATATCTTCCGAAGAATTTCCCGTGCGACATGGGCCCTGCCTGTCGGCACGTAGAGTGTTCGCGGGGCGCGCTTCGAGACGGCCTCGCCGTGACCCACGGGCGGCACCACGCGCAGCGTGAGGCCCTCGGCCGCGAAGAGTTCGCGCCAGGTCTCAGCCACGTAGGCGTTCCGGACGGTCATGAATTCAACCCACATGGTGTCACGACCTCAAGAGCGTCGCCTGGTCGACGTCGATCGTCTGGCGGTTCCGGTAGAGCGAAACCGCGAGGGCGAGGCCGACGGCCGCTTCCGCGGCTGCGACCGTAATGATCATCACGACGAACGTCTGCCCGGCGACCGGCGTCGCGCTCTCCGTGAAGCGCGAAAAGGTCAGCAGGGTGAGGTTCACCGCGTTGAGCATGATCTCCACACCCATGAGCACGCCAATCGCGTTCCGCTTGGAGAGCGCGATCATCATGCCCATGGAGAAGAGCAAGACGCCGATCGTAAGGAAGTGGTAGATGCCGATCACTTCAGCGCATCCTCCGCTTCCTCTTCCGGCGAACGGACGAGCATGATCGAGCCGATCAGCGCCGCCGTTAGCAACACGGAAGCGAGCTCGAAAGGCACGACCCACGTATTCAGCAACGCATCGCCAATCTCCGCCACCGCGAGGTCCGGCGACTGCTCAACCTGGTTCCAATCCGTGTCGTGGACAACGAACATCGTGATCGCCGCCAGGACTGCCGCGAGCATCGCCGCCGGCAGCGCCATCTTCGTCTCACCGTTATCGCGAAGCGACCGCGGCGTCAGCAGGATCGCGAAGAGCACCAGCACCGCGATCGCGCCCACGTAGATGATCACCTGCGCCATCGCCAGGAATTCGGCCGAAAGCAGGATGAAGAAACCCGCCACGCCAATGAAGGTGACAATAAGAAACAGCACCGCGTGCATCAGGTTGCGCGAGACCATCACGCCGCCAGCCGCAATCAGCGTCAGCGCCGAGAGCGCGTAGAAAGCCAACGCCGGGCCGAAGCCTTCCATTAGCGCGCGCCTCCCTTCGGGGCGACTGGCACATAGCCTCGCGCGTCCTTCACCATCCGCGGCTTCGTCTCGTATGCCTCGGGCCGGTAACCGATGAACCGAGCCCAGAAGAAGATCAAGCCGGCGCTGAGCCCGATATTGAGGGCTGCGAAGAGCCAGGGAAGGCCCGGCTCCAACACGCGGACGTTGTGGATGGCGCTGATGCTCACGGTCTCGATGTCGACCCAGCCAGCCTCCGCCCAGAGAACCCGTTCGAACGAGACGAGCACGAGGTTGAGCAGCGTTACTGGCAGCAAGAACTTCCAAGCAAACCCCATCAGTTGGTCGATCCGCAAGCGTGGCAGCGTGCCGCGTGTCCAAATGAAGACGAAATAGAAGGCCTGGACCTTGAGGATGAAGATCAGCCAGCCGGGGATCCACGCCTCGAGCCCGAAGAGGCTCCAGCCGCCCAGGAACACGGTCGCGCCAAATGCGGCTGCGGCGAGCGCATAGCCGATGTCCATCCCGTAGAACAGGCCCCACTTCATGCCCGAATACTCGGTGAGGTACCCGGCGACGATTTCCGACTCCGCCTCGGCGATGTCCGTCGGCGTGCGGTTGAGCTCAGCGCTCACGCAGAAGAAATAGACCAAGAACATCGCCGGCTGGAGCAAGATCATCCAGATGAAGTTCTGGTCTTGGAAGACCACGATCCCCTGCAGGCTCAAGTCGCCGGTCATCACCACGACGCCAAGCACGGCGAGCACGAGCGGCACTTCGTACGAGATGGTCATGGCGACGACGCGCATCGCCCCAAACAGGCTGTACTTGTTGTTCGCGCTCCAGCCGGCCATGAACATCCCGAGCACGGGGAGCGATGACACCGCGAGGAAATAGAGGACAGACACCGAAACATCCGCGAGGACCATGTTGGGCCCGAACGGGATCACGGCGAACAGAAGCACCGCCGGCGCCACGAAGATGATTGGCGCGCAGTACATGATCACTTTGTCGGCGGTCTTCGGCGTCAACGCTTCCTTCTGCATCAGCTTCACCGCGTCCGCGATGGGCTGAAGCACGCCAAAACGGCCCACCCGGTTTGGCCCGTAGCGCGACTGCATGCGCCCGATGATCTTCCGTTCGCCAAGGACACCGAGGTAGAGCTGGGTCGGCAGCACGAAGAGCAGGAAACTCGCCACAAACCCGATCAGGACCGCGACGACATAGACGATGGGGTACGGGAGGAAGCTATCCAGGCCTTCCAGGATCTCGCGAGAGAGGTTGCCGAGATCACGGATGTCGTACCAGTTCCCGGTGGCTTCGAGCAGGGGCAGCGTCATCGGTCAATCTCCCCCACCACGATGTCCACCGACCCGAGGGTCACGATCGCGTCGGCGACCGAGCCGCCCACGGTCATCTCCCGGAGCACGCTGAGATTGATAAAGGACGGCGGCCGAATGTGGAAGCGGTAGGGCGATGGCCCTTCGTCGCTCACCAGGTAGTAGCCCAACTCGCCGCGGGGCCCTTCGACGCGGCCGTAGGCTTCACCCTTCGGCGGGCGAAGGGCAAGCGGCACCTGCGTGCTATGCGGGCCGCCCGGAAGCCCATCCAGCGCCTGCTTCAGGATCTTCACGCTTTGGCGCATCTCCTCGAGACGGACGATGAACCGGTCGTACGAGTCGCCTGTATAGCCAATCGGGATCTCGAAGTCGTACTTCTCGTAGCCGCAGTAGGGGTCGGCCTTGCGGATGTCCCAGGCGATGCCGCTGCCGCGGAGCATCGGGCCTGCGAGGCTTGCGTTCGCCGCCAACTGGTGCGGGACCACGCCGACGTTCTTCGTCCGGACCAAGAAGATCTCGTTCGTCGAGAGCAGTTCTTCGATTTCGTCGATGAACGCCGGAAACGAGTCGACCACTTTGCGGGCCTCGGGGACGAACTCCTTCGGCAGGTCGAACGCTACGCCACCGATCCGCATGTAGTTGCAGGTCAGCCGCGCGCCGCTGGTCATTTCAAAAAGGTCGAGGATCCGCTCGCGCTCGCGGAACGACCACATCACCGGCGTCTGCCAGGCTCCGGTGTCGTTCGCGAAGGCGCCGACGGCCATGCAGTGGCTCGCCAGCCGCTGGAGTTCAGCCATGATCACGCGGATCGCATCCCCGCGTTCCGGAACCCCTATCCCGGCCAACTTCTCCACGGCAAGGCAGTAGCCCAGGTTGTTCGACATGCTGGAGAGATAGTCCGTCCGGTCGGTGAAGGGGATGTTCTGGGTGTAGGTCCGCTCTTCCGCCAGCTTTTCCATCGAGCGGTGCAGGTAGCCCATCACCATCTCGGCTTCCACGATCTTCTCGCCGTCGACTGCGACGCGGACGCGGAAGACCCCGTGAGTCGACGGATGTTGGGGCCCAATGTTCAGGATGAACGGCTCGCTCTTGATGGCGCTCATTCGTCGACGATCCTCACGGGCGGGTTCTCGCGCCGCGCCGTCCCAGCAAACTCGCTCAGACCAGGCTGGAGCCCGCCCGGCATAGAGAGCCAGTCCTTACGCAGCGGGAAGCCCGGGAAGCCCTCCCAAAGCAGGATCCGGTGCTGCCGGTGATTCCCTTGGAAGTCGATCCCAAGGAGGTCGTACGCCTCGCACTCCTGCATCCACGCGCCGTGCCACACGGAAATCACGCTCGGGGCGACCGGCTTCTCGCGGTCCCAGACGTCGACCTTGAACGTCCCGAAGTGGTTCTTGTCGAACGACTGGACGTGGTAGACGACCTCGAAGTGGTCCCACCAGTCGACTCCGCAGAGGTTCGTGAGGTGGATGAAGTCCGTGTCCGTGTCCGTCCGAAGCGCAAACAGCGCCTCAACTGCCCGCTCTGGGACCAGGTGACACGCCGCGGAAGTTGCCTTCGCAACGGAACCGGGGGCGACGCGCTCTGCGTGCTCCGCAAGCTCATGGCCGGTCAGGAACCGCGTCATTAGCGCCACTCCAGAGCGCGCTTGCGCCACGCGTAGAGTATCCCCAAGCCGAGGATCCCGACGAACCCGAACCCTTCAAGGAGCCCTCGCCAGCCGTACGAATCGAAAACGGCCGCCCAGGGAAAGAGAAACACGATTTCGACGTCGAACAGGACGAAGAGGAGGGCGATGTAGTAGAAGCGGAAGTTGAACTGGACGAGCGTCGGCCCCTCAGTCCGCAAGCCGCACTCGTAGATATCCTCTTTGACTGGGTCGCTCGGCACCCGCGGCCGGATCCGGACAAACCCCAACGCCCACGAGGTAACCACCGCCCCAAGCGGGAAGATGAGGGCAATAATGACCAGGATGCCGATCTGGCCCCACTCGTGGAACACGCCGACCGCCGTTTGTGAAACTTGTCCCAAAGGACGGCCGGACTATAACACGCCCCCCACACGCGGACAAAGGCAGATCGGGCCCTCCACGGGCGGCTGGAATGGCCCAAAACCCCACGCCCGGACACGTCCCAAGCGCACCCTGAGGCCGGCCGGCAACGCCCCGGCTGGCCCGACGTAAAGGGGAGGCGACAGCGGTAGCGCGGCGCTCCCGCCTCGGCGTATCGTGCAGCTTCGATGGGGGCTATAGGCCCCACTCCCAGCTCTGGAAAGGACACGCATGGCAGCGCCAGTAGCCGAGCCGAAGGCCCAGACCCCGATCTATCAACGCATCAAGATCATCGATGTCGACAGCCACATCTCCGAGCCCGAAAACCTCTGGACGAACCGCGTCTCCACCCAAAAGTGGGGCGAGCTCGTCCCACATGTGAAGTTCGACCCGAACATCAACGAAGACCGCTGGTTCATGGGTGGCAAAGCGTTCATGCCAACCGCCGGCGCCGCGATGGCAGGCTGGAAAGAGCCGCCGCCCAAGCACCCGCCCTCGCTCCAGGAAGCCGACCACGGCTCGTTCAACGCCCTCGAGCGGCTCCAGCGGATGGACGAGTACGGCATCTGGGCCCAGGTGGTCTATCCGAACGTCGGCGGCTTTGGGAGCGGCAACTTCCTTTCGCTCAAAGAGCCGGACCTCATGCTCGACTGCGTCCGTGCGTACAACGACTTCCTCTACGAATGGTGCGCGACCGACATCAAGCGCCTCCTCCCGATCATGGCGATGCCCTTCTGGGACGTGGATGAGTGCGTCAAAGAGATGGAGCGCTGCGCCAAGATGGGCCACAAGGGCGTCTTGATGACGAACCAGCCGCACATCTTCGGCTTCCCGCGCATCACCGAGCGCCACTGGGACCCGATGTGGCACGCCGCCACGGACCTCGGAATGCCGATCAACTTCCACATCGGCTCCGGCGACCTCACGGTCATCGGCAAGACGACGGTCGACAACGGCCGCCAGGCAGCCTACGCGAAGATCACCGTCTCCCTCTTCCTCGATAACTCCCACGCGATCATGGACATCATCCTCGGCGGCCTCTGCCACCGCTTCCCGAAGGTCAACTTCGTCAGCGTGGAGAGCGGCATCGGCTGGATCCCGTTTGTCCTTGAGGCGATGGACTGGCAATGGCTGAACTCCGGCTGCCGCGAAGAGCATCCCGAGATGGACCTCCTCCCGAGCGAGTACTTCAAGCGCCAGTGCTACGGCTGCTTCTGGTTCGAAGAGGCGAGCGCCCTCAAGGCAATCGAAGCCTGCGGCGTCGACAACTTCCTCTACGAGACCGACTTCCCGCATCCAACGAGCATGTCGCCCGGCCCGAACTCGGTCGCCATCTACCCGAAGGACTTCGTCGAGCGGAACCTCGGCGGCCTCGCCGAGCCCGACCTCAAGAAGCTCCTTCAAACGAATGCGGCCAAGCTCTACAACGTGACGCTGTAGCCGCGACCAAACGCACGTTGCAGCACGCGGATCCTCCTTGTAATTTGTAAATTACAAGGAGGATCGCGCCACATGAAGATCGCCACCAGAGTGTGGCTCGCCACAGCCCAACTCCAATGTGACAACCCAGAACGCCCGATTCGTACCATGGAAGTCCGGTGCGCAGTCGCACGAGCGTGGCCCGAGACGCACGAGGGCAGCGTGTCCGCCCATCTCTCAAGCCACTGCATCGCCTCGTTGCGGCCATCCCCCGATACGGACCGCATGCTCACGCGCGTTGGTCGCGGTCAGGTCAGGCTCTTCCGGGAGGGCGACCCGGTCCATCCGGGCCGCGCGGGTGGGCGCATCCTCCCCGACGAAAACGATGTCCCAGACGACCTTCGGTACCTGCTCGCGTGGTACACACGCCACTACGCGCCAAGTCGCGCTGCGACCGAGGCGCTGACGCACCGGCCGCCGGATCAGCACGTGGTCGCGTCGCTCGGTTCGACCGGGAGCGCCACGCGAGAACGCCGCTCTCGATCGGGTCCCAATCAAGAGCCCGGCTCGTTGAGCGTGTATGAACGTGGGCTCGCCCTTCAGCGATGGGGCCGCGAGATTGGCGCCTGGGATGGTGTAGACCCAGACGAGTTCGTGCGTAAGCTCCGGGAGGACTGGGATTGAGGCTCTTCTGGGACACGAATCTGTTCATCTACTTCCTCGGCAATTTTGGGACGCTGACGGAATCGGTTTCTTCCCTCTGGGAGCGCATGGCGCTCCGCGGCGACAATCTGGAGACTTCGGTGTTCACCCTGGCTGAGATCGGCGTGGGCGCTCCGGGGATGACGGTGGCTGAGCGCCGCGAGGTACAGCGCCGAGTGGCCTCGGTTGCGATCGTGTGGCCCTTTGACCGCCGAGCAGCCGAGGTCTATTCGGACCTGCGCCGGACATCGAACCTCCGCGCGCCCGACGCGATTCAACTCGCCGTCGCCATCGCTGCCGGTGCGGACTACTTCATCACCAACGACACGCGGCTCTCCCGCCTGTCCTTCCCGGGCGCGCCGACCATCACGTCCCTCGCCGAGTGCCCGATCTAACGCCCAGGCCGCCGCGACTCTATCCTCTCGCTGATGACATCCGCTGGCCCCCTCCGCCCCGGCGACCGCGCCCACGACGGCCATGGCCATCCCGAGCACGCCGCCCACGAACACCTGATGCCCCAGGTGCTCCGGATCGAACATCACACGCGGACCTTGGAGCGGGCCATCCAAATGACCTGGGTTGCGGACGCCAAGGTGTCGCCCGTATTGGCCCTCCAAGCATCACTTGCGGCCGTGACAGTCACGGCCACGTCGCTCGGGCCGGTCCTGCGCGGCGCCTCCGTCACGGGCGCGCACAGCGCCGCCGCGTGGCTCTTCCTCGTCGTCTATGCTCTGACCTCGCTCGCCGGGACCGTGATCGCCGGCTCCGTCTATTTCCCGGCGCGAAGCAGCCAACGCGGGCGGTCGCTCCTCTATTTCCACGACGTCCAGAGGCGGGCATTCAACGAGTACCGCGACGCGAGCATCCACCTCGAGCTCGACGCCGCAGAGGACGACGCCCTCCGCCAGGCGTACGCCGTCGCGACCATTGCGGAACGGAAAGTGCGTGACGTGCGGCGCGCGTTCTTGCTCAGCGGTGTCACGGTCGCTGCTTGGCTGCCTTTGGTCATCCTCGCGCGAGCCTGACGGCCGGCTGCCGTAGGATGTTGGGCCATGACCGACTCTCGCGTGCGCTTCGGCTGGTATATCCCGACCCATGGCGATGGGCTGACGCCCTCTGACTTCATCCCGCCGGACATCGGGCTCTTCATGCGGGTCGCCAACGCCGCTGAGCGGGCCGGCTTCGAATATGCGCTCGTCCCCGTCGCCACCGGTTGTTACGACGCCTGGATCTCGACCGCGATGATGGCCGCGAAGACCGAGCGCCTCAAGATGCTCGTGGCCGCCCGGCCCGGCCTGATGGCACCGACCGTGACCGCGAAAATGGTCGCGACCTTCGACCAGCTCACCGCGGGCCGCGTCATGGTGAACCTCATCGCTGGCGGCGGGGCCGACGAGATGGCCCAGGACGGGGTCTTCCTTTCGCACGACGAGCGTTACGAAGTCATGGACGAGACGGTCGAGCTGATGAAGCGCTGCTGGACCGAGGACGGCCCGGTCACCTTCGAGGGCAAACACCACCACGTCGTGAACTCGGTCGTCCGGCCGAAGCCCTTCCAGACGCCGTTCCCGCCGTTCTACATCGGCGGCATTTCGCCGGCCGCGATCGATGTCGGCGCCAAACACGCCGATGTCTTCCTCTTCTGGGGCAACACCGCCGAGCAGATCGCGAAGGACATGGCCGTGGTACGTCAGCGGGCCGCGCACTACGGCCGCGACCAGGAGATGCGCTACGGGATGCGCTTCCAAGTCTGCGTCCGCGAAACCGAAGCTGAGGCGCGTGCCGCCGCCGAGGGGCTGATCGCCAACGCCACCGACCGCCAACGCGAAACGCGCCAGGGAGGCATGGGCCAGCAGTCCTCCGCCGACGGCCGGATGCGCGCCTTCGCGGAGAGCACCGCCGATAACAACTACTGGATCTCCGACCACCTCTACGCCGGCCTGACGACAATCCGGCACGGCGCCGGCGTGATGGTCGTCGGCGACCCGAAACAGGTCGCGGGGACGTTGCAGGAGTTCGTCGACATAGGCTGTAGCGAGTTCTGTCTCAGCGGTTACCCCCACGACCTCGAAGCGGAGCGCTTCGGCCGCCTCGTGATGCCGTTCTTCCGGTAGGCGCGTTAGCGCCCTGCCGCCCACGCCAGCATCCGCGGCATCACGTCCGTAACGAATGACTCCTGCGCTTCGCGGGCGGCCGCGGGGTCGGCGCCGGCGGAGGGCCCCACGATGATCAGCCGCTCCAGGCCGAGCGCCACGAGTTCCTGCAGCCGGGCGACACAGTGGTCCGCGTCGCCGAGGATGGCGAACTCGCGCGCGAACTCGTTCGGGATAACGCTCGCCTGCTGGCTGCCGGCCTGGGCGTGATGCAGCATGTCGTAGCTGTCGTGGATCCGCTCGAAGACGGCGCGCTGCTCGGCCGAAGCCGGCCCAACCACGGAGCCGTACATCGACGAGAAGCGCGCGAAGAGCGAAACGCCGCCGCCGCCGAGCCGCTGCGCAAGTTCGACATCTGCGTGGGCGACCACGGGCACGTACGCCCCGAACGACATCGACTCGGGCAGGCCGGCCTTGCGCCGGGCCGCCTTCGCGGTTTCGATGCCCCAGGAGATCCGATCCTTGTCGGCGCCGACCGCGAACATTACCTGGTCGGCGAGCACCGCTGCTGTCTCGATCACCTTCGGGCCGGTGGCGGCGACGTCGACCGGCACCTTCGGAAGGCTATCGCGGAGCCAGCGGATCCGCGACGACTCCGGGCTCTCGGCGAGTCCCAGCTTCGCGACATCGCCCGCCGCATCGAAGGGGACCTCTTCGCGGCGGAGGTAGCCCTGGAGCTTCCGGAGGTAGTCGCCCAGCACCTTGACCGGCGCCGGCGCGAAGCCGAGGTGGGCGAGCGCGGAATCGCCCCGGCCGATGCCGAGGTGCGCACGGCCATCAGACGCGGCTTGGACGGTCGCGATCGCCGAGGCGGTCACCGCTGGATGCCGGGTGAAGGCGTTGGTGACGCCGGTCCCGAGCTTGATCCGCTCGGTCGCCTTCGCAGCGAGGGCCATCGCGATGTAACAGTCGCCCGAGAGGTTTTGGCTATCGACGTAGACGATGCCGTCGAAGCCCATCTCCTCGGCCTGCTGCGCCTGGCGGACGTTGACCCGCGGGATCCCGACTCCCGACGTCCAGAACTCCAGCTTCGCCATCCCTCGTGCCTCCATAGCGGTTCTGGCCCGGATTCTACGAAGGACGAGGGACGAGGGACCAAGGAAGAGGGACGAGGGACAAGGGACTCGGCTCAGTCGTAGCGGAAGAAGCCGCGACCCGTCTTGCGGCCGAGGTGGCCGAGCGAATTCAGGCGCCGGAGCAGCGTCGGCGCCTTGAAGCGGGCCTCGCCGTACTCTTCGAACATCGAGTCGGCGATGAACTTCAGCGTGTCGAGGCCGATCAGGTCGGCGGTCGCGAGCGGGCCCATGGTGTGGTTGAGGCCGACCTTGCAGGCGTTATCGATGTCCTCCGCGGTAGCGACGCCGCTATCGAGGAGGTTGATCGCGTCGAAGATGAACGGCACGAGCAGGCGATTCGCGATGAAGCCAGGCGTGTCCTTCACGCGGACGGGGACACGGTCCATCCGGGAGCAGATCGCGTAGCCGGTCTCAAGCGTCTCATCCGAGGTGCTCGCGGTGGTGATGATTTCGACCAGGCGGAGCGCCCACGGCGGGTTAAAGAAGTGGAGGCCAATGACGCGGTTGGGGCGCCCGCTGGCGGCGGCGAGGTCGCTGAGCGGGAGCGAGCTCGTATTGCTCGCAAGGATGGCGTCGGGCTTGCAGACGGTGCCGAGCTTCTTGAAGAGGGCGATTTTGATCGGCAGGTCTTCGACCACGGCTTCAATCACGCAGTCGATGTCGCGCAACGACTGAAAGCTCTCCATGTCGTGCGCCGTGCGGATGCGGCCAATCGCGGCCTCGGCATCGTGGGCGGAGACGCGGCCGCGCTCGGCTTCGCGGCGGAGGCGCTTGGCGACGCTGCCAAGGCCGGCATCGACGCGGGCCTGGTCGACATCGACGAGGGTGACATCGAAGCCATTGACCGCCGCAACTTGAGCGATCCCGCTGCCCATGAGGCCAGAACCGACGACGCCGATCCGCTGAATCTCCATCTTCGCGCAACTCCTCCGCAAGAAGGCCCCATCGTACGACAACTCTGGCACGGAGGGATTCAGGGCGCACCCCCGCCGGTCGCACGCAAATCCCGCTGCCTGGTATGCTTCGGCCCACTGGAGTTCGCACGTGTCTGATCAAGAAGAACAGAGCCTTATCACCGACGAGCACCGCGCCCTGGTCGGCGTGAAGAGCGAGCCCTACACGGTCACCGTGCAGGAAATCGACTCCGCCCGGATGCGCGACCTGCTTGGCGACACCGACCCGCGCTGGGCCGAAGGGACGGGCACCGCCCCGCCCTACGCGCTCGCAAGCTTCGGCGGCCGGCCAAGCCGGAACATGCCGTTCATCCTGCCCAACGGCCTCCTCACCCAGCAAGAGTGGCGCTTCAACCGGATGTTCAACGTCGGCGAGGAGCTGCAAGCGGTCGCCTACGTGTCGGACATCCGCGAGCGCCTTGGCGGCCGCTATGGCCACAGCATCCTGATCACCTCCGCCGTCGACTACCTCGACAAGGACGGCAACGTCGTCGCTTCGGCGCTCAGCATGCTGACCCAGTTCGACCCGGCCCGCGCCGTCAAGGAGGGAGGCGAATGACCCGCTACTACGAAGACGTGAGCGTCGACGAGGAGATCCCGCCGGTCGAAAAGCTCCCCACCGAGGACTACGCGGTCGACTTCTTCGGCCGCGGCAACCCGACCAACCCCGCCTTCGCCGATGCAGCTGCCGGAAAGCGTCTCGGCCTCAAGGGGGCGCTCGTCCCCGGGATGCTCAAGATTGCCTGGATGACCCAGTACGTGAACGACTGGGCAGGCCCGGACTCGGCCTTGCAGAGCATCCGCGTCGCCTACCGGCGGCCCGATGTCGCGGGCAATCCGCTGGTGCTAGTCGGCCGCGTCGTCGATAAACGCCAGGAAGACGGCAAGAACATCGTCGAAATCGAAGTGGTGACGCTCGCCGATGGCCAGCCGTCGGTCCGCGGCAATGTGGCGGTAGCGTTCCCTTCGAAGGGCTAACCGTGCCCGCCGCCAGACGCCATCCCCATCTACACCTGGTCAGCGGCCCGGCTGCGCCTAAACGGCGCAAGCCGGGTCTCCGTTTGGTCGAAGTCGTCGGGGAGTCCCATCACCAAGCAAACCTGGAGTTCCTGGCCGGGGGCAAGTCCCGGGAGAGCCAGACGATCGCGACCAACGCTGAGCTCTGGCGGGAGCCCGACAACCCACACGACGCCGACGCCATCCAAGTCCTGATCGGCGGCCGGATGGTGGGACACTTGCCGCGCGAAGAGGCCGCACGGTACGCGCCAGCGCTGGACGCGCGTGACGTCCTCGCCGTCCCGTGCGAGGCGGAGATCCGTGGCGGCTGGAAGACGCGCTGGGACGAGGGTCACTTCGGCGTGGTCCTTTGGCTTCCCGAGCCGGACGACATCCTCAGATCGTGACCCCTGCGGGCGCCGCACCTAGAATCCGGCCATGCCACAACCGCTTTCGGGTCTCCGCGTCCTTGAGCTCGGGACCTTCGTCTCCGCCCCGTACTGCGGGAAGCTGTTCGCCGGGTATGGCGCCGAGGTGATCAAGGTCGAGCCTCCGGGCGGCGACCTCGCTCGCGCCCACGGACCGTTTAAGGACGGCGTCCCGAACCCCGAGACCAGCGCCCTCTTCCTCTACCTCAACACCGGCAAGAAGTCCGTCGAGCTCGACCTCCGCACGCCGTGGGGGCGCGAGGCGTTTCTTTCGCTCGCCGCGAACGCCGACGTCCTCATCGAAAACTTCCGGCCAAGCGACCTGCGCGCCCTTGGGATTACCTATGCGGCGCTCAAAGCGGTGAACCCGCGGCTCACCATGGTTTCGATCACGACCTTCGGGCAGGACGGGCCGTACGCCGAGTTTGCCTCGAACAACCTCGTCGCCTTCGCGGTGGGCGGCCAGATGTACATCACCGGCACGCCAGATGGGGGCCCGCTGAAGAACGGCGGCTACCAGGCCGACTACCAGGGCGGCCTGAACGCCTTTTCGGCGGCGACGCTCGCCGTGTTGGCGGCCGAGCGCGATGGCGAAGGCCAGCACGTCGATATCTCGATCCAGCAGTGCATGGCGCCGATCCTGGAGGCGGGCGTCCCCTACTACAGCTACCTCGGCGCCTGGAACGGCGTCCGCCGGGGCAACCACATGGCCTCGTACATCGGCATCTACCCCTGCATCGACGGCTACATCGGCGTGCACGTCATGCCGCGCAACTGGGAGCCATTCTGCCGCGCAGCGGGCCGCGAAGACTGGCTCACCGACCCGCGCTTCGCCACCGGGGCTGCCCGGACCGCGAACAACGACGACCTGATGGCCGAACTCTATGGCTGGGCCGCCGGGTTGGAGAAACGGGCCATCTTCGAGCGCGCCGGCAAGATGCGCGCGCCGATCGCCTTCGTCCACACGATGGCTGATGTCATCGAAAGCCCTCACTACAACGCGCGCGGCTTCGTCACCAAGGTCGACCACCCGGTCGCTGGCGAAGGCGTCTACGTCGGGCCGCCCTGGTGGATCGGGAAAGACGGCTGGCGCCATGGCCGCGCGCCGCTCCTCGGTGAGCATACTGTCGAAGTGTTGCGCGACCTGGGCGGGCTTTCGGCGGCCGAAATCGCGCGGGCCGCGCGCGAGGCGGTCCCGGCGTGAACCCGCGAGAGCAGACGGCCCGCGCAATGGCCTTTTTTGAAGCGTCGGACGACGTGGCGACCCTCTACGCCGCCCTCGGCGAGGTTGCTCCGCGGGCGAAGCGCATGGTGGCGGCGTTCATCGCGAAAGGCGACGAAGACGCCATCCCCGGCCCCGCCGACCTCCGGCCCGCGCGCCAGGCGGCGACCAAGGACGAGGCGCTGAAAACGCTCAAGGCTGCGAGCGACTTTTCGTTGCTCCAAACGCTCGCGCGGAGCATCGGGCGGCGGATCGAGACGATTGAGATCGCCGCCTCGGCGGACTTCCCCGAGGGCGTGCGGGTCGCCGTGCCCGAGACGCCGAAGTACCCGGCGACCGGGGCGCGGGTCGAAGGCACCGTCGAAGCCACGGGGACGATGCTCACCGTGTTGTTAGATTCCGGAGAAACCTGGGAGGGGCCTCCGAGCCTCGCCCGATTGGCAGGGACAGCATGAAAGAAGAACCGCTCCACGGCCTTCGCGTCGTGGACCTGACGATGGTCTGGGCTGGCCCGATGGGCACCCGGCTGCTCGCGGACTACGGCGCCGAGGTGATCAAAGTCGAATCGCCGCAGCAGTGGGATATGCTCCGCAGCCTCGGGCTCGTCCAGCGCACGACCGACAAGTGGTACAACCGCTCGGCCTACTTCAACCACAACAACCGCGGCAAGTTCGGCCTCGCCCTCGAGCTGCGCAAGCCGGAGGGCCGCGAAGCGCTGCTCCGCCTCTGCGCCGTGAGCGACGTGATTGTCGAGAACTACCGCTCCGACGTGATGGACAACCTCGGTCTGAGCTACGACGAAATCCGCGCCGTGAACCCGCGCATCATTTATGTCTCGATGCCCGGCCACGGCAAGAGCGGGCCCGAAGGCGGCTACGTCTCGTATGGCTCGAACGTCGAGCAGCTCGCCGGGCTCGTTTCCGTCTCGGGTTACGAAGGCGGTGAGCCAATGAAGACGGGCTTCAGCTACGGCGACCCAATGGCGGCCACGAGCCTCGTCGCGGCGGTCGCGATGGCCGTCCGCCAGCGCAACCGGACCGGCGAGGGGATGTTCGTCGAGCTCGCCCAGCGGGAAAACCTCGCCTGCTTCGTCGGCGAATACGTCGTCGACTACTCGATGAACGGCGTGGAACGAGCGCCGATCGGGAACCGGCATCCCTGGCACGCGCCGCACAACGTCTACCGTTGCGCTGGCCAAGAACAGTGGCTCGTCATCGCGTGCGAAACAGACGACCAGTTCGCCGCGCTCTGCCGCACCATCGGCCAGCCAACCCTCGCCGAAGACCCGCGCTTCGCGGCGCAAGAAGCGCGGAAGGCGAACGAACGCGAGCTCGACCCCCTGATCGAGGCATGGACAAGCGTCCGCGGCCACTACGACGCGATGTTCATCCTCCAGCGGGCGGGCGTCCCCGCTGGCGCGGTCCTCACCATCCCAGAGCTGCTGGCCGACCCGCACCTGCGCGCTCGCGGCGAGTGGGTGCCCGTGACGCACCCGGATGCCGGCACCTGGGAGCTCGAAGCACCCGTCTGGAAGCTCTCGCGGACGCCGGGCGCGGCAAAGCTCCCGGCGCCGGGCTTCGCCCAGCACAACCGCTACGTCTTCGAAGAGCTCCTCGGGATGTCCGAGCCGGAGGTCGCGGCCCTCTACGCCGCGGGCGTCACCGCGGACGTGCCGGACGCGGGGTTGCACATTTAAGTACCGAGGAGCGAGTTCCGAGCCAGTCGCCAACGGTGAGCCACTCGGGCCTCGGTACTCGGGCCTCGGTACTCCGCGCGCGACAGGATTTGTCGCGGGCGGGGCGGAGAGTCCGGACTGTGGACGTCTCTTGGGTTGTCGCGATCGCCCTCTTCGGGCTGCTCATCGTGGTGGCCGTCTCCCGGCTATGGGCCGGGCGGATGGCGGCCGAATGGCGAGCACGCGAACTCACCGCGGTCGAGGCCCGGCTACGGGGCGAGGCGGAACTGTCACTGGCGGCATGGAAGGCGGAGGCCGAACGCGGCATCCGCGATGACGCCGTCGCCCGCAGCCGCTCGGTGACCATTGGCAAGGTGACCGAGCACCTGACGCCGTACCTTGAGGGCTTCCCCTACAACCCGAAGGACGTGCGCTTCATCGGCAGCCCGGTGGACCTGGTGGTGTTCGATGGCCTGGACGAGGGGGCGTTGCGGAACGTGCTGTTGGTCGAGGTGAAGACGGGCGGGAGCCAGCTTTCGGCGCGGGAACGCCAGGTGCGAGCGGCGGTGCTGGAGGGCCGGGTGGCCTGGGACGAGGTGCGCTTTCCGGGGTCGCGGGAGTGAGAGCGCAGCGCTGAGTCCATTCCACAAATGGCAGCGCGAACCCGAAGACGCCTGACCGACACATACACCACTAGAGTCAAGCGCTAACTGGAAAGTCGCAGAACCGCCCAGCGCACTGCGGATAACGACACGCTTAGTGGGTCCGGTCGGCGGGTCAAAGCAAGGCGAAGCAAGTGCGCGTCATTAGTCGCCCCCAGCCTTGCTCTCGCCGCTGAAACGTGTCGGAGGACCGTTCGTCGACGCAAGCCGAGCTGTTTCGCAATCTCCGCGTGAGTGTACCCAGCGGAGTACAGTCGTAGGACGTTATTCTGCCGCGGAGTAAGTCCTTTGCACCTAGGCATGGCGTTTCCCCCATACAGTGAGTGGGGCGCAGTACTACCATATCCCGGATCGCAGAATGGGTGCAATTGGGATGATGAACCGCTGACCTAGTTTACCTAAACTTGACGATAGTCACGCAGACTGAGGACACAACCCTTGAAGAGGATCACAAAATTGCGGACTCTCGCGACTCAGAAATTCAGCAAGCTAGGGCTTTCGAAACCTACCCTACTCCTGCTCGGCCTGGCCTGCGCAGTCGCTTCCGTTCCAGCTCTATCGTGTGGCAACGGTGCGTCGCCATCGCCTTCCGACCCTTCGCCGTCAGCTGAGCCGTCCCCGACCGCCACGGCAGCGCTGGCGCGGTGCCCGGTAACGCCCGAGATCTGCGACTTCGGCCTGAAGACGGTCACCCGGGTCGAGAAGCTCGAGAGCGATCAGATAGCGGCCGGGACCCAATCGCTGGTCCTCCGCGATGCGGTCATCGGCGGCATCGTTGGGGAATTCGGGGTTTCCCCGGGCAAGGTCCAACTCACCTCAATCGGCTGCATCCTCAACGATAGCCAGATGGACTGCAGCCGCGGCTTTACAATCGTAATCACCGACAACCGTGCCCGGACATCGACTCAACGGGGCATTTTGACCCTTGGATTCTCGACGGAGCTGGCTGGCCAGCCATGGCTGACGGGTGTTGGCAGCGGCGAAACCCAGGATCGACCGGCCCTCCTCGACGGAGGGGATCCGAAGGGGTGTGCGATGTCCGGTGCACAACCGCGAACCGAGAAGGAGGAGTGCCCCCCGATGCGGTTCGCGGTCGTAAGGTGAGCCGGGCTAGCCCGCCAATTCCACGGCTCGGCGGAACACGGCGTCGAACATCTCCTTCGTCAGGCGGCCGGTGAAGGTGTTGTGCTGGCTCGGGTGATACGAACAGACCACGAGGCGGCCGTCGGGGAGGGCGTGCTCGCGGCCGTGGCCGAAGGCAAGCTTCGGACGGACGCCCCATTGCCGCGAGACCGCGTCGAGCGCGTAGGCGCCCAGCGGCACCACGACGCGGGCCGCCGGCAAGAGCGCAATCTCCCGCGTCAAGAACGGCTGGCAGCGGTCGCGCTCGTCCGGCAGGGGCTTGTTTTCGGGCGGCGCGCAGCGCACGGCCGCGCAGACGTAGGCGCCCGTCAGCGTCAGGCCGTCCTCCTTGTGGACGCTCGTGGGCTGGCTGGCGAGGCCGGCGCGGTGCATCGCGCCATAGAGCCAGTCGCCGGAGTTGTCGCCGGTGAACACGCGACCGGTCCGGTTCCCGCCGTGGGCCGCGGGGGCGAGGCCGATGACGAGGACCTTCGACTCCGGGTCGCCGAAGCCGGGCACGGGCCGGCCCCAGTACTCCCAGTCGCGGAAGGAAGCGCGCTTCTCGGCCGCAACCTGTTCGCGCCATGCAACGAGGCGCGGGCAAGCGCGGCACTCGGCGATCTCCCGGGCGACCGAGGTCAATGAATCAGGCACACGCCCGAGCGTGCCGCGCGGCGCGGCTTGGCGCCAGCGCCCGCTGCTCGCGTACGCTTGCCGCCACGATTTCGAACGGGAGCACGCATGGACGCCCTCGAAGGCCTCACCGTCCTCGACCTCACGTCCCACATCGCTGGGCCGTACGCGACGAAGCTGCTCGCCGACCTCGGGGCGCGCGTCATCAAGGTCGAACGCCCCGGTGGCGACCCGGCTCGCCAGCTCGGCCCCTGGCTCGGCGATGAGCCTGGCGTCGAACGCAGCGGGACGTACCAGTTCCTCAACACGAACAAAGAGTCCATCGTGGTGGACCTGCAGGCTGGCGGCGCACGAGACGCTCTCGCGGGGCTGGTGCGCTTGTCGGACCTCGTCGTCACCGGCTTCCCACCCGCGGTGAGCGACCGCCTGGGTCTCACCTACGACTGGTTCAAGGCCCAGAAAGATGTCCCCGCGGTCGAACTGACGAACTTCGGCCGCACCGGGCCGTATCGCGATTACCGGCTCTCGGAGACGGTGCTCTATGCGATGGGCGGCGAGATGTACGCCCACGGCACCGCCGACCGCGAGCCGCTCAAGCTCGGGATGACCGGCCCGCTGCTCCAGTGCGGGGCGATGGGCGCCGTCGCGGCGATGGGGGCCCTGACCGCCTACGAGGTCCACGGCATCGGTCAACACGTCGAACTTTCGCTCTTCGATGTGCAGATCAACAGCGTCGACCGGCGCTCGTCGGCGATCTTGGCCTACCGCTTCTCGGGCCGCGTGAACACCCGCCCCGCCGCCGCAGGCGCGGGCCTTGCGGGCGGCATTTACCCCTGCGCCGACGGCTACGTCGAGGTCACGGCCTCGGCCGGGAACTACTGGCGGCGCTTCACCGAGATGATCGGCGACCCCGAACTGATCGACCCGAAGTGGAACGACCCGCGCTTCCAGGCGATCCCGGCAAACAAAGAGGTTGCCGACGGGATCATCTACCCCTGGATGCTAACGCGGACGCGCGCCGAGGTCTGGGAGGCTGCCCGCAAGGCCCACGCGCTCGTCGCCCCGCTTTACACCGGCCTCGACGTCTTCCAAGACCCCGTCTTCCGCGAGCGAGGGCTCTGGACGGAGGTCGAACACGCCGTCCTCGGCCGCTTCCCGATGCTCGGCCGGCCCTACGTGTTCGACAAGACGCCGTGGCGGATTCGAAGCGCGGCGCCCTGTTTGGGCGAACACACCCGCGCCGTCCTCCGCGAAAGCGGTGCTTCGGCGGCGCAGGTCGACACGTGGATGGATGAGGGGGTGGTGGCGTGAGCGAGCAGCTTCTTCCGCTGAAGGGCGTCCGGATCTGCGACTTTTCGATCGTTTGGGCCGGCCAGTCGGCCACGATGTACCTCGCGGACATGGGCGCCGAGTGCATCAAAGTCGAAAACCCGAACCTCTGGAACCCGATGACGCGCGCCGCGTCACCGCGGATCAACGCGCAGACGGCGGCGATGGTCCCGGCCTGGATCGGCGGCCACCCAACGGACCCCGGGCCCCGGCCCTGGAACAACAGCCCAGCCTTCATCCATGTGATGCGCAACAAGAAGTCGTTCACGGTCGATTCCCGGACGCCCGAGGGCTTCGCGCTCGTCCGCGAGCTGATCGCCACCTGCGACATCATCGCCGAGAACCTGCCGGTCGGGACGCTCGAGAAGATCGGGCTCGACGACGCGACGATCCGGTCGATCCGGCCGGACATCATCATCCTCCACCTGCCCGCGTTCGGACGGACGGGGGCGTATGTCGAAGGGCGCGGCTACGGCTCGCACATGGACGCCGTCGGGGGCTCCACCATCCTCCGGGGCTACCGGGACACATCGCCACTGACGAACGTGCAGGTGTTCGCCGGCGACTTCTTCGCCGGGATGCACGGGGCCGTGGCGGCGATGGCCGCCCTCCGCCACCGCCGCCGGACTGGCGAAGGCCAAACGATCGAGATGACCCAAGCGGAGGCGTCTGCCTCCATGTTTCCGCAGGCAGCGCTTGATGGCGCCTGGAACGGCCGCGCGCACACCTCAATCGGCAACCGCAGCTTCGAAGGCTTCGTGCCGAACGGCGTCTTCCGCTGTGCAGGCGAAGATCGCTGGGTGGCGATCAGCTGTCGCGATGACGCCGAATGGCGGGCGCTCGTGGCGTACCTCGGCAACCCCGCCTGGGCGCGGGACGCCGCCCTCGACCACGCCGAGGGCCGGGCCACCCACGAAGACCGGATCGAGGCGGAAATCGCTGCCTTCACCGCGAGCCATGACCAGGGCGAGCTCTTTCGCGGGCTCCAGGCGGCCGGCGTGACCGCCGGGCCAGTGATGGATGCGCGCGACGCGGCCACCGACCCGCACCTCGCTGCGGCCGGCTCGTGGGTGCGGCTCCCGGCGACGGCGGACTACCCTGAGGTCGACTGGGGCCGCCCGCCGTACCGCTTCTCGAAGTCGGACGTCGGCTTGCGGACGCCGCCGTGCCTCATGGGCGAACACAACGACTACGTCTACCGCGAACTGCTCGGCCTGAGCGACGCCGAGGTGGAGCGCTACCGCGCCGCTGGCCACATCGCTGACGGCTACGCGCCGAACGTCGTCGCGACGGCGTGAGCGTGGAGCCGGCTACTTCAGCGGCGAGAAGTCCGTCGGCGCCATGATCCGGTTCTCGATGTGGTGGACGAGGGCCCCGTTCTCCTCTGACTTGCGGCGAGCCTCCTGCCACTCTGGGTCGCCGCCAAAGGACTTCCAAGCGGCGTCGCGTTGGCCAAGGTTGTCGTAGGCCACCATGTACCAGAGCTCGTCGCTGCGGCCGCCGATGGCGTTCGTCCAGTAGCCGATGTTCTTGATGCCATGCTTTTCGAAGAGGTTGACGGTGTGGTCGCGGAAGCGGGCCTGGAGGGCGCCCATCTTGCCCGGATTGGCGGTGTAGATGCGAAGTTCGTAGATCATCAAGGTCTCCCGGAGGGTGATGCCGGGACTATACCGTGGGACGCGCTGGCGGGGCGGGAGGGTTGGGGATACTCCGCGGCGGGTCAGGTCTGCGAGACCTTCGCGACGAAGCGTGGCTCTAGTGGATAACGTCGAGATCGGCCGATCAGGAATCTTCGTCCGGCCGCTGGGGACTGGTCTGTGGCACTGGTCTCCCGCGGATGCACCGGGTCGCGAGGAGCGGCTGAGGAACCTCAGGGCCGCCTTGGATTATCTCCATGCAGCGGGACTCACGCTGTTCGACACGCCCGAGGTGTACCGCTCTGGCGTGTTGGCGCGGGGCGTCGGGCACGGGGGCGATGCGGGCCGCGATGTCCGCGCCCAAGAGTGTGCGCCGCGACGACCCCCGGCGCGCCACCATCGAAGGCCGAACTGATACCATGAGCAAATGCGAGCAGTGGTCGAGCTAACGCCGGAACAGCTTGAGAAACTCGGGCGGTATTGCGAGCGCGAGGGAGTTTCGCGCGCCGCGGCCATCCGCCGTGCCGTAGACCACTTGGTGGTAGACGAGGAGGCCGAGGCCTCGCGCGTGGCAGCCATTCGGGCAGCGTTCGGCGCCTGGAAAGCCAATGGGGAAACCACCGACGAATACCTCGGCCGGGTCCGCGAAGAGTGGGGGGTCCTGAATGAGCCGCCTCCTGGACACCAACATCCTGATTGATGCCCTCAACGGCGTGGAATCCGCACTCGCCCTGCTCCTGGAGCCACAAGACAGCGCCATCAGCCTGGTGACTTGGATGGAGGTGCTCGTCGGGGCGCGACGTGAGGAAGACGAGGCTGCTGCACGGCTACTCCTCGACACGATGAGGGTGATCCCCATCACGAGCATCATCGCCGAGTCCGCCTGGCGCATCCGGCGTGATTCTCGCCTGAAGCTGATCGACGCGATCATCCTGGCGACAGCCCGCGTTGATGGCCGCACCCTCTGGACGCGCAACACCAAGGACTTCCGCGAGGACGACCCCACGGTCCACGTGCCGTACAGCCTCTGATTCCGTTGGCTGTGTCGTATCCTGAAGCGGCCCACAACGGAGGCCGCCAAGACATGGACCGACTCACCCGCATCCGCGCCGCACTCGCCCAAGAGGGCCTCGACGGCCTCCTCATCACCGGCCCCGTCGACGACGTTTATGGCCGCCACTCGCAGAATCGCTTCTTCGCGTCCGGCTTCACCGGGTCGGCCGGTATCGCCCTCGTCACCCGCGACCGCGCGCTGCTCGCGGTGGACTCGCGTTACGTCGAGCAGGCGGAACGCGAGGCCGTGATCCGCGGGTTCGAGCTGTGGAAAACCGGCGCCCGGCGCCTGAAGGCGTACTTCGGCGACTTCCTCAAGGATGCCGGGCTCGCTGGCAAGAAGGTGGGCGTCTCGGCGGCAGATTGCACTCTGCGCGACCTCGAGGCGATGCAACGCGGCGTCCAGGAGATGCCCTGGGGGCTGCGGCCGACCCTCGGCCCAGCCTCGCCGATCGTCGAGAAACTGCGCATGCGAAAGGACGCCGACGAAATCGCCGGCCTGCAGCGCGCAATCGACATCGGGGACCAGGCCTACGAACGCGTCGCCTCCGCGATCGTGCCGGGCCAGACCGAGCTCGAAGTCGCTGCGGCGATCGAGGCGGCGATCCGTGAGCTCGGCGGGCAAGGAGTGTCGTTCGACACAATCGTCGCGAGCGGGCCTTCTGCCGCCATGCCCCATGCCTCGCCGACCGACACGGCAATCCGCGAGGGGCAGACGATCGTCATCGACATGGGCGCCTTGGCGGGCGGCTATTGCAGCGACCTGACACGCACGACGGTGCTCGGCGCGCCCGACGTGCGGTTTCGCGAGGTCTACGAAGTCGTGTTCGCTGCCCAGCAGAACGCGATCGAGAAGGTGGAGCACGGGATGACGGGCGCCGCGGCCCACGAGCTCGCCGAATCGATTATTCGGGCGTCGGGGTTCGGCGACCGCTTCGGACACGGCCTCGGCCATGGGGTCGGACTCGAAGTGCACGAATCCCCCTACCTCGGAAGAAGCTCGGAAGATGTCCTGGAAGAGGGGATGGTGTTTACCATTGAGCCCGGCATCTACATCCCTGGCTGGGGCGGCATCCGCATCGAAGATGTCGTGGTCTTGGAAAACGGCCGCGCACGCGTCCTCAGCCATGCGAAGAAACTGACCCCGACAGGAGCCTGACCCATGATTTCCACCGCCGAATTGCGCAAAGGCGTCACCATCGAACTTGATAACAAACTCATGACTGTCCTCGACTACGCGCACATCAAGACAGGCCGCGGCTCCGCGCAGGTCAAGATCAAGTTCCGCGACGCCCGCAGCGGAGCGATCTTTGAGCAGTCGTTCCAGGCTGGGTCCAAGTGGCCCCGCGCCCGCGTCGAACGCCGCGAGATGCAGTTCCTCTACAGCGACGACCAGTTCGCCTACTTCATGAACACCGAGACCTACGAGCAGATCCCAGTGAGCGCCGACCGGCTCGGCGACGCGAGCAAGTTCCTGAAGGAGAACGACTCCTGCCAGCTCGTGCTCTACGGCGAGGAAGTGATTGGCGTCGAGCTCCCACTCACCGTCGTCCAGACGATCGTCTCAACCGAACCCGGCTTCAAGGGCGACACGGCCCAGGGAGCGCTCAAGCCGGCGACAACCGAGACCGGCCTCGTCGTGAACGTGCCGCTGTTCGTCGAAGAAGGCACGAAGATCAAGATCAACACGGATTCGGGCGACTACATCGAGCGCGTTTCTTAACGCAGGAAGGGTTCAGCCATGAGCGTCCCGGAGCCGTATCTTTGCCAGATCGC
>JBJXFX010000052.1:0-18491 GCA_046152925.1 Dehalococcoidia bacterium
CACCCGGCGAGCTATGAAGCGGGGCCGACGACCTCTGCCTGATCGAGTAGCTCGGCGAGCGAGATGCGGAAGCCGGGGAGGAAGGCGTCTCCGTCAAGGACGCCTTCGGGCGGGATGAGTCCCACACGATCGCCCTGCCAGACTTCCGCGGTGCCCGAATCGGGGTAGATCACCCAAATGGTCGGCACGCCAGCGCGGCGGTAGTCGAGGATCTTGCGGTGGAGGGCGTTCGCATCTTCGCGGGGGGAGATCACCTCGACGACGAGGTCGGGGACGACGCTGAGCCAACCCTCCGGGATCGAGGGCCCTTCTATCCTGCCTGGCCGGTAATAGAGGACATCTGGCTTTCGCAGGAGCCTGGGGTTCTCCGGCCAGATGGTCACGCCGGCCTCATGTCCGGCCACCATCGAGCGAGACGGGCGGCCAGGGAAGGCCCAGATCGCCTGGATGAGCTTGCTTCCAACCCACGCCGCGTGCGCGCCCATCGCCTTCTCCTGGAGTTCGCCATCGACCAACTCAAACCCATCCGTATCAGGGAGCCACAAGAACTCCTCAGCCGTGATCCGACGGGAAAGCGCTGGCATCGGTGAAGCGACCATTCGCGACCTCCACTCCGGAGTATACGGCGCGCAACTCGGCGCTGTGGCGCTTAGCAGCCGCTCGGCAGCACGACTGGCCGGCCGCCGCGCCACCCTTCGATGCAGCGGCAGCCGTTCGGGCCGACGCGTGCGCGGTGCTCCCAGCCCGCGGGCAATTCAAGCCGATCACCGGGACCGAGGAGAAGGCGCTCGTTCGTCGGCAGCAGGATGATCGTGATACTCCCAGAGGCGCAGAAGAGGACCTTGTCGAAGTCGTGGGCGTGCGCCTCATAGGTCGTGCCGGGCGCGTTCTCCCACCAATGGGCTTCGAGGCCCAGCCGCTCGAACGCTTGCGTGAGGAGTTCGTCCGACGGGGGGACATGGTGACGCCAGCGCGTCAAGACAGGTGGCTCCATCCGTCCAGTCTAGCGGGCGCAGGTCCGTGAGCGGGTACAATCGACGCACTTTCCGCAGGAGCAGCGCCACCATGAAAGCAGCCGTCTACTACCAGACCGGCGGTCCCGAAGTCTTCCGCTATGAGGA
This sequence comes from Dehalococcoidia bacterium, assembly GCA_046152925.1. Classification (GTDB taxonomy): domain Bacteria; phylum Chloroflexota; class Dehalococcoidia; order Tepidiformales; family Tepidiformaceae; genus CAMAUF01. The sequence goes on from JBJXFX010000052.1 coordinate 1,122, forward strand.
CATGCCCGACCCGGTGGCGCGCCGCGGCGGGATCGTCGTCGAGATTAAGGCTGTCGGGATCCAGGGCGGCGACACGCTCCACCGCCAAGGCGGCGTGATGGCGACCACGCCGCACATCGTCGGCTACCAGGCGGCGGGCGTCGTCTGCGAAGTGGGCGAGGGCGTCGCCGACCGGCAGGTCGGCCAGCACGTCGTCTGCACCATGGGCTTCGGGTCGCATGCGGAGCTCGCTTCCGTCCCGGTGCGCACCAGTTATGTCCTTCCGGAAGAGATGCCGTTCGAGGTCGGCGCGAGCATCCCGATCGAGTTCGGCACGGCCGACGACTGCCTCTTCGAGTTCGGTCACCTGGTTGCCGGCGAGACCGTGCTCGTCCAAGCCGGGGCGAGCGGCGTCGGGCTCGCGGCCATCCAACTCGCAAAGGCCGCCGGCGCCAAGACCGTCATCGCGACCGCGTCGAGCGACGAGCGCCTCGCGCGGCTCCGCGACTACGGCATGGACGTGGGCATCAACTACACACGGGAGGACCTCGCCGCGCGGACCTTCGAAGCGACTGGCGGCCACGGAGCCGACCTCGTGGTGGACTCCGTCGGCGGCAAGACGCTTGAGGCGAGCATCGCGGCGTTGGCTTATCGCGGGCGCATCAGCTGGGTCGGCCAGGCGGGCCGCGAAGCCGACGTCCCGCAGATCTGGCCCATCATGCAGAAGAACGGCTCGATCACGGGAGTCTTCCTCGGCGCCGAGTTCAGCGCTCAGCCCGATCGGACGCGGGCGATGATCGAGCGGCTGATCGGGCGCGTGGCTTCAGGGGAGCTGAAGGTCGCGATCGATAGGACGTTCCCGCTTTCAGATGCGGAGGGCGCGCACCGCTACATCGAGGCGCGGAAGGCATTCGGGCGGGTGCTGCTGATCCCGTGATGGGGGGCCATTCGCGCCAGCCTCGCAAGCATCAGGGCGGGACAACGCCGCCGCCGATCACCTAGAGTGGTGACATGACGGCAATCGCGACCAGCGGACTGGGTGAAGCCGTGGGACAGGTGACGATCACGTTCGGCGTCGTGAACAACTTCGACCGGCAACGGCACGCTTCGGATGAACGCGTCGCCGTTCGGCGATTGGAATTGGCCGACGTCCTGATGGACACCGGCGCGTCCCACCTCTGCCTCCCAGCGGATGCCGTCGCGGAGCTCGGGTTGGTGCTCGACGAGACCGTCCCGGTCGAGACGGCTGCCGGGATCCGGATGCTGCGCGTGTTCGAAGGCGCTCGGATTGAGTTCGACGGCCGCCACGCCACCGTCGACGTTGTGGAGCTGGACGCCGGCGCACGGCCGCTGTTCGGCGCCATCCCGATGGAGGCGCTCGGCGTGGAGCCAGACACGTCCCGCCGCCGCGTCCGCATGCTCCCTCGCGGCGAGCGCGGCGTCAGCTTCCTGCGAGCGTAGTCCGAGGTGTTGACGGGCGTGCCTTACCCGCCCTGGATGCTCACAAGGAACTCGACCGTGTCCCCGTCGTTTGCGACCGCGGTGTGCATGTCGGACTGCTCGTCGTTGACGACGACCATGACGGCCTCCGCATCGGCCTCGTTAAAGCCCTCGGCCTGGAAGATATCGAGCGGCCGCAGGCCCGCGTGCCATTCGACGCTGGTCAGTGGCTTCTTGGACTTGGTGCGCTTTACGAGGGTTGGGAACCACTTGACCTCGACTGCCATGGCGACCTCGGCTCTGGTGTCGGATCCATCGTAGCCGGGCCAAGGTCAGCGGTCTTTCGCCGCGAGGCCTGATAGAAGCCCCAGGCCATGGCCGCGGCCCACACCGGGTGGAGCGCGATGACGAGCGGGAAGCTGAACGTGAACGCGAACGCGACCACCCCGAACACCAGCGAAAGCCACCCAATCCAGGCCGGCAGCAGCTTCGACCGAATCAACAGCCAGCCGCAGAGCGCCAGCCCCGCGCCGATCGCCCCAAAGGCCGCCTGCTGCCCAATCGTCGCGAAGCCGGCGAGGATCTCTGCGTCGTTGGCGTAGGCATCCTGTTGCACGCCCGCGGCATCGGTGAAACGGTCGGCGACCTGGACGATGAGGCCAAAGGCGATGAACGGGCCAACGAGCAGCAGGTAGCCCATCGCCTGGAGGCCGAGGCCGATCGCGCCCCAGGCGCGGTCCGACGCCGCGATCACGTGCCACCAGGCGACCAGCACAGGCGCCACAAACAGCGGCGCCACCAGCATCGCGAACGCCGCGAGCAGCATGCCGCCAGCGTGGGCGTCGGCGTCAATCAGGAAGCGCCGCGCACCCGAGCCGTAGATGTCTACGCCAGCCGATGCCTCGCCTGCGAAGCGAAGGAGGAGCGTGAACGCGAGGAGCGCGGCCGTATAGGCGCCGAATTGGAGGATGGTGCGTTGCATAGCGCCGGATTCTACCGCAGTCCCGTTAGCTCCGAGCGGCTAGCGTCGGCCCGCGTCCCGCAGGAGACGCATGAAGTCGTTGTCGCCCTGAAGGGAGGCGAGCTTCGCATCGGCGGCGGCCTCTCGCGCATAGGCGGGGTCGATTTCGAGCGACCGGCGAATGCGGCGGAGGGCTTCCTCGCGGTTCCCGAGCACCGCCGAAGCCTGGGCCGCGCCGTAGTGGGCGGCGGCATCGGTTGGTTCGATGGCCGCTGCCTGCTGGAAGTCCGCGAGGGCTGATTCCGGGTCGCCGCCATGAAGATAAGAAAGGCCCCGGTTGACCATGACCGTCGTGTCGTTGGGGTCCCGCCGAAGGGCTGAATTGAAGTCGGCGAGCGCAGCGTTGTAGTTCGCACGGTAGAGGTGGAGCATCCCGCGGTTGTTGAGGGCGTCGGCGTCGTCGGGCTGCAAGATGATCGCCTGGTTATAGTCCTCAAGCGCCTGGTCATACTGTCCGGCGCGCGTCCGGGCGTTTGCACGGTTGTAGTAGCCGGCCGTCAACCGGCCGTCGACTTCGAGCGCGCGCGTGTAGCGTTCGATCGCCAGGCTGTATTGCCCGACGTTGAAGTAGACGTTGCCTTCATCAAGGTAGGACTCGGCATCGCGGCTGCTCGCCGGGATCACAGGCCGCGGCGCGACGTCCGCAAGCGCCTGCTCCATGTCACCCGGCAGGTCCAGTTCGTCGGGCTCAAGCAGCGGCTCGGGCGCATGCATATGCGGATGCTCAGCGGGCGGCGGCGCAACGGGGGGTCGTGCTGGTTCGGCCACGGGCTCGGGTTCGGGCTCCGGAAGCCGGTCGACCGGCACGAGCGTCGGGCGCTGAACTACGGGCGGCGCGACCGGCTCGGGGACAGGGGGCCACGCGGGACCGGTGTCGGCCCGTTCGAGGACTGCGGCGGCGAGCGCATCGAGTTCGCCATCACGCGTCTCGAGTGGCTCGACGGCTTCGAGGAAGCGGTCCTCGGCGAGCATCGCCTCCAGATCCGCGGAGACGTCGGGCAGCTCCATCACGGGCGGCGCCGGTCGCTCGGCGACGGGCGCCGCGACGGTCACAGGCTCCGGCTCAACCACGGCAGCCGGGGCGGGCGGCTCGGCAACGACCGCGGGTTCGGGCGCGGCCGGCGGCTCGGGCTCCGCCACGACGGCCGCCGGTGGCGGCGGCGCAGGTTCGACAGGGGCGGGAGGCGGCGGCGAAACCGGTTCCGCGACGACCGCGACCGGCGGCGGCGCGGGGGCCACGACGACAGGCGCTGGGGTCGCCGGAGCCGGCGGCGGTGGCGGAGCGGGCGGCGGCACCACGGCTGTCGGGGCCGCCACCGGGGTGTCCGCTGCGGGCACGTCCGGCGGCGCGGCGGCGGTCGCCGGGTTGACCTCGATCAGCGGTTCGTCCGGGACCTCCCAATCGGCCTCGGTCCGGCGCTTGAGCATGTAGTAGATCGCACCACCGACCGATGCGAACAGGCCCATCACCATCAGGAACTTCAGCAGCTTTTTCATGGGGCGCGTTCCTCCTCAGCGGCCCGCTCGAGCAGATGCTCGGTCACCGCCATCAGGCCGTTGTAGGCATAAACCAGGTAGTCGCGCGGGTGGAGGTCGACCTTTTTCTTCGATTCCCGGCGAGCCGTCACCGGGTCCCACGAGCCGCTCAGCTCGATGGCGTCGTGGTCGATGCCGAACTCCAACTCATAAAGCTCGCCGTCTTCGCATACGACGATGCACCCGCGGTCGGCGTCGGCGGCCGACCCCTCGTCGCACTCGATCGCGTTCGTGAAGAACGCATTCGGGAACGACGGAAACGGGTCAAGCTCCGCACAGGCCTCGTGTAGCAGCTGCTTGAGCTGCTTTGCGGCACGGTCGAGGACGATATCGGCCTGGGCTTTACGGAGGAGGGGGTCGCGCTCCATGATCGGCAAAAGTATAAGGGCATATGCGGTTGAACGTCACCGCTCCGTAACCTACCCTCGCCAGCCCTGGGGAGATCCATGCGCTCGTCGATCGCGCCGGGCCTCGGCGGGTCATTTGGACTGGTGCTGGCGTTCGGTGCAGCCCAGGCAATGTACGGCGCGGCCCTCCCTCAATTGGAAACGCGCTTCGCGATGGGGAGCGGCGCGGGCGGGGCCTTGGTGCTCATCGCCGTCGCGGCGACAGGCGTCGCGATCGCGCTCCGCGACCGGGCACGCGCCCGCTCAACCAGGACGGAGGGGTTAGCTCCGAGATGGGTTGGTGGACGGCGGCTGAAGCCGCCGCGGCCCGACTGAAGGCGCTACTTGGACTTGCGCTTCATCGCGGGCTGCGCCGGGAGGTCGCTCACGACCACGCCATCCGCCTGATCCTTCACAACTGGGGCAAGGGCTGCGGGACGCTTGGGTTTCTTTCCGGACCGTTTGTCAGACATAGCAACCTCCGAGGGTTTTGGGAACGTGATGGAGTTGGCGAGAAAGTTGAGGACGTCCGCCCTTCGACAGGCCCGCCCGAGCCGGGCGTGCCTGGGGCTAGAGGTTCTGCCCGCCTGAAGTCCGAGCCGCCACGCGGGTGCGTACGACGCCGTAGCAAGAGGGGCAGTAGCCACGAGAGTTGGTGACGACCGTCGCCCTTCGGCCACAGCCGGCGGCGCATCTTCGGGCCGCCCATCCCGATGTGATCGTCCGGACGCGAGTCTTGTCAAGCATTTCGAAATCCCCTCCATGGGCTTACGTGTTGAGTCGATGGTCCGCGGCGCACACGCAGCGCCGGGCGAAGGTCGTTTTCGATGGGACAACCGCGGACAGCGGGTCGTATCAATCGCCGAGCGCGCCGGCATCGGCTGGAGGCGTCGGCACTGCTGACGGCCCAATCGCTCGTCCCCGGCTGCGGAGCGGCCTTGCCCGCCAGCGGTCGTCGCTGGCCCGGGGCGACGAGCTGTCCCGAAGGGCGGGGCCTGGTTGGCGCCTCCGGTCGCTTGGTCGTCGTGAACAGGACGGCGTTGACCACGATGATGGCCGCGCCAGTCGCGATCAGCAGCCAGGTCTCCATTGGCACCTCCGGCGGTCACTCGCGTCCCGCCACAACCCGGCACCGTTGATCCCGTCGCTCAGGCCAGACCTTTCCGCCTCCATCATGCATCGGGCCGTCTGTGCGCAATTCACACATGCCGTCGAAATCGGGTGATCGCAGACGATCTCGTGGGCATCTACCCGGCTTCGGTAGCGTCCCATTCTGAGCCGGGTCGTAGCATTGACGCTGGGATAACACTCGTGCCGATGTTCCCATCCTCTGAGGAAATGGTGATGTGCTGTTTCGAGAATTTCGATCAGGCGAAGCGAAAGGGTTACTGCTCGTGGCGGTGGGCATCTTGGGGCTGCCGACCGCTCCGCCGGTAACCACTCCTTTGTCCGTCTACGCAAGCTATGCCGGCACGCCACCTTCGGGCGACTGGTGGGAGTCGCGAATCCATCCGGCGAGGGAACGGAAGGACACTTCGACGACGGCGTAACACTCGCACGAGGCGCATTCGAGCCCTGGCCGGTCGAGGATCGTCATGTGGCCATGGTGGTACCGGATGAGCCCGGCGTCCTGAAGCGCCGCGGCGGCAAGGGTGACGCTCGGCCGGCTGACTCCGAGCATCTGGGCAAGGAACTCCTGCGTGATCGGGAACTGGTCGCTGGCGGTCTGGTTATGCGTCATCAGCAGCCACCGCGCGCAGCGCGCATTCACGTGGTGGGCGCGGTTGCAGGCAGCCGATTGGGCAACAAGCGTGAGCATGGCCCCGCTATAGCGCTTCATGAGCACGGCAAGGCCAGGACTCCGGCCCAATTGGTCCAAGAAGTCCGCGCTTGTCATCCGCAAGGCCTCGCCGGGCACCTGGGAGATCAGGGCCATACTGGACGCGGCCATGCCCAAAAAGAGCGGCACACCGGTGGTGCCCTCGTGGCCCACGGTGGCGAACTCAATCATCATCCCGTTTTCCATGACGGTGAGCAGGGAGATGATCCCACTCGTCGGGAAGTAGACGAACTCCGGGAGATCGCCCGCCTCCTGGAGCGTCTCGCGCATGCGCAGCGGGTGGGGACTGAGGAGCGGACGCATCCGTTCGTACTCGCCGGGGGCGATGGCTGCGAGGATGCCGTTGGGAGACCGGGATTCCGCCAAGGGGACTGCCGTGTTCTCCACCTTCCATTGCAAGCGTTTGGCCGGGCCGGGCCTCCACTTGGCCTTACCAGTGTAGCACCGGCTGGATGGCACTGCGTGATTCGCAGCATTACCACTCAAAACGGCCAACATGCTGTGAAAGGGTGGTGTCGCGGCTCCGCAGAAGAGGCGAGTGCGTCAGAGCACCCGGGGCAGGGAATGCGAAGCCGGTACGTGGCGTCCAGCGGCCCCAGCCCGCCCGCCTGCTCGGGTTTGGACACGTCACGGCGCGCGGCGCCGGGATCATCCAAGGTGCACAAATCGACGCCCTGAGAGAGACCGCACGGAGGAGCAGCCGGCGGATGATCGTGGAGTCGAAGGGTCGAGCCCTAGTGCTTGCAGGTGGCGGCGGGACCACGCTCACGGCACGGGCTCGGCGCGGACCCAGACCCGTGTCGCAGCATCGGTGACACCAGCCAGAGGTTCTGAAACCCGAAAGTCGAAGGTAGCCGACCTCTGCCCGGAAGCGAGCGTCGTCGGCCTCAGTTCGGCCGCGGCCAGATCCAAGACGTTACCAGCCGCGTCATAGAACGCGATGATCGGGATCACCCTCTGCCATGTCCGGTTCGAAGTGTTGTGGACGAGTCCGCGCACGTGGAGGACTCCGATTGCGCTCACTTCGCGAGAACTTATGGCCACTGCTAAGCCTTCAGGGGCGGGCACCTGCACCTCACCCACGCGACTTATGGAGAGAGCGACCGAGGCCGTTCTGGCATCGGCCTCGGGCATCTCCACCAAGAACGGTGTGTCGGCGCCTGGAGCCACATGGAGCAGCACCGTGTCTCCAAACGCGCTGTCGACCCGCCTGCCGGCGGCGTCCAACCCGGTGATGTTGATCCCGACCCGTCCCACGGCGGTCTTCCCGTCATTATGGACCTCGCCTGCTGCCCAAATGCCGCCGTCGGCGTCTACCCGCCATGTCGCGTGGGCGATGCTCAGGCCCCGGGTCTTCTCACCTGTCAGCCGAGCCGCCGGGATCGCGCGAGCAGCCATAGGTGCCAACAGGGTTGGTTCAGGGAGTACTGGGAACGCACGGCCTGAGTCGCTGGCGAGTCCGTTGATGCGAAGGCGGGTTGGTGTGCCAAATACAGCGGCGACTGACGGGAGCTGGCTGGCGACGTCAGCGCCCCAGCCAATGTCATCCATCATGGCGAGCAGGAGCGGCCCTGGGTGGTGGATTACTTCGCCGGGGGCGAGAAAAGGTGTCATGAGCGCATCGGGATGTCCGTCGGGATAAGAAGCCTCGTCAAGATGCGCCAAGCTGCTACCAGGCATGAAGCCCGGCGGCGAATAGGCCGGGACGGGCCCTCCGGCAGCGCGGCGGATGGCGGGACCGTCGAAAAACAGATCACCACCGAGGAAATCGCGTACGAGCTGAGCGGAGGGGTCCGGAACGGAAACGAGTTGCTTGCCGTCCGACGTCCGCAACAGAGCGTCCAGCGGAAACCGCTTCTCGAACAGGCCACGGTCGCCCGCCGCGGCCGGGACCGCGTAGTCGCTATCCCCGGAGTCCACCATGCCCAGCCCGTGCCCAATCTCCTGTAAAGCGACAGTCACGAGATCGAATTGCCCTTTCCCGGGTTGACCATCGAGTCCCGTGTACCACCTGACGGATCTTGAGAACCCGATGATCATGTCTGGTTGACCCGGCTCGAGGTCCTGCTCGGCGAATCGGTCGGCAAGGGCAGCAGGGTAATAGAAGCCGCGCTGGGGTGCGCCCGGAACGTTGCGTACTGCGTAATTCGGTCCGCCGAAAGCGAGCGCGCCTGCAGGAAGCGATAGCCAGACCGCTCTTACACGTATGGGAACCGGAGTTGCGAGGTGCAAGGCCCAAACAGAAACCGCGTACTCGATGGCCAACTGGGCATCAAGTGGTACCTGGGGGCCGTAGGTCACATCAAAACGGACGCCGTCATTCCCGAGACGTGTGTCCAAAGCGGTCTCGAATGACCCCGAAAGGTCGGGTGCGGTGAGTGCCCGGTCGACGACCTCGGTGAGCAACTCCGACCGGGTGATCGCGAAACGTGGACCCGTGAAATCACTAACCGCCCGGGCAGGGGTAGAGGCGCTCCCCTGTATTCCGCCGGCGGCGACCAGAAGAGTCATTGTGGCGAGTAGGACGCGAGACATGTTGCGAAAACCGCGCATTCTTCATTCCCCTGAGGCCCGAAATAGGGAACACCACGGTCGAGCTTAGCGAGCGCCGCTACCGGGCCGAAAGGGCCGCACGCCCGTAAGAATGCCGCAGGATGTCCGCGACGCGGTACAGCAAACGTCAACGCGTCCAGGGCGGGAAGGAGCTCCCCGACGTCTCAGGCCGCCGATTTCGGCGGACGGCCGCACATCGAACCCCACGAGAACCAGAAGCTGCGAGCTACTCCACTGACGAGCCACGGCGACCTGCAAGGCAAACACGCAATGACAGAGACTTGAACGAGGCTCGGACTTGCGTTCATCGTTCGCAGGCAACGCGTCGTTCTCAGCGGACGCTAGTCCTGAAGCGAACCTCCAGTGCCCCCTGAAGCTCCGCCTCCGGCCGGTGTGTCAGAATGAGGGCCGTGGAACTGAAAGTCACGACGTTCGCGCGCAGCGGCCCCGTGGCCGTGGTCTCGTTGAACCGGCCTGAGCGCCTCAACGCCTGGACCGGCCGGATGCACGCCGAGTACCGCTGGGCGATCGCCGAGGCAGAGGCAGACGCCGCCGTGGGCGCGATCGTGGTGACGGGCGAAGGGCGCGGCTTCTGTGCCGGCGCCGATGCCCGCGCCCTGGAGGGCCACATCGCGAAGGGCGGCTATGACCCCGGCACGCCCGACGAGATGGCCAACCCCGGCTACGGCGTCTCGCCCGAGTACGACCGGAACTTCGCCTTCCACTTCGGGCTGACGAAGCCGGTCATCGCCGCGATCAACGGGCCCGCCGCGGGCGTTGGCCTCGTCTTGGCCTGCTACTGCGACATCCGCTTTGCCGCCGCCGGCGCCAAGCTGACAACGGCCCACGGCAAGCTCGGCCTGCCGGCGGAATACGGCCTCTCTTGGCTCCTGCCGCGGCTCGTGGGCCTCGCCCGCGCCCTGGAGTTGCTCCTTTCGAGCCGCGTCTTCCTCGCGGAGGAGGCGCTCGCGATGGGCTTGGTCCATCGCATCACGGCCCCCGAGGACCTGCGCGAAGCGGCGCTCGCCTACGCGACCGAGCTCGCCCGGCACGTCTCCCCGGCATCGTTGCGCGAGACAAAGGCGGCGATCTACCGCGACCTCCACGGCGGCGTCGGCGAGAGCGTCGACGCGAGCGAGCGCTTGCTGCGCTCGATGGCGAAGGGCCCCGAATTCGAAGAAGGCGTCCGCGCGCTCACAGAAAAGCGGCTGCCGCGCTTCCGCCAGGACTGATGCGCGGCGAAATCGCCGGTGCCCAGCAGGCCGTGTATAACAGTTGAAACGTCACCCGAACCGGAGACCGCCCCGCATGAACTGCTCGATCATCGCTATCTCCCGCACCCTCGGCGCAGGAGGCGAGGATCTCGGCAGCCGCCTCGCGACCGCGCTTGGCTGGCGCTACGTCGACAAGGAGATCCTCGACCGCGCGGCCGAGGTCGCGGGCGCGACGCCCGAAGAGATGGGCCGGGCCGAGCAGCGGAAGGGCCTCGTTGCCCGGATCCTCGAGAACATGGCACGGGTTGGCGCAGGCTCGATGGCCGTCGGCGGCGCGCCGGAGCCGATCGCGGTGATGATGGATGCCGGCCCGACCTACGAACAGCTGATCGTCGACGTGATCAAGGAAGTCGCGGCTCAGGGCAACGTCGTCATCGTCGCGCACGGGGCGAGCATCCCGCTGGCGGGCACAATGGGGCTGGTCCGCGTGCTCGTCACGGCTTCGACCAAGGCGCGCGTCGGCCGCGTCGCGAGCGACCAGAAGGTGGCCCCTTCCAAGGCGACCGAAATCGTCGCAGACTCGGACAAGTCCCGCGCCGACTACTTCCGGCGCTTTTACCATCTGGACCACGAGGGCCCGACCAACTACGACCTCGTCCTCAACACCGACGTCCTCTCGGTGGAGGAGGCGGCCGCCGCGGTGCTCGCTATCGCGAAATAGAGCCCGCGATCGGGCGCCTTTCCCCTCGCCGGCCGGGTTTACCCCCTCTTGGGCGCTGATGGCGCATCTTTAGCTCGTCCCATCCCCGATGCCCCCGGAGGCGCGCCCCTTGGACGAGCAGACGCCCGTACTCACCGAATTCGCCGAAGCCCGCAACACCTTCGAAGCCACCCTCTACGAGGTGAAGCGCGTCATCGTCGGGCAAGACGCGATGCTCGAACGCGTGCTCGTCGCGCTGCTTTCGGGCGGCCACATCCTCCTCGAAGGCGTCCCCGGCCTTGCCAAGACGCTCACGGTGAAAACCGTCGCCGACGCCCTCGGCGGCACCTTCCACCGCATTCAATTCACGCCCGACCTCGTCCCCGCGGACCTCGTCGGCACCCGCATGTACCGGCCGGACACCTCGAGCTTCGACATCGAGCTCGGCCCCGTGTTCTGCAACATCCTCCTCGCCGACGAAATCAACCGCGCCCCGGCGAAGGTGCAGTCGGCGCTCCTCGAAGTCATGCAAGAGCGCCAAGTCACGATCGGGAAGCAGACCTTTCGCGTCCCGGACCCGTTCCTCGTGATGGCGACTCAGAACCCGATCGAGTCCGAAGGCACGTACCCGCTCCCAGAGGCGCAGGTCGACCGCTTTATGATGAAGGTGGTCGTGGGCTATCCGGGGCCGGGCGAAGAGATGACGGTCGTCCAGCGGTCGCTGCAGGCCGTGGCCCAGGTGAACGAAGTGTTGCCGATCGCGACCCTCAAGAGCTTCCAAGCGCTCACCGAGCGCGTCTACGTCGACCGCAGCATCATCGAATACGCCATCCGGATCACGACGGCGACGCGCGAGCCGGCCCGCTTCGGCCTCGCCAAGCAAGCGCCGATGATCTCGTTCGGCGCGAGCCCGCGCGGCTCTATCAATATGATTCACGGCGCGCGGGCACTGGCGCTCCTTCGTGGGCGGCGCTATGTGCTCCCCGGCGATGTCTACGACCTCTGCAAGGACGTCTTGCGCCACCGGCTCGTGCTCAGCTACCAAGCCCTCGCCGAGGGCATCTCGGCCGACGACATCCTTGACGCGGTGATCGCCTCCGTCCCGCAGCCGCGCCTCGATGCGACCGCCGAGGCCTCCGCGTGAGCCTCGCGACGCTCGTCCGGCCGCGCACGGCTGCTGAGCCAGGCCCCGGGCCAATGCCCGAGGGCATCCTGCGCGCGCTCGACATTACCGTCGGCCGCCGCGTCTCGGGTCTCCTCCAGGGCGACTACCGGTCGTCTTCGCTCGGCCCGGGGACGGAGCTCGCCCAGATCCGCCCCTACGAACCCGGCGACGACGTCCGCCTGATCGATTGGAACGTCACCGCCCGGATGCGCGAGCCGCACGTCCGCGCGCACGTCGCGGAGCGCATTCTCACGACCTGGCTGATCCTCGACACCTCGCCCTCGATGACCTTCGGGACCGCCGACCGCCGGAAGGCCGATGTCGCGGAAGGCGTCGCAATCGCGGTCGGCCAAATCGCGACCCGCCGCGGGAACAACCTCGGGCTCGTCTCGTTCGGCGAAGGCTCGCCGAAGGTGACGCCGCCAGCCCAAGGCCGAGCCGGAGTCCTTTCGCTGCTCACGGCACTGCGAACCGAGCACCCGCGAAGCGGGCCCGGCGGCTCGCTCGGCGATGCACTCCGCACGGCCGGCCGGCTCGCGCGCTGGTCGAAGCTGGTCGTGATCGTCTCCGACTTCCGTTGCGGGAAAGACTGGGAGATCCCCCTCCTCGAACTGAGCGCCCGCCACGCCGTCATCTGCGTCGAAATCCGCGACCCCCGCGAACAGGAAATGCCGAACGTCGGCGACCTTTGGTTGGTCGACCCCGAGACAGGACGGCGCCTTCGGGTGGACACTTCTCGCAAGGGGATCCGCGAGCGCTTCGCCGCGGCCGCTGCGGAAGAGCGCGCGACGGTGGCTCAAGCTATCACCCGTGCCGGCGCCCACCACGTCGTCCTTTCGACGGCGGGCGATTGGCTGAGAACCTTTGTTGGTGCGGTGAGCACGAAAGGCGTCCGCCGATGAGCTTCGACTCTCCAGCCTTCCTCCTCGCGCTGCTGCTGATCCCGCTCGCGGTTGGGGCCTACGTCTGGGCCCAACTGCGCAAGAGCAGCTACGCCGTGCGCTTCACGAACCTCGACCTGCTCGCGAGCGTGGTCGAAAAGACGCCCGACTGGAAGCGGCACGTGCCGCCCGCGCTCTTCCTCGCTGCGCTGGCGGCGCTCGTCTTCGCGATGGCCCGGCCGCAGACCATCCTCCAGGTGCCGAAAGAAGAGGCGACCGTCGTCCTCGTAACCGACGTCTCGGGTTCGATGAACGCGACCGACGTCGAGCCGTCGCGCCTCGAAGCCGCGAAAGAATCCGCCGAAAAGCTGATCGACAAGCTGCCAAAGGGGTTCCAAATGTCCCTGGTGGCCTTCGCGAGCGGCGTCTCGACCGTCGTGCCCCCCACCGACGACAAGGAGCTGATGCTCGCCGGCGTGCAGTCGCTGCGCAGCGTCGGCGGCACGGCGATGGGCGACGCGCTGATGCAGGCGATCGACATCGCGCGGCCGCCCCAGCTCGCCGACGCCCCGCCGGCCACGAACCCGCAGGGGACGCCCGTGCCAACGCCGTCGCCCGTCCCGATCCGCCCGGAAGACCTGAAGCCGGCGATTATCATCTTGCTTTCCGACGGCAAGAACTCCACCGGCCGGGCCGACCCGATCGAGGCCGCCACCTTGGCCGCCGAAAAGAAGATTCCCGTCTTCACGATCGCGCTTGGCACCCCGGACGGTGTCGTCGACGTGCCGGACCAGTTCGGCAACCTGCGCCGGATCGCGGTGCCGCCCGACGAGGTGACGCTCGAACAGATCGCGAAGATTACGGACGGCAAGTTCTATGCCGCCGAAAGCGCCACCGACCTCGGCGACGTGTACGAGAACCTCGGGTCCAAAATCGGATTCCGCGACGAAGAGAGCGAGATCACCTGGTGGTTCGCCGCCGCCGCCGCCGCCCTGATGCTGGCCGCGGGCGGGCTCTCGCTCTGGTGGTTCAACCGCTTCCCGTAAACGGCGCCACCGGCCGCGTCAGGCGTGGATGTCCAAGGCGAGCCGCGCGTTCAGGATCCCGAGCAGCCGGCGAAGCTCATCAAAGTCGGATGGCCCCATGAGCTTCGCCCACTCATCTTCGATGCCGCGCACGACCTCGCTCGCAAGCTCGTGCACGTCCCAGCCCGCCGGCGTCAGCCGGACGAACTTCGCGCGCCGATCGTCTGGGTCGGAGATGCGCTCAACGAGACCCCATCCCTCCATCGCATCAACCAGGTCGCCGAGCGCCTGCTTCGAGATCCCAATCCGCGCGGCAAGGTCGGTCTGACGGGTCCCGTCCGGGGGATGGTCGATCTGTTGGAAGACCGGCATGTGACTGAACGTCAGCCCGGGCTGGACATCGCTCAGCGCCAGGGCCACCCGGCGTCGCACTTCATCGGACGGGACCCGGAGGAGGGCGCCGATCAGCCGTGGCTGGTCTTCGCTGTGACGATGTGGCTCAACCATTGATCACCTCCCGCCTCAATGTCGTAAGATAGACTGACGGTCAGGGTACCTGACTACACCAGGAGGAGCTACATGTCCAACAAACCCGCTGCCCGACGGATCCTCGAGGACGAGATTTCCAACGCCAACTTCGCAATCACCGAGGAACTCGTCCATCCGGACTTCTATGACCACACCAACCCGCCCGAACTCGCCAAGGGGATCGCCGGCCACCAAGGCATCATCCGCGTCTTCAAAGCGGCGTTCCCGGACCTCAAGTGGACCGTCGACGACATCCTCGAAGATGGCGACAAGGTCGTGGTTCGGACCACGGCCAACGCGACCCATAACGGCGACTTCTTTGGGGTTCCCGCCACCGGCCGGCACGTTTGCTTCAGCGGCGTCCATATCATGCGATTCCAGGACGGGAAGCTGATCGAGCACTGGGGCTCGAACGACGACCTTGGGCTCTTCCGGCAGCTCGGCGTCGTCAACGTCTAAGGTAGGCATCCCGAGGCTGGCCAGCTTCGTGATCGGGGGGCACCCGGTGACGGGAGTCTCAATCGGGCCGTGCGAAATCCCCGCCGCTGACCCCCCCAATTACGAGGCCGGTTCCAACTTCTTCACATCGTCGACGACGCCGAGGAGGATGCGGATGTCGACGCGATCCCCCGGCTTGGCGCCCTTATAGATGGACTCGGCCGCAACTCGGGCCTCGGTGATGCGGTCCGGCGCGTCCTTGAGGGCATAGGCGATGCGGAAATAACGCGTGCCATGGATGTCGTAGGGTTGGATTGCGGCGAGGATCGCTTCCATCAAACGAGTGTAGGGCCATTCGGCCCGCCGCGGTCGTTACAGAATGCCAGGTTCCCAGCGAGCCGGCGCTCCGATGACAAGCAGCACGATGAAGAGTGCGGTCACGAGCGTGAGATGTGCCCCCATCCACCATGTGCCGTGTGGGGTTTGGTCGCCGAAGGCATCGTGGAACTGATAATAGAAAGCGAGGATCACCAAGGCCGCAGCGCTTGAAACCACCACCCCGAGCACCTCGGAAACCGCTGACGCTGCATCCCAGAACAGATAGCTCGTGAGCGCGTTGAGCCAGGCGAACGTACCCAGAAAGGCGGCGGTCATCAGTGCGTACACCATGCCGGGCCGCGAATCCGGCTGCAATCCGAGCGTCTGATGTACCGCCCAAGCGACGGAAACGTCACGCAATGCCGTCCGCGTCTCCGGTTCAACCTCGTCCCACGCTGTTAGGGACTGAAGATTGAAGTAGGCGCCAAGCGCGTACCCCATCCGCGCAAAGACGAACAGGCAAAGCATGGGGATCACCCACCGTGCAACGTCGAACTGGATCCGGAACTCGGCGGCTTGCTGCAGGGCCCTCCCGGTGTCGACAAGGTAGAAAATACCAAACACACCCAGGACGAAGGCGAAACTCAGCGTGCGGTTAAGGTCTCGCGCGAGTTGGTCGCTGCGTTGGAGGACGTATTCGAGGCTCACGTCGGTAGCCGCAGTCATCCGCTCACTCCCCCAGCCACGTCGCACCTCGCTTCTCACGAGAGGCGAGCATGCCCTCTTTCGCGTCCGCGGTCGCGCCGGCGACCTTGCGCATCGTCTCGCCGAAGCGCACCGCCTGGTGAAAAGACAGCTCTTGGCCGCGATGGGCGACCTCCTTCGTCGCGCGGACGGCCAGCGGCGCCCCCTTACAGAGCCGCTCGGCGAGCGTCCGGGCCTCCGCCATCAGGTTGTCGTGGGGCACCACCTTCCAGACGAGCCCCATCTCCTTCGCCCGCTTCGCGTCGACGCGGTCGCCGATCAGGAGCAGCTCCATCGCGTTCTGCCAGCCCACCGTCTTCGGCATCCGGATGGCGCCCTGGATCGTCGGCACGCCAAGCTGGACCTCCGGGAAGCCGAACTGCGCCTGGTCGCTCGCGATCACGAAGTCGCAGGCCGAAACGAGCGTGCAGGCGAAGCCGAGGCAGTAGCCGTTAACGGCGGCGACGATCGGCTTCCAGACCTCAAGGCCGTTTTCGAGCGAGGTGAAGGGCGGCGTCTCCCAGAAAGAGGCGGCCGTCGCGTCGCCGGCCCCACCGCCGCGGAGGTCGGCGCCGGCGCTAAACGCGCGGCCCGCTCCCGTGACGATCGCGACCCACGCCTCGGTGTCATCGCGAAACCGGACCCAGGCGGCGTTGAGGTCGGCCCGGCGCTCGGCGTTGATCGCGTTGAGCGCTTCCGGCCGGTTGTAGGTGATGGTGGCGACGTGGCCATCGCGCTGATAGAGGACGGTCCCTGACATGTGCACCCCCAAGGCTGTTCGCGGAGCATAGCGGGTGCGGGCGCCGGCGAGGGCGGCAAAATCAGAGCCCGGAGCGATCGAGCGACGGGGCCGAGACTCCGACCCAGGTTGCCTGACGGGCGGGATCGAGCTTCCGGCGGCCCGAGGCCGCCCCGGAAACGGCTTCGATTTGGTAGCGAACTGGTTACAGTGCGCCCGACATCACGTTAAGGGCGGACGCTGATGCGATACGCGCGTTCCTTGCTGGTCTATGGTCTGATCGTGAGCGGAATCCTGCTTCCCATGCTGGGGGTGAGCACTGCGCGGGCGGAGCCATCTCATTACCCGGAACCCGTCGATACGGCGACGTTTCCGGCGAACGAAGACCCGCTCACGTTTGAGATCCGCTACCTTCTCCGGCCGGACGGCTGGCTCCTCGACCCCAACCTCCTCGGTTCGGGGGTCGTGGTTTGGAAAGAGACCGCCTCCGGGCGGGAGCGCGTGCTCAGCGTCGGGGTGCAGGGGCTCTGTCAGCCGCCGATCGAGGCCGAGTGCCGGCC
This sequence comes from Dehalococcoidia bacterium, assembly GCA_046152925.1. Classification (GTDB taxonomy): domain Bacteria; phylum Chloroflexota; class Dehalococcoidia; order Tepidiformales; family Tepidiformaceae; genus CAMAUF01. The sequence goes on from JBJXFX010000052.1 coordinate 18,189, forward strand.
GGCGAACGAGTGGATTACCGAGCGGTTCACGGTCGGGTCGACAAACGAGGCGTTCTTCCTCCGAATCGTCGGCACGCAAAGCATTTTCTGCGACTGGGACCCCGGGCCATGCCCGTTCGGCGACCCGCGCCCCCACATGAACCCGGCGCTCTACGCGATCGACAGCCCGGGGATCGGCGGCTATCTCCGGATCTGCGATGGCGGCGACCCGCCAAACTGTCCCGACCCGACGCCGGACCAGTGCGATGCCGAATCCGGGCCCATTGGCAACCGCGAGCTCGTCGTCGCGGGGACGTATGCGGG
>JBJXFX010000060.1:0-16949 GCA_046152925.1 Dehalococcoidia bacterium
GTCAATCCAACAACCGGTGCCGCGCGGCGTACGCCCCAACGAAAAAGCTCGCGGCTGCGAGCTCAACGCTCTCCTCCGCGACCACTAGCCAGGGGCGCGGGCCGCCGCTCGCGTCGATTGCGAGCATCACCAGCGTCGCGGCCGCCCCGATGCCGAGATAGGTCGTGGCACGCCAAGAAGCGCGGACGTCGCTCACATGCAGGACGACGAACAACAGCCCGACCGCCGCGTACGCGAGGAGCACGGCGTCGCTCATGCGATGGATGCCCGGCAGGCTCTGGTGGCCAGTGATGACGGCAAGCCCTTCGCCGATGCGCCCATGGAGGTCGAGCGGGGCATCGACCGTCAGATAGAGAAAGCCGAGGCCACTGAGGAACCAGAAGTTGTTCACATCGTGCCAGTCGTGGCTGTGGGCCTCGCGCCGGGCGATCACGAGGCCGAAGACCGCGACCATCAGCGTCAGTACGCTCGTCGCCAGGGAAGCCGGGCCGAGGTCGCGGAAGAACTCGTGCTGGTGGCCCTCGCCGAATATCCCGCGCCCAAGAGCAATACAAAGGGCGGCGAGGGTGGTAGAGGCGACGAGAAGACGCGCTGTGAGGTTTGGGATGGCGGCGACGCGTGTGGCAACGGCATCCGCGCGCTGCATCGCGCTTGCGAACCGGCCGCTTGGGTGCACCCGGGCCTGGGCCGCCCCGGCGTGGCGCATCGGCTTCCTCCCGCTGGCCGCCCATCCTGTGGTTAAGACCACTTTAACGCATTGAATTCTTCTTGCGAATCCTCATATTCCTCGAATCTTTCGCCGCTAGTGTGATGTTGTTCACAAAGCGGCCGACCCTTGAAGTGGCGGGCGCAAGGATCGACACCGCCGAGGTGCTGATGCAACCTTCAAAGGGAACCGCGGTCAATTCGGAGCGGCAGCCGAGCTTGCTCCCGCTCGTCCTCACGACGATCGCCCTCCTGCTCGGCGCGCTGGCCGTTGGACATGGCCCGATCCTCGCTGAGCGGTGGCTCATGCCGGCCGAAGCGCAGCCGGGCCCGGACGCACTCGGTCGCGTCGCATGGTTCTTCAACGACTTCTTGCGCCACGAGGGCATCCCGTTGATGTGGGGAGCCAGCATCGCGCTCTTCCTTGGCCGGCGCCAATGGCCGATCGCAGCCCTGTTTGCCCTCGCCATTCTCGTTGGCCCCTTCAACGCCGTCCTCAAGGACCTCTTTGACCGCCCGCGACCGCTCGAGGGCCTCGGCGTGCTCGGCTATCCAGGCGACGCCAGCTACCCGAGCGGCCACACGATGACGGCCGTCGCTTTCTTTGGGCTCTGGTGGTTCGCGGCCCCGCGGCTGCTCGGCGCTCGGGCAACGACGGGAGTGCGGCTGGTCGCCGCTCTGGCGATCGCCCTGACCGGCGTATCACGTGTTTGGGCGCTCGCACACTGGCCGACGGACGTCGTGGCCGGAGTGTGCTTCGGCGCTGCGTTCACGACGACGGTCTGGTCGTTGGAGGCCCGCGTGAGTTGGGCCGTGGACCAAGCGCGAGCAGCGATCTTCGCGTTCGAATGGCACCTCGCGACCGGTATCCCGCTCCGTCACACCTGGGCGACAGTCTCGGCCGAATAGCCCAGCGCTTGGCGTGGATCCCCGCCCGGCGAACGCCGGTGGCACATGCCGGCGCCCGCATGCCAGAATGCGCGCCACACCGGCCGGCAGCCGTGGGAGGTGACGCGCGTGTCCAATGCCACTCCTGGTGAGGTGATCCCGGGGCGTCCCGCCTGGTGGAGCCGGCAATACATCGAACCGTTCACCCTGGATGAAGACGACCTCTGGCGCGTTGTCCGCGAGACGTCGTTCGCGACCATTTCCTGGGTGACGCAGTCGGCCGAGCCGGTCAGCGCGCGGATGGCCTACCTCTGGTATGACGACCATATCTGGATCACGTCCACGCCGAACCGGCACAAGTTCCAGGCATGGAAGCGTAACCCGTCGATTTGCGTCTGCATCATCGACGAACAGGATGCGCAGAAGCAGGTCGTCGTCCGGGGCAAGGTGGAGATGACGAACGACCGGGCGCAAGTCACCCGGTTTATCGACACCTTGCTCCGCCGCCGCAACTTCACGGGTGAGGAATACGACCGCCAATATGCGATGTTCGACGCACCAACGCGGTACGTGATCAAGGTGAACATCACGAAGATCCGCACGTTCAACGGCCGCAAGATGTACGCCGCGGAAACCGACGGAATCGACGTTTGGGGCCCCGAGTGGGGCTTCCCACAGGGCCGGTAGCGCGAAAGGAGAGCGGCGATGAGACTTGAAGGCAAGGTTGGAATTGTCACCGGCGCTGGGATGGGGATGGGCGAGGCCGTCGCCAAGCGATGGGCCCGCGAAGGCGCCGCCGTCACGCTGACGGATGTCGATGAGGCCGCTGGGAAGCGCACCGCAGCGACGATCAACGACACTGGCGGGCGGGCGATTTTCGTGAAGGCCGACGTTTCGGAGCCCGGCGACTGGGAGAACGTCGTCCAGGCGACGCTGAGCGAGTTCGGCAAAATCACGACGCTTCACAACAACGCCGGCATCCACTACTGGTTCGACCCGCTCAACGACCCCATCGAGAAGTGGGACCGGATGATCGACGTGAACCTGAAGGGTGTCTTCCTCGGCTGCAGGGCGACGATCCCGCACATGATCGAGGCGGGTGGCGGGGCGATCGTCAACACATCCTCGACGTCGGGCCTGCAAGGCGTGCCGCTCCAGGCGCCATATACGGCCTCGAAGGCTGGCGTCATCCTGCTGACGCGCACACTCGCGCTCACGTATGGCGCGCAGAATGTCCGCGTGAACGCGATCTGCCCCGGGCCGATCGACACGCCAATGCTCCATGACGCCGTGGAGACGCGGAGGACGGCCCCGCGGCCGGCCACCGCTCGGCCCGGATCCGCGACGGCGCTGGGTCGAATTGGGACGCCCGAGGAGATCGCCAACGCCGTCACGTTCTTGGTGAGCGACGAGGCGTCCTTCATCACCGGCGTCTGGCTGCCGGTGGACGGCGGCTCTACGGCGTAGCGGTCTCCGCTGTCCCACGCGGGAGGGTCACCGAGATCGTCGTCCCGACGCCCGGGGCGCTTTCGACCTTGAACTGGCCGTCGATGCGGGTGACGCGCTCGCGCATCGAGCGGAGGCCGAGGTGGCCGGGGAATTCGCCCCGTGGGTCGAACCCTTGGCCATTGTCTTCGATTTCCAGCGTGATCTCCGTTTCCTCGACACAGAGTTGGACCCGGACCTTGGTGGCGCGAGCGTGTTTGACGACGTTGTGCATCGCCTCTTGGGCCACCCGGTAGAGCGCTTCTTTCACGGCGAGCGGTACCTCTGGCTCTTCGCAGAGGGCGGCCTCCACGGGCACGCCATAGCGGGCGCGAAGCGACGCCGCCTGCTTCTCGATAGCGACGACCAATCCTTGCTCAGCGAGCGACTCCGGCCGCAGCTCAAAGATGAGCGCGCGCATTTCTGCGAGGCCTGCCTCCGCCAGTTGCAGGACATAATCCACGGGCTCGACTGCCTTCGTCGCGTCGCGGTCGAGCAGGGTGCGGGCCGTGCGTGCGCCGAGCGCGATGCCGTAGAGCGCCTGCGAGACCGAGTCGTGCAGCTCCCGCGCGAGGCGCTGTCGCTCCTGGGCGGCAGCGAGCGACTCGGCCTGTTCATACAGCCGTGCGTTTTCGAGCGCGACGCCGATCCGCTTCGCGACCGCCCCGAACACGCGCTTCTCCGCCTCCGTGAACCGGCGGGGTTTCCGGTAGACCGCTTCGAGGAGGCCAACGATGCGCCCCGAGGTTGCGAGGGGCACCTCCAACAGCGCGTTTACGCCGATATCAGCGGTGCGGGCGCGGTAGTCCGCATCCTCCATCTTGGATGCGTCGCTCACTACTCGGACTTCGCCGACTGGGTAGCTCTGGAGACGCCGGTACACGTTGGGGTCGCCGGAGAGGTTGGACTCGACGACCTCGACGACGCCATCCGGCACGTCGGCGTTGCGCATCTTGGCGATGACTCGCGGGCGCACACCCTCTTCGGCCATCAGGATGAGCGCCGCCCCGTCCGACCGCAGGAGGTCGATGACCACATCGAACACGGAGTCGAGCACCTCCTCCAGCTTGAGCGAGCGGTGGAGCACTTCTTCCGCCGCGTACAAGGCCTCCAGGTAGCGCGTCCGGTCGTCGACCTGATGGAAAAGGCTGACATTCTCAAGCGCGACCGACGTCTGGTCGGCCAGCGCACGCACGGCCTGGAGCAAGCTGGGCGACGGGTCCTGGTCGGCGCGGAGGTACAGCACGAGGATCCCGCGGGCCTTCTGGTGGTAGAAGAACGATGTCCGGACCACGGTGTCCCATTCGACATCGGCGTACGGACGCAGCAGCTCGAAGTCTGGGTCTTCGCGGAAGCGCACCCGGTTGTCGCGAAAGACGACGGGCTCCATGGACCGTGACCATTCGAATTGCGGGATGCGCTTGTCCCAGGCGGCCATTGCGGCGGACATGAACGCCTCGATGTAGCCGTCCGGCACGCCGAAGGAACCACTGACGAAGCGGTCCTCGTCGGCTTCCCAGTTCGCGAGCGTCACAGAACAGCCGACCGCCCCCATCGAGTTCGCAATCGTCTCCGAGAGCGTCTTGAGGAGCGCGCCGATCGGTTGGTCGACCGTGGCGGCGGCCGCGATCGATGCCAGCGCTGCGTTTTCGCGTGCCTGACGTGATGTCTCCGAGTAGAGGAGCGCGCTCTCCGCCGCGGTCGACGCCTGGTCCGCAAGGGCGCGGAAGAGCCGCAATTCGCGCGCGTCCACCGGGCCCGCGGGCAGAAAGAGCGCGACGAGCCCGCGGACGCGGTCGCGGTGAATGAAGGGGACGCGCACGATGGTGTCCCACCTGACGTCGGAAACGAGGTGATGGACCGGCCCGTATTCCGGCGTTTGCAGGATGTGCGCCTTTGCTCCGGTGACGATCGAAGTCTCGCTTGTCCGGTTGATGGTCTCCCAATAGGCGCGGAAGTCCATCCGCGCCCGCGCCATGCCGGCGGCATAGCCGGAAGGCATCCCAAAGTCGCCGATGATCGGTGGAAGCCCGTCCTGGCGGAGGACGACCAGCGCAACGCCCTCCGCACGTGTCCCCTCCGCGATCGTCTGTGCCACCTCGGCGAGCATGTCCTCGAGCGACCGGTCGACGGTGAGGGTGGCGGCGATGCGGGCGACGGCTTGCTGTTCGCGCGCCTGCTCGTCCGCTTCCGAGTAAAGGCGGGCGTTTTCGACGGCGATCGCCGCCTGGTCGGCGATGGCGCCGAAGAAGGCGAGTTGGCGTTCCGTGGCCTCAGCGCCGTCTCGCAAGTACACGGATAGGGCGCCGGTGAGGCGGCCCTGCACGCGCAGGGGAAACATCGCGGCGTAGTCCCACTCCACTTCGGCGATGAACGGGTGGAGCGGTGCGTAGCGCGGGTCGGCGAGCATGGTCGACCGGGCGGGATCGAGGACGACGACGCTATCGGACTTGGCGAACCGGGCGAGGCCCGTTTTCCAGCGGGGGTCGCGGAACGCTTCGATGACGCCGCTGTAGTAGCCGTCGGGCAGCCCGCTGCCTCGGCAATCGGTCACTTCAAACGTGTCCGCGTCGGTCAGCGACACCGTACAACCCAGCGCGCCCGTCGCCTCAAGGACGATGCCCGCCAGCGTGTCCAGCGTCTCGGTGAGCGGCCGCACGAGCGTGATGTTTTCTGCGATTTCTTGGAACGCCTCCAACTCGCGCACTCGCTGCTCTGTCAGCTCGAACAGGCGGACGTTGGCGATCGCGACGGCAGCCTGATTCGCGATGCCGAGGAGGATCCGTTGCATGTCCGCGGACGGGAGCGCGTCCTTTCGGAAGCCGAGGTTGAGGATGCCGATCCGGCGGCCCCGGTAGATCAGTGGCACGAAGAGGATCGCCTGGAACGGCAGCTGCTCCGCCATTGGCCGCAAGCTCTGGTAGTCGGCGTTCGCCACGAGGCGTTCGACGGCGTCGGGCAAGAGGACGGGCTCGCCTCGCAGCAGCGCCTCCACCGAGTAGGCCTCTGTCGAGAGGCCGATGACGCGGCGGACCTCGCCGAGAAGCGCATCGGGGAGCCCGACCGAACCGATGTCGGTCACGGCGCCCGTCGCCTCGTCCATGATGAGGAGCATGGTCGCGGGCGCCCCGGAAACTGAAGCGGCGTTCGCGGCGATCGCGTCGAGCGTGCGGCGGAGCGGCTGGTCCAGCGTCAGGCTGGAGGCTGTGGCTGCGAGGGCTGCGCTTTCCTTTGCGCGCCGCTCGGTCTTGTCGAACAGTGCGGCGTTTTCGATGGCGGCCGCGGCCTGGTCGGCGATGGCCGTGAGGAGCTGGACTTCTTCGGCGGGAGGCTCCGCTTCGTCCGCATAGGCGACGACGATGGTGCCGGCCATTTTCCCGCGGGATTGCATGGGGATCATGACGGTCGTGCCCCAGGGGATGGCGAGCGCCCGTTCGCGCATCGCGGGGTCGACCCCCGGGTGCGATGCCAAAGCCTCGTTGTACCGGCCAATGATCACGGGCTCGCCTCGTTCGCCGAGCTTGCGGCGCGTCTGGGCGTCGCTTTCTGGGAGCTGCTGGATGAGGTCCCAGAGCCACGGGTCGAGGCCTGAGGACCCGGCCGCCTTAAACCGGTCGTCTTCTGGGTCGAGGAGGTAGATCGCGCAGGCCCGTGCGCCGGCGCTGCGGACGACCGCCTCGGCGATGCCGTCCAAGACGTCGCGAAGTGGCAGGTCGAGCGTCAGCTGGGAGGCGACGGTTGCGAGCGCCTCTTTCTCGCGGGCACGCCGCTCGGCCCGTTCGAAGAGCCGCAGGTTTGCCGCGCCGATGGCGATCTGGTCGGCGAGGGCGCGCATGAACTGCCCGGCCTCCGACCTGGGCTTGAGCACCTCATCGTGGTAGGTGACCAGCGTCCCGAGCGCCTCGCCGCGATAGACCAGTGGAGTGGCCGCCAGCCACTTCCCCGTCCACCCCGCTCCCCGGATGACCGCAAAGTGAGGGTCCCACGCGGGCAACTGCTCGAACACCGCGGGGTCGAGCCGGTAGCTCGCGGCGAGTTGGGTCTGCATGGCCGGTTCGAGCGGGTTGACCGCGCCCGCGGCCCAGCCCACGGCCGCTGTCTCGATGAACCCGCTGGGGAGGCCGTGGCCGACAGAGTGAAGGACGCGGCGCCCTTCGATCAGCACCAGCGAGCATGCGAACGCGCCGGTCGCCTCACACACGAGCCGGGCCGCCTGCTCGAGGACCGAGGCGGTCTCACCGCCTGCCAGGAACTCCGCCGCTACGCGGGCGAGGGTCGCGTTTTCGCGCGATTGCCGGACTGTTTCGCCAAACAGCCGGCTCGTCTCAAGCGCGAGGCCGACCTGGTCGGCCACCGCGCGGATGAACCCCTGGTCCTCCCGTTCCAGGTCGGCGGCGGTGACGTAGCAGAGCGTGATGGCGCCACCAACCTCGCCCCCGAAGCTGAGCGGCACGATCGCGGTGTGTTCCCAGGTCGCCTCGCGCAGAAACGGATGGAGGGGCGCAACTTCTGGCGTCTCCAGGAGCTGCGCCCTCGCGTTGAGTGTCACCTGCCAGCGTCCGGCCTCCTCGGCTTCCCGAGCCAGCCCGATCACCTGGTTTGCGAGCTGCGGCGGGCTGGCGTCAAGGTAACCCGCCGGGAAGCCGGCCCCTCCGAGGCGCACGGCGTCGGTCTGGTGGCGGCCAGCAACCGTGATGACGCAGGCGACCGCCCCGGTGCTCGCGAGGATGCGCCCGGTGAGCTGCGTGAGGGTCGTCGTGATCCGTTCGCCGATGCGGAGTTCGGCGGCGAGGGAGGCGAGGGCCTCGTTCTGTTGGGCGCGGCGCTGCTCGGCTTCGAACAGGCGTGCGTTGGCAATCCCGGCGGCGGCCGGGGCGGCGAACGCTTTCGCGAGCTCGGCATCGTGCTCGGTGAAGCCGCCGGGCCGGACGTGCGACGCCGTGAGCAGGCCGATCAACTCACCGTTGACGAGCAAGGGGACGGCCATCCAGGCGCGCGTCTCACTGAAGACTGGCAACGCATCGCCGACGGCGGCGCGGAACTCCTGAGCGGGCCGTTCGTCAGCGAGGACGTCGGGGATGACGGTCACTTCTCCCCGCCGGAAGAGCCCGAGTGCCGCTGGGGCGGCGAGCATCCAGGCTGGGAACCGCGTGCCCATCGGGGCGACGTTGACCTCGCCATCGCCCCGCTGCGAAGCGATGACGGCGAGCGCGCCGTCTGGGGACATCTCCGAAACAGATGCCTGCGAATAGTCAACAACTTGCTTGAGCTGCTTGAGGACGAGCAGGAGGAGCGGCTGGAGGTCGAGCGTCGAGCCGATTGCGCCGGCCACATCAAGGAGCGTCGACAGCTCCTCGTTCCGCACGTCGGCCTCGTGGAAGAGGCGAGCGTGTTCAAAGGCTGCGCCTGCCTGCGCAGCGAACCCGAGGGCCAAGTCGCATTGCCGCGGGCCGAATGCTGCTGGCTCGTTGCGCAGCAGGACGAGGAAGCCGAGCAACCGATCCTGATGGGCGAGCGGCACCGCAAGGAACGATCGCGCCAACCGGTAGGGCGGGAGTTGGATGAACGGGCCGAGCGCTTCGCGATACAGGGCGGCCCCGCCGCTGAGCTCAGTGAGGTCGGGGATGGCCACCGCGTCGCGCCGCCGGAGCCCTTCGACGAATGGGCTAAGCGGCCCCCGGAGCGAGACCCGGAAGCCCTCCATCTCCTTGACGACGCCCCCGCCGGCGAGCCGGGCCGCCACGACGAACGCATCTTCGCCTTCGACCGTGAGAAGGGTCGCGGCGTCGAAGCCGATGGTCGTCTCCGCTCGCGTCAGGATGGTGTCCACGACGTCGTCGAGGTCGATGGTCGACGAAACGGCTGTTGCGGTTTCAAGCAGCGCCGTGACTTCGCGCGCGCGTTCGCCAGCCTCTTCGAAGAGGCGGGCGTTGGCGAACGCGGCCGCCGCCTGAGAGGCGAATCCCATCACGAGCGCGCCGTCGGTGACGGCGAACCCGTCTGGCTGTTCCCGCGCGAGCGCAAGGATCCCGACGACCGCGCCCTTGTGGGCGAGCGGCGCCAGGAGCGTCGCGCGGGCCTTGCGGACGGCCGGAAGGTAGGCGAATTCGTGAAACTGGCGCTGGTAGGCGGCCGCATACTCGTCGCCACTGAGGACATCGATGTGGATGAAGGGGTCGGTCTGCGAAAGCTCGCCGAACATCTCGGCCGGAGCGGATTCGGCCCCAAGGACGAGCCCGAGGAGCGGTTCGATGGTCACGCCGTCGGCGTCGACCGCCCCCACTACGGTCACCCGAGCGCTGACGTCGCGAGACATCAGCATCATGAAGGAGGCGGGTACGACTGGCTGGAGGTGTTTGAGGACGGCGGACGCGACGCGCCGGACATCCATTTCACGTCCGGCGTCGCGGGAGACGTCGAGCAGCGCCTCCAGTTCGGCTGTCCGCTCGGCGACGCGGTCCTCGAGCAGGCGCTCCGTAGCGACCTGGTCCGAGATGTCCAGGACCGTGGAGAGCACATGGCGCTCGCCGCGGAACTGAAAGGTGACGGCGGTCACTTCTGCGGTAAAGGTGGAGCCGTCTTTACGGCGCATCGCCGCACGAATGCGAGAGTCCTCGCCGGCGAGCGCCTTCGGGACAATGTCCACAAACTTGGCGTGGTCGGCGGGGTCGATGAAGCGGGCAGGGTGTCCGCCGATGAGCTCTTCCCGAGAGTAGCCCAGCAGCCGGGCGAGGGCCGGATTGACCTCGACGGTCGTGCCCGAAGCCGGAGCGCTGACGAGCAGGCCTTCGGTGGTGGCTTCGAACACGGCGCGCAGTTGGGTGGCGGCTTCGTCGGCCGCCTGCCGGTGAGTTGCGAGCTCGGAGGTCATATTGTTGAACGCCCGGCCGAGGTTCGACAGCTCGTCGCGGCCGGCGACGGGGATCTGGGTATTGAAGTCGCCGCCGGCGACCGCCCGAGTGCCGGCCACGAGCGCCCCGACGCGCCGCACGAAGAAGAACTGGCCGCCAATCAGCGCCGCAGCGACCGCTAGCCCAGCTGCGGCGGCGAGGCCCGCGAGGTTCCACCTGAGCCGGTCGCCCGCTGGTCCTTCGAAGACGGACGTGGGGATGCCAACCGCCACGAATGCCTGGTCGCCGTTTCCAAGCAACATCGCTTGATAGCCGAACGTCCGGCGGGGGCCGTCCGTGTCGTTCGACTCCAACGTCCCAGAGACGCCGGGGGTCAGCGCTTCGGGTCCAAGGCCTTTGACTGGGGGCGGCTGTCCGAAGAGGTCGGCGGTGGGCGGCGAGGCCACCACGACGCGGCCTTGGCGGTCGAGGATGTAGACGACGGAGCCCGCCGGGATGCCCGCTATCTCGATCCCCTCGCTGTTCGCGACGATGTCGAAAGCGGCGACCGCCATGAATCGCGTCCGGCCCGCCTCGATCACGGGTTGGGCGAGCCAGACGGTCGGCTTCCCGGTCACGGAGTCAAGCTCGAAGTCCCCGATGGTGGGGCTCAGCGTGGCCTTCGCGCCCATGAAGGACTGCAAGGCCGTCAGGTCGCGGGTCGCGGGCGCGCTCGCCGAGGAGCAGACCACCTGCCCTTCTGGGGTCGCGAGCCCGAGCACGACGAGGTCCGGGACGTTCTCGGCGGCGGCCCTGGCGAGGTTATCGCAACCCGGCGTACCGGGGGCGACGGCCCCAGCGAGCACCGCGCCGCCGACGCCCGAGAGCGTTTGACTGGTGTGGATGACGACCGCGCTGAGGCTCTGGTTGACGATCGAGGTGATGTCGCTCGCCCGGAGGCGCGCCTGGTCGCGCGCAGAGGCCCGGTCGTTTTCGGCGTTGACGAGGATGAACACGAAGGCGGGGAGCACGGCGATGCCGACCAGTACGAGGAGCCGCATCCGGAAGTTGAGGAGGAGCGGCCAGCGCATCGCGGGCCTATGCCTGGGCAAGGTCGGCCGCAGGGACGAGGCCCGCTCTCACCGCGTGGAGGGCCGCCTGGGTCCGGCTCTGGACGCCGAGTTTGCCCAAGATGTTGCTGACGTGCGTCTTCACGGTCTTTTCGCCGATATGCAGGTCGCGGGCGATTTCCTTGTTGGCGCGCCCGCGGGCGAGCAGGGCGAGCACTTCGTTCTCCCGGTCGGTGAGGGGCTCGGGGGCCTCGGGCTGGCGCATCTCGCGCATCAGGCGGGCGGCGGCCTCCGGTGAGAGCTGGACTTGGCCTTGGGCGGCAGCCTTAATCGCCTTGCAAAGGGCGTCGGACTCGGTGTTCTTGAGGAGGTAGCCGATCGCTCCGGCGCGGACGGCGCCGACGACCGACGCATCTTCGAGGACGCTGGTGAGGGCGATCACCTCGATCTCTGGGAGCTCTTTCCGGATCCTCCCGATGGCGGTGATCCCATCCATCACAGGCATGAGGAGGTCCATAAGCACGACATCAGGTGAGAGCTCATGCGCGAGCTGAAGCGCCTCTTCACCGTTCCTCGCTTCGCCAATGATTTCGAGTTCAGGGTCGAGCGAAAGGAACATCTTGAGGCCCTGGCGGACGACGGCATGGTCGTCTGCGAGCACGATGCGGATCGGCATGGCACTTCCCCCTGGCGCCGGGGCGGGCGCCGTGTGGAACTATACCAGCGACCCCTTGCGCTTCGGCTCAGCCGAAAGGCGGAGATTCGACGCGCTCCCCATGCGGCGAAGGTCGGAGCTGCGAATCAGACCGGTCGACGATGGAAGTGGTGCCCCGCCGTGGTCTGATCGTTTCATGGAAACCACCTCGCCGCCCCGCCCCATCCGCGTCCTCCTCGTCGATGACCAGCCCACCGTCCGCAAGGGCTTGCGGATGGGCTTCGACCTTGAGCCAGACATCACGATCGTCGGTGAAACGAGCGATGGCCGCGCCGTCCTCGCCTTCGTCGACGCGCTCTTGCCGGACGTCGTCGTGATGGATGTTTCGATGGAGCAGGTCGACGGCCTGGCCGCGACGGCCGCGCTCCATTCGCGCACTCCCTCGGTCGCGGTCGTGATGCTCACGCTTCACGACGACCCGGCACACCGCGCAAAGGCGGCTGCCGCGGGCGCCAGAGCGTTCGTTGGCAAGCACGAGCCGTTCGGTGTGTTGCTTCAGGCGATTCGGGGCGCTGCGGCCACTCGCGCGGCCTAGACGGCGGCGCGGCGTCAGACGGGCCGGGCCGTGATGAACATAATCCCCTTTGCGAGCACCTCACCCGCGAACACCGCTCCCATGCAGATGTAGAGCAAGCCAGTGGCGCTCTGCATCGCCCGTATCTGGGTGGTTTTCAGGGAGAGGATGGCGAGGATGATGGGGAAGATGATCCCCACGCCGACGCGCAGGTAGAGCACCGGGTTGGCGAAGATGCCGACATCGAGGGCGTTTTCGGGCGTGGGCGTTTCACGCACGGGGATGACGAGGTTGATTAGGAGCACTGCGGACTGGAAGGCGAGCGAGCCGATCAGGATCCAGGCGAGGTCGCGCAGGGGCCAGGCGGGCAGCGCGCCTTCGGTCAGATACCAGTGGCCCCAGACCATGGACACCGAAACGGCGCCGAGCGCCAGCGTCCCGCCAATGAGCGCGATCAGCGTCGCGGGGTAGCCCCACGACGGCGGCGCGAGGACGGCAGCCAGCACACCGACACAGAGCAGGCCTGCGATGCTCCCCGCGATCCCGGCGAAGCGTCCCACCGGGTCCCACCCCATGAACACGGAGAAGGTGTAGATCGAGCTCGCGATGATCACGACCATCAGGGCGCGCTTGGCGTCGTCGAACCAGGCCGGGTCGAGCCGGTAGCCATCGACTTCGGTGCCGACCGTGAGCGACGACGCGGCCCAGTAGCCCAGCGCCGCCGTCACAGCGACACAAAAAGCCATCGTCATCACGAAGCCGCGGGTGACGCCGCCGCGAAGGTCGCTCGCAAGCGTGATCCAGAGGCTGCCGATCGCAAGCTCAGCGAGGATCAGGAGCAGGGTGTAGGGGAGCGCAGCGGCGTTCACGTTGTCTGAGTGTAGGGCGCGCCGCGATGGGCGCGACCTTTCCGTTCTCAGCGCCGAGGATCTCCACCGCCTACAATGACGCCGCTAGCAACGGAGGTTCAGCGCATGGCAGTCGATTTCACGATCCCAGAGGACGCAAAGGCGATCCGGGAAACGGTCCGGAAGTTTGTGCAGGCGGAATGCATCCCAGCCGAGCAGGAGCTCCACGCCGGCCGGCCGTATAAGGAAGTCCTCGGCGAACTCCGCCGGAAGGCTCGCGGCCAGGGCCTCTGGTGCCCGTTCGTCCCGAAGGAGCACGGCGGCATGGGCCTCGGCCCCCTGGCGAACGCACTCGTCCAGATGGAACTCGGCGAAAGCCACCTCGGCGCGCTCGCCCTCAACACTCAGGGCCCCGACGACGCGACGATGCTGACGCTCCTCACCTACGGCACGCCGGACCAGAAGGAGCGCTTCCTCAAGCCGCTGCTCAACGGCGAGAAGCGCATCTGCTACTCCATGACCGAAAAGGCCGCCGGCGCCGACGCCACCGGCATGCAGACCCGCGCCATCCGCGACGGCGACAACTGGGTCATTAACGGCGAAAAGTGGTTCTCCAGCGCCGCAAGCGTCGCCGACATCGCCCTGGTGATGGCGAAGACGAGCCCCGACGCGCCGCGCCACAAGCAGTTTTCGACCTTCCTTGTCGAGCTGCCAAACCCGGGGTACGCCATCCAGCGCGACATCGCGACGATGGCGCTCGAAGGCCCGCTCAGCCACATCCTCGGCGGCGGACACAGTGAAGTGAAGATCCAGGACCTCGTCGTCCCGCACGCCAACCTGCTCGGCGGCGAAGGCGAAGGCTTCAACATGGGCCAACACCGGCTCGCCTACGGCCGCCTCCGCCACGGCATGCACAACGTTGCCATGGCCCAGCGCGCGTTGGACATGGCAACGGCGCGCGTCCTTGAGCGGTCCACCTTCGGCAAGCCGCTCTCGGAGCGCCAGGGCGTGCAGTGGATGCTCGCCGACTGCGCGACGGAGCTCTACATCGCGCGGCTGATGCTCATGCACATCGCTTACAAGGCCGAGCATGGCCTCGACCTGCGCCAGGAGAACCACATCGCCAAGGTGTACCTGGCGAACATGGTCCACCACGTGGTCGACACGGCCATCCAGCTGCACGGCGCTCTCGGCTACAGCCAGGACACGCCGCTCGCCCGCTGGTACACGAGCATCCGCTCGCAGCGGCTCGTCGACGGGCCTGACGAGGTCCATCGCTGGACCGTCGGCCGGAACCTGTTGAAGGCCTTCCGGGAGTTCGGGACGACCGCCTCGGCTTGTGGCGGCGACCTCCTCTAAGCCCCGCTCATCCGTGACCTACCGAAGACGGGCGGCTCAGGCCGCCCGTCTTTGCGTCGATGGGGCGCGCTGATGGGTGCGGCGATACCCCTGCGCCGCGCGCGGTGCGACGATGCCTGTCGCGGCGTCGCGACAGGATGGCCTACCAATGACACCAACACGTGCACTCGCCTTAGCGTTCTTTCTCGGGACCGCCGCCGTCCTGGCCTCATGTTCCGGAAACGCCGGCGAGGGGACTCCGAGCCCGACCGCTGCGACGTCCCCAGCTGGGTCGCCCGCCACGTCCCCGAGCGTCCCGCCGACACCGCGCCCCGTCACGTCGCCCGCCACGGTGGTACCTCCTGGCAGGTGTCGCGTCGCAGCGGTTGAAGACGGCGACACGATCGAGGTCGCCGATTGCGCTGAAGCGGGCAGGGTGCGCCTCCTGCTCGTGGATGCTCCGGAAACCGGGAGCGACTGCTATGCGGATGAGGCCCGCAGCTTCCTCCGCGAACATCTGCTTGGCCGGGCTGTCCGCCTGGAGGCCGATGCGCGCGACAAGGACCAGTACGAGCGCCGCCTCCGCTACGTCTGGCTCGGCGACGAACTGGTGAACGAGACGCTTGTCCGCGAAGGGTTCGCCCGCGTCGCGGTGTATGAAAGCACCGCGCAGCTCGAACGCCTTACATCCGCAGAAATCGCGGCGAAAGGCGCCTCGCGGGGCTTGTGGGGCGCTTGCATCTCTGGAAACTGCGACGGCCCCGTGGTCATCACGAGCCTCGACAAGCGCGCCGAAACCGTCACCGTCGAGGCGTCGGGCGTGGACCTCACCGGTTGGAGCATCCACAGCGAGAAGGGCTCCGCCTCCGGCCAGCGCTACGCCTTCCCCCGCGGGTTCGTCCTCACGGGTTCCGTCACGGTCGTCTCTGGCGTCGCGCGGTTCGAGGCGGCTCCTGGGCGGCTCTGGTGGACGAAAGAGCAGGTCTGGAACAACAACGACGACGACGATGCGCAGCTGTTCAACGCGGCCAACAAGCTCGTCTGCGAGTTCGACGACGGCCAGTAGCAGCTGGCCCGTGCTCCGGGTCAGGCAGGCGTGTCTAACGCGTCAACCGCACGGTGGCGGCGCACCCTCTCGTGTTGCCCGCAAGGTCGGTGACGCGCGCGACGAACCGAAAGGTCTTCCCAATGGCACCCTTTAGAGTGAACGTCGCGGGAGATTCGGCAGGGAGGGTGGCCCCCCCGGCTTCAGGCGCATCGACGACCGAGACGACCCGCCTGCTTGAGATGCCGTAAGGGTCAGTGCCGCCAACGGTGACGGTGACTCGCGTTGGCGTCCCGTTCCGCGGTACCGAAGTCCGCGACAACGCAACGGAGCAGGTTGGAGGGCGCCGATCGATCACCACGGATACGGGGAAGCCAGCGGGCGGGTCGGCGATGTTGCCAGCCGCATCGACGCAGTGCCATCCCGGCTCGAGGTTTACCTTCTGGGTGCGGGCGATGATGAGATCCGAAGGGAAGGTGTTTCCATCGCTAGACGGCCCCGTCTGGTTGCGGACGATTTCGGGAAGGACGCCTGAACTCTCTGGGTCGTCGAAGCAGACGAATCGGATGGCCACAGGCCCGCGGGTCGGATGGCCGGCGACGTACTGTTGGCTGGTGGCCTGGTCGATGAGTTGAACCATGACGACGGGCTTGGTCTGGTCACCGGGGTCCGGGCAGCCGTCGCCGTCGGAATAGCCGTCATGATCCTCTGGCGCGACCGGGCATCCGTCGGCAATATCCAGGACATCGTCATTGTCGTCGTCGGGGTCGCAAGAATTGCCCAATCCATCGTCATCCGCGTTAGCTTGGTCTGGATTGTGGTGGTTAGGGCAGTTATCAGCGGCATCGAGGATGGTATCTCCGTCGTTGTCGGGCTCCGGGCAACCGTCCGTGTCTTCAAAGCCGTCGGTGTCCTCGGCACGCTCGGGGCACATGTCATCGTCCTCGTCGAGACCATCGCCATCCTCATCAAGGAATGGAACGTTTTCGAACGTTGTTGGGAGTCCGAGTGCCACAAGGTCAGCTTCGGAGAGCCATTTGTTGTTCTTTGCGCTGTCGCCGAGCAGGAAGGAGTAAAGGCGCCACGTGCCCTGTTCGGAGAAGGCTGGGAGGGTGGCGGTGTACGAGTAGATACCATCTTGCGGTGTTCCCGAAACCAGTTGCTCGCTATAAAAGATAGCATTTAGATACTGGTTTCCGGATGGGCTGCGGAACTGAAGCTGGGTGGGGCCGTTGCCGTTTCCGGACGGTGAGTCGACGATGTGAGCCGTAAAGGTGATCGTCTGGCTGCCCGCCGACGTATCGACCGTCGCCGGGCTGATCTCGAAGCTAGTCAGCTCCGGCGGGTCCGTGTCTTCGACCGCATAGACGCGGCTTTCGTGGACACGGAGAATCCCCGCGATAATCGCAAGAGCGAGAATTCCGGAGATTCGAAGAGTGCTCGATGTCATGGCTTTCAACCCAAGGGCCTCGACAACTCTACAGGGGCCGACGGACCTAGTCATCAAAGCG
>JBJXFX010000062.1:0-16689 GCA_046152925.1 Dehalococcoidia bacterium
AGCGGTCCGCCAACTCCGTGCGCAGGTTCCGCTTGGAGGCGACGGCGGCCTTCGCGGTCGCCTCCTCACGGGCGAAGGCGACAAGGTCGGTCGCGATCAGTTGGTGGGCGACGCTGGAGGCGATGCCGCTGCGTTCGAAGTCGAGCGTCGTCGTCGCCGTATACCAACCGCGGTTCTCCTCGCCGAGCAGGGCCGTCCGCGGGATGCGCGCGTCTTCGAAGTAGACCTCGTTGAACTCGTGGCTGGAGAGCATATTCACCAGCGGCCGCACGGTGATCCCGGGCGTCTTCATGTCGACGAGGAAGTAGCTGATGCCGCGGTGTTTGGGAGCGTCCGGGTCCGTGCGGGCGATAAGGATGCCCATGTGCGCCATGTGCGCGCCCGACGTCCAGATCTTCTGGCCGTTTAGGACATAATCGTCGCCATCTCTGATGGCGCGGGTTTGCAGCGAGGCGAGGTCGGAGCCGGCGCCCGGCTCGCTGAACAGCTGGCACCACATGTCTTCGCCCGAAAGGATGCGCGGGAGGTAGCGCTCCTTCTGTTCGGGCGTGCCGTAGACCATGATCGTGGGACCGGCCCAGCCGTGGCCGATCCCGCCGCCGCGTGGCGCCCGCCGCCAGGCGAACTCCTCCGAGAGGATGAACTGCTCGCGAATGCTGAGGCCGCCTCCGCCGTACTCCTTGGGCCAGTGTGGCGCGCCCCAGCCTTGTTCGTTCAGCTTCTTCGTCCACTCGCGGTAGAAGTCGCGAAAGGCGCCATCGGCACGGCCACCGGCGTTGAACAGGCCCCACTCGCCGGGCCGTGCGCCGACCTCAGCCGGGAACTCGTTATCGAGGAACGAGCGCACGTGGGCGCGAAAGGTGGCTTCTTCGGGGCTATCGCGGAACTCCATCTGGGACCCTCCGGGAGCGGGCTGCGGCGCGACTATCGTGCGTGTTCACCGCCCATGGCTCCAGATGGTGCGGCAGCTTCGGGCGCCTACCAGCCGTTCGAGGGCGCCTTCGACCCCGCCCGTGCCTCCGTAGGGTCGAGCTTGTAGCCGACGCCGCGGACCGTCTGGATGCGGCGGGCTTCGTCGCCGAGCTTGCGGCGGAGACGCTGGATGTGGGTGTCGATGGTGCGGTCCGTCATCTCCAGGTCGCCGTCCCAGATCCGCTCGATCAGTTCATCACGGTGGAAGGCGCGGCCGGGGTGGGCCATGAACAGGTGGAGGAGGTCGAACTCCTTCGGCGTCACGGCGAGCTCGACGCCAGCGGTTGTGACCGTGTGAGTCAGCGGATTGAGGCGCAGGTCGCCGACGACGACGGCCGCTTCCGCGAAGGGCACGGCTTCGGGGCTCACCGCCTCCGGCGCTTGCGGCAGCGCGGCGAAGCTGACCCCGGCTGTGGGCGTGGGCGTGGGCGTGGGCGTGGGCGTGGGCGTGGGCGTGGGCTCGGCCTCAGCCGTCACGACGTAGCGGCGGGTGGGCCGGTTGGGGCCGAGGATCCAGGCGCCGATCGTGGTCGAAACGAGGGCCAAGCCGCGGAGACTCGCCAACGTGACCGCGATGAAGGCAGCACCGGCGAGTCCGAGCACGATGGCCGCCGGGTACGTTTCGATGATCAGGTCGTCAGCGGTGAGGATGCCAGCGTCGTCGAGCGCCATCAAGACGGGTATCGATGTCAGTGCTGCGGCCGCCGAAACGGCAGTCACGGCGATTGAGAAGGTGGCCACGCCCTCGACCGATCGATACAAAAGGAAGGCAAAGCAACGCCATGTGAACCACGAGAGTGCGCGCTGGCCCAGGCGCTGCCGCCAGGGCATGCCGGGCTCCAGGTCGAACGGGACCGGGGGTATCCGCCGGCCGACGAGCGCGTTGGTCATCTGGACATCGATCGACGTGAGCGCGCACCAGCCGAACATCGTGAAGATGAGGAGCGGGATGCCCGCGAGAGTGACGGCGAGCCCGCCGCCGACGGCGACGAGTGTGACCAATGCCACGAAGTACGCCAGCCCAAGCGGGAACGAGATAAGGAGATATACGAGGCTCGTGTAGGTGCGTGGCGCCTTGAGCGTGCGCCAAAGCCCCCGGACGGGCCCGCCACCAGGTGCCGCCGTTGCCCCGTCCGTCATGCGCCAGACTCTCTCCGTCGTGCCGAATGCGCTCATCGCTGCCGTCCTCGTCCTGAAAGCTGATGGCTCCCAGGCTAGGGCGAGCGCCGGTGATGATTGTCACAGATCGGTCACAAGGGCTTCAAAGGGGCGTCACATTTCGCCCAAGAGGGGTCTCGCGGCCTCGATGGCCGCGATCAGCGGATGCGGAGGCTGAAGAGGTCGGCGACCTTCGCGTGGAATCCGGGGAGGACGGCGTCGCCGGTGAGTGTGTCCTCGGCCTTGAGGCGCCTCCCGGAGCTATCGAGGCGGTAGACCATGACCGTCTGGCTGGCGGGGTGGAGGACCCAAATGAGTTCGACGCCGGCTTCGAAGTACTCGCTGATTTTGCGGTCGATGTCAGCGGCGATGTCTCTCGGCGAGACGACTTCGACTACAAGCGCGGGCACTGCGTGGACGAAGCCATCCGGCACGGCGTCCTCGGGGTAGGCCTCTTTGCGGATGAAGGAGGCGTCGGGCTTGCGATAGCGGCGCGGGTGTCCGGGCCAGATCTGGAACGCGGTCTCGTGCGGCGCGGGCACCCACCCGAGGTCATCCGTGGCTGCGGCATCCGCTAGTCGCTGCCTGACGTTGAACCCGATCCACGTTGTCGCTGCGGCCACGGGGAGCTTCACCCACCTTCCGTCGACGTACTCGTAGCCGTCCCGTTCGGGGAGGTCGGGCCACGTTTCCGGTGGGGCCATAACTGCCGTTGCGGTCATCGGCCTACCTCCGCAACTAGTATATGTTTCGGGAGCTGCCCGGTGTTAGGTGCCCCGGATGGAGAAGTCCGACGTGTTCATCATCACGCCGAGGACCATGATCGTGAGTGCAAGCAGGAGTCCCGCGATGCTGACCGCCATCGATGCCATGCGGGCGCTGCGGACCTCCGCCGGCGACGCGCCACGCCCCTTCGCCTGCTCGTCGATCCGGTCGATGAGTCGCGGGCCGACCACGAACGAATGGAGCGCGAGTGCGGCCAGCAGCACCAGGAAGAGGCTCATCTTGACGATGAAGAGCACTCCGTAGCGGATCGACGTGAACTCAGCGTCCTCATCGATGTTGTAGAAGTCGCGCCAGTCAGAGATCAGGTACGACCCAGCTGCGACCAAGAACACGAGCCCGAGGCCGCCGATGTAAAGAAATCGGCGCGTCAGCTTCCGCATGAGGTCGACGCGGACGCTTTGGTCGGCGATACCGCGGGAGACGGGCACCCAGGCGAAGGCGAGAAAGAACTGCGGGCCGACGAAGAGCGCGATCCCGAGGATGTGGAACCAGATCGCGATGATGTGGGCGATGTTCGTCGCGTCGCTGTTGCCCATGGCGGCCCTCCTCGTGACGTCTGTCCATTAGACGAGACAGACTCGGGAAAGGCGAGCCCGCACCGCACCGGACTGCCTTCGTCCGGCCGGGGAGGATGCCATACACTGGGTCTGTCATGAGCACCGCACCCGTATCCTTCATCCGCGAGCGCGCCTCCGCAGCCCGCTCGGCGGCCCGCCAGATCGCCCAGCTCTCCACCGACGCCAAGAATCGCGCACTTCGCCGCGTGGCCGAGCTTCTGGAGATTGAGCAGGCGCCGGTGCTCGAAGCGAACGCGCGAGACCTGGAGGCGGGTGGCGAGGCCGGCCTCGATGCCTACTTTCTGGAACGCCTGACGCTCACGCCGGACCGGCTTCGTGGCATCGCCAACGACACGCGGGCGGTGGCGGCGTTGCCCGACCCGATCGGCGAGGAGTTCGACGTGCGGACGCTGCCGAACGGGCTGCTCATCGGCCGCCGTCGCGTGCCGCTTGGCGTGGTCGCCTGTATTTATGAGTCGCGGCCGAACGTGACCATTGACATCGCGGCGCTCTGCCTGAAGAGCGGTAACGCGACCATTTTGCGCGGCGGTAAAGAGGCGCGGCACAGCAACGCCGCCTTGGGCGAGCTGCTCCAACGCGGCTTGGCCGAAGCCGGCATCCCCGGCGATGGCGTCCAGGTGATCAGCGACCCGGACCGCGGCCATGTGGACGAACTCCTTGAGATGCACGACCTCGTCGACATCATCGTCCCGCGCGGTGGCCCAGCCCTGATCGACTACGTGCGGCGCAAGGCGACGATGCCGGTGGTCGCCCACGGCGACGCCATCGTCCAGATTTACATCGATCAGGAGGTGGACCTTGGGATGGCGGTCGAGGTCGTTGACAACGCGAAGACGCGGCGCTACTCGATCTGCAACGCGGTCGATACGCTGCTCGTCCACCACGCCAGCGCGCCAGCGTTCCTTTCGGCGCTGAGCGAGCGCTGGGGCGGCAAGGTCGCGCTGGTGGCGGACGGCCGCGCGCAGTCGTTGCTCGCCGACCACGCCGCCGCCGGCCACCCAGTGTCGGTCGCGACCGAAGGCGACTGGCAGTCCGAGCACCTCG
This sequence comes from Dehalococcoidia bacterium, assembly GCA_046152925.1. GTDB lineage: Bacteria > Chloroflexota > Dehalococcoidia > Tepidiformales > Tepidiformaceae > CAMAUF01. The sequence goes on from JBJXFX010000062.1 coordinate 4,539, forward strand.
CGCTCAAGGTCGGCGTGCGGATCGTGGACTCGATGGACGACGCGGTCGCGCACATCGAGCGCTACGGCAGCCACCACAGCGACGCGATCCTCACCAATAACTACGCCAACGCGATGCGCTTCCTGGAGGAGGTGGATTCGGCCTGCGTGTACGTCAACGCGAGCACTCAGTTCACCGATGGCGCCCAGTTCGGCCTCGGCGCTGAGGTGGGGATTTCGACCCAGAAGATGCACGCGCGGGGCCCGATGGGCTTGCGCGAGCTGACCAGCTACAAATGGACCATCCTCGGGAAGGGGCAGGTGCGGCCGCTATGATCTATTTCGAACGGGAGTGCCGGACTGCGGCATCTGAGTCGTACATGGTCTTCGAAGATGGTGGCCTCGTTGGCCGTATCGACATCCATTACCAGGCGGAGCAGGTGCATGCGACGCTCTGTACTACCGCCGACGCCGACGAAGCGCGCATCCAGCAGCTGATCGATAGCGCCGACGAACAGTTGGTGATGACGGCGAACCCCTACCGCGAGGACTTCATTGTGACGGTGTGGAAGGGCTCGCCAGCGGGTGTCTACAGCGACGACAGCAGCGAAGACGATGACGATGACGACGAGGACGCCTTCCGTCTGAACTGACGGAGGAGGCGCGGGCCTGGTCGGGGCGGTATGCTGGCGATATGAAAGCGGTGGTTGAGATCGACGCCGACGTGGTCGAGCGACTTGGCTTCTCCGGGCGCGAGGCTGATCCCGGTGTCCACCAAGCGGTGAACGCGCTGCTCCGGGAGACGCTGGCCGCGCCGCGGCAAGGGGCCACGCCCGAGTTACCCTTGTGGCCCCTTGGGCTGAAGCTCGACATCGAATGCGTCTGGGAAGCGATAGACGCAACCGATCGCGGCGGCAACCGGTAGATGCTGGCTGACGCCAACCTACTCATCTACGCGCTCGACCCAACATCGAGGTTCCACGCGGTCGCGCGGGCGTGGCTGGAGGCCGCGTTTCGGGGCAATGTCCGGCTGGGTGTCCCTTGGGTCTCTTACTGGCAGTCCTGCGAATAACGACCGACCACCGGATCTCGACGCGCCCTGTCCCAGTCGACGAGGTGATCCGCGTGATTGAGTCATGGCGCGCTTCGCCGGGGATTTGGATCCCCACTCCTGGCGATCTCCACCTCTCCATCCTTGGAAGCCTCGCAGCGCGATACGGCCTCCGTGGTCCTGAGCTGATGGATGGTCATATCGCGGCGCTCGCGATGGAGCATGGATTGACGGTCGTATCCTTTGACCGCGGTTTTGCGCGATTCGAAGCCATTTCGTGGCTCAATCTAGCCACCCAAGTCACCAGGTAGGCTCGGCGGATGGCTACTCGTGTGGGGATGCGGCCAACCACGTTCGGCCACACGCGGCGTGTTCTGTGCTACTCGTTAGACTGCGCTCCATGTTTGGCGACCCCTCGACCATTGACCTCACCCAGCAGCCACGCGCGATTACCTTCGAGAACCCGGCGGGCGAACGTGGCGCCGGCGGCACCGCCCACGGCGGCCGCAAGGGCGCTCCGAGCCGCACCATCGCGCCTGGCGAGCGCATCGTCCTCGCGGACATCGCTGGGCCGGGCACGGTCCGCCACATTTGGATGACCTTCCCGCCTGCACCACCTGAGGCGATGCGGTCCATCGTGATCGAGGCCTTCTACGACGGGGCGGACGCGCCGAGCGTCTCGGTGCCCGCACTCGACTTCTTCGGGCTCGCTTGCGGGCGGCCGGTGCCGTACGCGTCGGCGCTGAGTTCCGCACAGGAGGGCCGCGGCTTCAATGCCTACTTCCCGATGCCGTTCGGGCGGCGCCTCCGCCTGGAATTCGTCAACGGCTCGACGCGGACGTTCCCGCTGTACTTCCAGGTCGACTACACGTTGGGGCCCGTGGCGCCGGAGTCGGGTTACCTGCATGTGAGCTTTCGGCGTGAGAACCCGACGGTGATGGGCCGGGACTTCGTCATCGCGGACGGGTTGCGCGGGCCGGGGCGCTTCCTCGGCTGCGTGGTGGGCATCCGGGTGCTCGACGCAGGGTTCTGGTACGGCGAGGGCGAAGTCAAAGTCTACCTTGATGGGGACCGCGACCACCCCACCATCTGCGGTACCGGCCTGGAGGACTACGTCGGCTCAGCCTGGGGGATGGGCCCGCATCAGGCCCTGTACGCGGGCGTGCCGCTCGACGTCCGTGAGGGGCGCTCGCCGCAACCGGCGTTCGTGAGCTTCTACCGCTGGCATGTGCCGGACCCGATCGTCTTCCGCGACAGCCTGCGCGTGACCATCCAGCAGATCGGCTTCGCCCAGTTCCGTGAAGGGCAAGAGGAAGCCTTCGCTGCGTACGCCGCCGGCCACCCGGCAGCCGGTGGCGGATGGACGATGCACGGGGGCCGCGGTTCGCTCGCCCGGGGCATCTGCGAGCGCGTGGACGATTACTCGGCGGCCGCCTTCCTCTACTGCCGCGAACCGCAGGCGGTCGCGCGGGTCGCTGTCGCTGCGGCCGCGGCGGACCTGGCGCGGCTACCGTACGAACGAGCCGACCCATTCGAAGCGTTCTTCGGGTAACACGGCGGTGCCGGGGGTCCCGTCGCTGGCGGTCCCAGGCCCGCTTCCTAAAGGTCGCGGTTCTGCGAGTGATGATTCATGCAAGGCTGGCATTGGCGCGGTTGCATACGCAGCGTTGCAAATTGATCACGCGCGCCATAGGCTGCGCCCAGCAAAAACACAGGAGGAAACTGTGAATTCCCCGATTATCCAAGAGTTCAAGGCCTTTCTGCTGAAGGGCAACATCATCGACCTCGCGGTAGCCGTGATCATGGGCATTGCCTTTGGTGCGGTCGTCACCACGTTCGTCGAGGGCATCATTAACCCAATCCTCGCGGCAATCTTCGGCAAGCCCAGCTTCGACAGCGTCGGCATCGATATCGGCGATAGCCGCTTGCTCATCGGTTCGCTGATCGACTCGATCATCAACCTCGCGACGGTTGCGGCGGCCGTCTTCTTCTTCATCGTGAAGCCCGTGAACATCCTGATGGCGCGCCAGAAGAAGGACGAAGCGGCCGCTCCGGCGGCTCCGGCGGAGGACGTCGCGCTTCTCCGCGAGATCCGCGACTTGCTCGCGCGGCGGTAGGCCGGGAAGCGGGATCTGGGGAGCCCTTGCGCACGAGGCCGGTCTGCAGAGACCGGCCTCGTGCCTCACCACAACAATCTAACACCCGCTCGCTGACGGTCGCGGCTCGGTCCGCGTGGCAGGGCCTTGTGCCTCCCGTATAGTGGTGGACGCACGGGGACGCCTGAGCGCCCCAAGCAGGTAGGCGTTTCATGCTCCTAGCCCTCGATATCGGGAATACCTCCATCCACATCGGCCTCTTCGACGAACGCGAGAACCTGGCGGCGACCTGGCGGATAGGCGTCGAGACCGAGAAGCTGCCCGACGAATACGGCGTCCTGCTGATGACGCTGCTTTCGACACAGAACTACTCGCCGAAAGACATCCACGCGTGCATCATCGGGTGCGATGTCCCGCCACTTGTCCCGACCTTCGAGCTGGTTTGCCGGCGCTATTTCGACGTGACGCCAATGGTGGTCGGCCACGGCGGCCTGCGCACCGGTGTGCGTATCCTCTACGACAACCCGAAGCAACTCGGCGCTGACCGGATCGTCGACGCCGTGGCAGCGATCAAGCAGTACGGCGTGCCGGTTATCGTCGTCGACTTCGGCACGGCGACCGTGTTCGACGCGGTCAACGCCCAAGGCGACTACCTCGGCGGCGCGATCGCGCCGGGCATCGGGATCGCCTCTGAGGCGCTCTTTAGCCGGGCCGCGATGCTCTACCGCGTTCAACTCGAGCGGCCGCCCGTCGCGATAGGCAAGAACACGATCCACGCGATGCAGTCGGGCATCCTGTTTGGCTACGTGGGCCTGGTGGAGGGCATTGTGGCGCGCTTCAAGAAGGAACTCGGCGGTAACCCAACCGTCGTCGGCACCGGTGGCTGGGCGAAACAGGTCGCCAACGAGACGACCTGCATCGATGTGGTCGACCAAGACCTCACGCTCAACGGCCTCCGCTACATTTACGAGTTGAACCGATGACGACGAAGCTGACCGACCTCCCGCGGGCTGGCGGCGAGTTTGCCCGCGGCGCGGCACCGCTCGATGGCCGCCACGTGGTCCTCGGTGTGACTGGCTCGATCGCCGCGTTCAAGGCGGCGGACCTCTGCAGCAAGCTGCGGCAGGCTGGCGCAACGGTCGAGGTCGTGATGACCCCGGCGGCGGCCCAGTTCGTGACGCCGCTGACCTTCCAGTCACTCTCAGGGCGGCCGGTGGTGGTCGATATGTTCACCGCGACCGAACCCGAGGCCCATGTCGAGGTCGCCCGGCGCGCGGACATCATGGTCATTGCGCCGGCGACAGCTGATTGCCTCGCGAACCTGGCTGCGGGACAGACGCCCGACATGGTCACCCTGACGGCGCTCGCGACCACCGCGCCCGTCCTCGTGGCCCCCGCGATGGACAACCAGATGTGGGACCACCCTGCTACTCAAGCGAACGTGGCCGTCTTGCGCGACCGGGGCGTCGGGTTCGTGGGACCAGCACGCGGACGGCTCGCCAGTGGGCGCAGTGGGCAAGGACGCCTCGTCGAAGTGCCCGCGATTGTGGGTGCGGTCGCGGCAGCACTCGGCCAGGCCGAAGGCGACATGCGGGGCCTCCAAGTCGTCGTCAGCGCCGGCGGCACCCAGGAGCCGATCGACCCGGTTCGCTTCGTGGGCAACCGCTCGAGCGGAAAAATGGGCTTCGCCATCGCCGAGGCCGCCCGCGACCGCGGCGCAACCGTGACGCTCGTCACGGGACCGGTTGCCATCGACACCCCGATCGGCATCACCCGCGAGGACGTGGCGACGGTTGCGGAGATGCTGGCTGCGCTTCGCGAGGCCACCGTCGAGTGTGACGCGCTGGTGATGGCCGCGGCCCCGGCCGACTTTCGCCCCGAGACCGCTGCCAACCAGAAGATCAAAAAGACGGCAGACGGTGATGGCCTGGACCTGCGACTGGCGAAGACGCCGGACATCCTCGGGTCGCTCGAAGGCGGCGGTATCCGCGTCGGGTTTGCCGCCGAGACCGAGAATCTCGCTGCGAACGCCGTCGACAAGCTCCGCCGCAAGCGGCTCGACTTCATCGTCGCGAACGACGTGACGAAAGCCGGCAGCGGGTTCGCGACCGACACGAATCAGGTGACATTCTTCTTCCCCGACGGCCGCGTCGAGGAACTGCCATTGATGGCGAAGTACGCGGTCGCGCACGCAATCTGGGACCGGGTGCTGGCTGCGCGGGCAGCGGCGCCCGCCTGATGACCGATCTCGAGACCGGCCCAGACGGCCGCCCAATGGTCCACCCGCTCTCCCGGGCCGAGTGGCGCGAGTGGCTCGAAGCGAACCAGGAACGGCCGGCCGGGGTCTGGCTTGCGAGCTACAAGAAGGCGGCCGGCAAGCCCCGGATGGAGTACGAAGAGGTCGTCGAAGAACTGCTCTGTTTCGGCTGGATCGATTCGACGGCGGGCACGATCGATGCCGAACGGAGCCTGCTTTGGTGCGCGCCCCGCAAGCCGCGGAGCAACTGGTCGCGGCCGAACAAGGTGCGCGTCGAAAGGCTGCAGGCGGCGGGCCTGATCGCGCCGCGCGGGCTCGCAGTGATTGCGGCGGCCCAAGCGAATGGGACGTGGAACGCGCTCGACGAGGTCGAGGACTTGATCGTCCCTGGCGATCTGGCGGCTGCCCTCGCCGGTCGCGGAGCCCGCGAGCGTTGGGACGGCATGGGCCGTTCGGCCCGCCGCGCCGTACTCGAATGGCTGGTCAACGCGAAGCGGCCGGAGACGCGGGCGAGGAGAGTCGCCGCCGCTGCTGAGGCTGCGCTCGAAGGCAAGGCCGCGAACGAGTGGAAACCGAAAGCGTGAGCCGCCGGGCCGTCACTTGGAGAGGCTGCCGCGCCATATCCCTCGCGAAAGACAGCGAGGACGCGATGTTTCTGCGACGACTCTTCTGGTTCCGGCGGCCACTGGTGGGCCGCCCCCTCATGCGCCGGCGGATGCTGCGGCGTCGCATGCGCTGAAGGCGGACTCGCTTAGGCCGCGGGCTCGAGCGTGGCCGACATGCTGCCGACCGAGTCCGGCATATCCGGGTCCGCCCCGAAACTGTGGATCTCGGTCTGCTTGCGTTCGGCTTCGGCGCGGGAGCCGGTCATCACGATCGCTTTCCCTTGCGAATCGACGACGCAGGCGATGGCGAATGCCTTCTCCTTCGAGTAGCCGAACAGCTGGCGCACCATCCGGATCACGTACGCATACGTGTGGTGGTCGTCGTCGAGCAGGATTAGGTGGTAGGGCTTGTCTACCTGCTGGTCGATCTCGTCGAGGACTTCGGCGCCGGGCTTGGTCACAGTGGCCATGGGTCTCACGAGTATACGGGACGGGGCGCCGCCGCCGCGAGAAGCTACCGCGGCCTTTCCGCCCGGCCGTGTACACTGAGAGGACACGCCATGCGTAATTTCCGAATCGGCACGTTGCTCGGTATCCCTATTATGGTGAACCCGAGCTGGTTTCTCCTCCTGATCATCCTGACGGTGAGCCTGGCCAGGAACGTCTTCCCCGAGTCGTACGAAGGCAACGCGTTCACCTACACGGTGATGGCGCTGCTGACGGCGCTCATCTTTTGCGCTTCCATCATCTTGCATGAACTCGCCCACAGCGTGGTCGCGCGCGCGTACAAGCTGCCCGTGAAAGACATCACGCTTTTCGTCTTCGGCGGCGTCGCCCAAATCACGAAGGAGGCGACCCGGCCCATCGCCGAGCTGCTGATGGCGATCGCTGGGCCTGCGATGAGCCTCGTGCTGGGCTTCGCGTTCCTGGGCGTTTGGCTGCTGATGGGCGCGAGCGATGACCGCGCCATCGACCAGATCGTCTTCTTCCTCGCGGCGACAAACTTCGTGGTCGCGGTCTTCAACATGCTGCCGGCCTTCCCGATGGACGGCGGCCGCGTGCTGCGCTCGCTCCTCTGGCTTATCGGCGGCAACTACAGCTTCGCCACCCAAGCGGCGGCCTGGATCGGCCGCGTGTTCGCCTGGGCCGGGATCGCGCTCGGGATGCTCGCGATGCTGGGCGTCGAGACCTGGGTCGCGCAGTCCGCGTTCAGCGGCGTGTGGCTCATCCTCATGGGCTTCTTCCTGGAGAACGCCGCCCGTCAGAGCTTGGTGCAGAACCGGGTCCGCGACGCGCTCGGCAAAGTCACGATCCGCGAGCTCATGGTCGTCGACCCGCCAGCCATCGACCCGAACATGAGCCTCGGCGTGCTCGCGCGCGGCGCCTTCGAGATCAACCCGCGCGCTATCTACTTCATCGAGCAGGATGGCAAACTCGCCGGCATCATCAGCGCCTATCAGGTGGCGGAAGTCCCGCGCACTGCCTGGGACCGGACGACCGCGGCCGAGGCGATGTTGCCGCGCGACAAGCTCGTCGGTACGCCCGTCGACCGGCCGCTGGTCGATGTCCTCATGGAGATGGAGCAGTCGGACCTGACCCACATGCCCGTCGTCACCGACGGCCGGGTGGTCGGAGTCATCGGCCGCGACCGGATCGTGGCGCGGCTCCGCGATGCGGGTCTTCTCCGCGCCTCAGCAGCCTAGTCAAAGTGTCGGGGTGACGGAGTATCGGGGTATCGGAGTGCCACACCGACTCCGACACTCCGGTACTCCTCACTCCGATACTACTCAGGACGGCTTGGCCAGCTCGGCTTCGATGGCCTCACGCAGGAGCGGGTCCTCCGGGGTGATGTCGGGGCGGAAGCGATGGGCAATCGTGCCATCGCGGGCGACCACGAACTTCTCGAAGTTCCACATAATGTCGGTGTCGTTCTTGGGACCGAGGCCGTAGGACTCAAGCCGGCCTTTGAACTCGCTGCCCGGCTTCTCGGTGGCGTGGGGGATCGCCTGGGTCAGGGTGCGGAAGACGGGGTGCTGGTCCTCACCCTTGGCCGCGACCTTTTCGAACATCGGGAAATCGACGCCGTAGGTGGTGCTGCAGAACTCGGCGATCTCGTCGCTGGTGCCGGGTTCTTGGCCCGCGAAGTCGTTCGCTGGGAAGCCGAGGACGGTGAGGCCCTTCGCCTTGAGCTCGGTGTGGAGCTGTTCGAGGCCGGCATATTGCGGCGTGAGGCCGCACTTCGAGGCGACGTTCACGATCAGCATGACGGAGCCTTTGTACTCCGCGAGGGTCGCGTCGGAGCCGTCGAGGCGCTTGAGTGGGATCTGGAGCAGGTCAGTCACAGTGGGCCGCCCTTTGGGTAAGGTAGTTGGATGCTGGGATGGGCGCCGCGCGGTGTCAACCGGCGGCGGCATCGCCTTCGGCGGGTGTGGGCCGCGACGCCCGGAGATCGAGACGGAGCGCCTCCATGGCGCGGTGCATGGTCTGGGTCGCGTCGCCCACCGAGGTACCCTCGGGGAAGCGGATCGGTTCCCCGATGAGGACGCGGACGGGACCCGGCTGGACATCGCGGGTGCCCTTCGGGCGGATCGCGGCGAGCCCTTCGAGGTACATCGGGACGACGGGTACGCCCTTCGCCAGCGCCAGGATGGCGACGCCCGCCTTAAAGGTGCCCATCCTTCCGCTGGTCGAACGCGTGCCCTCCGGGAAGATCATCACGTTCCAGCGCTTGTCGATGAGCCACTCAGCGTGGGCGAGGGTCGAACGGCCCGCGCCACGGCGGATCGGGAAAGTGTTCATCGCAAGCGAGTTCCACCAGCCCTGCTTGGTCATGCCCTTCCGCCCCTTGATGTAGAAGCGGTCGGCGGCGCTGCCGAAGGTGAGGTACTTGCGATGGGGCTCGGGCAGGGCAGTATGCACGACCAGGCTATCGAGGTGCGAACTGTGGTTGGCGATGAAAATGGCCGGCCGCGGGAGGTCCTTGAGGTTCGCGCGGCCCAAGATCGTGAGTGGCTTGCAGGCGGCGCGGACGTGCTGGGTGATCCAGTAGTTGCGGAGCGCACGCCGCGCGACTTGGACCGGGAAGCGGATCTGCCAGGGGTGGGGGCCTGTGGTCTCGGTCGATTGGCCAAGCAGGCGGACGAAGAGCGGCATATCGATCGCGGGAAACGCGATGAAGCGCGCCCGCCCGCCCCCTGCCTGTTCGACCGTCATCCTGTGGAGGCTGGCGTCGTCCGGGGCTTCCACGAGCGCGCAGAAGTCGTACTGCCCAAGCAGCGCCCACTGGTCGATGATGCGGCCGCCCATCGCCTTGAGTTCATCGGCGACCTCCGCGACCCGCTCCGGGCGTTCGCGGATGAGCTTCACGCCCTCGCTGTTGAGCTTGCTAAAGACGACGTAGACGCCCATCGCGGCGGCCTATCGCCCGGCTCTGATGCTTGAGACGAAGGTCTCGACGCTCATCGCCGGGAGGGTCGTGATCTGGATCGTGCCGCGGCTGCCGAGTTCGACGGAGATGCGGGCGATGACCTCGTTGCTCGGCGCCTCGACGACGTTGACGAAGTCGTACAGCCCGAGGACGGCGTACTGGGAGACGACGCGGCCGCCCATCGCCTCGATCTCCTTGTTCACCTCTTGGAGCCGTTCGGGGCGCGCCTTCAAGGTCTTGCGGCCCTCGTCGGTCAGGGTGCTCAGGAGCAGGTAAGTCGCCATCCGTGCCCTCCCGGGGTCGTGCTTGGGCGCGGATAGTAGCAGAAGCGGGGTGGTCGCGTGGGTGCGAGGTTTGCCGCCCTACCGGCTCCAGAGCGTGTGGAAGGCGGGGCCGCCAGTGACCGCTTCGCGGTAGGCGGCGCGTTCGCGTGTGTGGACGGTGCGAAGCGTCTCGCGGAGCAGGCGGACCGACTCCGGGGAGATCGCTCGTAGGCGCTCGCGCACGATCGCCAGCGCGTCGCGTTCCAGCATGGTGCCGACGCTGTGGGGCCAGACCACGAACGAGAAGGCCTGCGGCGCGCCGAGCCGCCCGCGGTGGCGCCCAAGCCAGAGGTACCGCTCCTGGACTGTAGCGACCGGGTCAACGAGGCCGGCCCAGGCATCGACGCCCGGTGCCGTACGGAAGTCGACGAGCATGCGCTCGGGGAAGGTCGTGAAGCCGACCGTGAGCACGTCAGCCTTGGCGAGCACCTCTTCGAGCGCTTCCTGGCTGACTTGGAGGCCATTTTCGGTGAGCATTTTGCGTCCTCCTTGAGCAACGGACCGGGACGCAGAAGGGGTGGGCACGCTGCCCACCCCTTCTGTTGGTGTCCTTGGTTCCCTCCCGGCTGGCAGCGTGCTGCGCCGTGAGGGCCTCGGGAAGCCGCAGGCCGTGCGGCTTAGTACATCGGCGGACCGCCGCCAGGGCCGCCCGCGCCCGATTCCGGCTTGTCGGTCACGAGGCAGTTGGTGGTGAGCACCATCGCCGCGATCGGACAGCGTTCTCGACGGCCGAGCGGGTCACCTTGGCGGGGTCGATGATGCCGCGGGCGACCATCGAACCGAACTCGTCCTTGGCCGCGTCGTAGCCTTCGCCCTTCTTGAGCTTCTTGACTTCTTCGACGATGACCGAGCCATCCTTGCCGGCGTTGATGGCGATCCGGCGGAGGGGCTCCTCGAGCGCGCGCTTGAGGATGCGGACGCCAGTGGCCTCGTCGCCTTCGAGCTTCACCTTGTCGAGGGCGGCGACAGCAGCGAGCAGTGCTACGCCGCCACCAGGGACGATGCCCTCTTCGACGGCGGCGCGCGTCGCGCTGAGGGCGTCCTCAACGCGGTGCTTCTTCTCCTTGAGCTCGACTTCCGTCGCGGCGCCGACCTTAATGACGGCGACCGACCCGGCGAGCTTGCCGAGGCGCTCTTGGGCCTTCTCCTTGTCCCAGTCGCTCTTCGACTCTTCGAGGAGGGCGCGGACCTGGGAGATGCGGGCGTCGACTTCCTTCTTCCGGCCCTTGCCTTCGATGATCGTCGACTCTTCCTTGGTCGCGACGACGCGGCGGGCGCGGCCCAGATCGGCGACTTCGACGCTCTCGAGCGTGCGGCCGATCTCCTCAGAGACGACGGTGGCGCCGGTGAGGGTCGCGATGTCGCCGAGGTTATCCTTCTGGCGGTCGCCGAAGCCCGGCGCCTTGACCGCGAGGATGTTGATGGTGCCGCGGAGCTTGTTGACGGCGAGGGTGGCAAGGGCTTCGCCTTCGAGGTCGCCGCAGATGAGGACGATGTTCTTGGAGACCTGGAGGATCTTCTCAAGGAGCGGGAGGATTTCCTGGACGGAGCCGAGCTTCTTGTCGGTGACGAGGATGTACGGGTCCTCGATGACGGCTTCCATGCGCTCTGGGTTGGTCACGAAGTAGGGGCTGATGTAGCCGCGGTCGAAGGCCATGCCATCGACGTATTCGACGTCGGTGTTGATGCCCTTGGACTCTTCGACGGTGATGACACCGTCCTTGCCCACTTTTGCCATGCATTCGCCGATCAGGTTGCCGATCGACGGGTCGTTGTTGGCGGAGATGCTGGCGACCTGTGCCATCGTGGCCTGCTCGGTGACCTTGATGCTGCCCTTCGTGAGGGCCTCGACGATCGCGAGGGAGCCGGCTTCGAGGCCGCGCTTGAGGGCCATCGGGTTCGCGCCAGCGGCCACGTTCTTGAGGCCCTCCTGGACGATCGCCTGGCCGAGCACGGTCGCGGTCGTGGTGCCGTCACCGGCGTGGTCGTTGGTCTTGGAGGCGATCTCCTTCGCGAGCTGGGCGCCGATGTTCTCGAAGGCGTCGTCGAGTTCGATGTCCTTCGCGATCGTCACACCGTCGTTCGTGATGGTGGGGGCGCCGAACTTCTTATCAAGGACGACATTGCGGCCCTTGGGGCCGAGGGTGATCTTGACGGCGTCCGCCAGCGCATCGATGCCGCGCTTAAGGGCGTGGCGCGCCTCTTCGTCGAAGAGCAGCTGCTTGGGCATTCAGGAGTACCTCTTCTCAATTGATATGGCGGGAGCATCTTAGCACTCCCGGCCAATGAGTGCTAAGCAAGTGGGCCCTAGCCGCCTGCCGGATGCAAGGGGTTTCAGCACTTTCGCCGGGAGAGTGCTAACGGCCGCTCGCCCTGCGCTGCGGGGTCTAGCCGCGAACGTCAGTGAGCGGGTG
>JBJXFX010000073.1:0-49008 GCA_046152925.1 Dehalococcoidia bacterium
CCGAGCGACTCGCCATCCTTCAACAGGCGTGCCTCAAGCCGCCGCTGGAGGCGCACATAGGGCCACTCCACGACTTCATCGCGGCTGCCATCGCACTCAACCAAGACCGTTTGGCCCTCGCTCGTGACGATGAGGTTGGCATCGTCGTCGCGCGAGATCGCGAAGCCAAGCGTCTCCAACGCCGTCGCGACGGCGGCCGTCAGGGGCCGTCCGTCCTCAGTGACGAGGCGGCGGTGTTGGCTGAGCGCGTCGACCGCCTGCTGCGCCTCGGCGACGCGCGTCCGGACATCTTCCAACTCGGCCTTGGCCGTCCCGAGATCCACGGACCGCTCGCCGAGGCCCGGCAGGTCGATGCCGCCGATCCAGTAGGGAGGCTCGCCTGGGATGGCCTGCTTCAACAGCTCACGCGCGGCGTCGACGATTGATTGGGCCAACGCCGACCGTTCATAGCCGAGGTCGTCCGTAAAGACCGGGATGAACAGTACGGTGCCCGCGAGCACGTTGAACTGCATCGCAATGGGCACGTCGGAGCCGCCGGCCGCGATCACCCGTCCGTGCTGCCGGACGGCCCGCTCGTTGCGGTCGAAGATGGCGCGGTAGCGGACGTTCTTGCGGTAGTCGCGGAGGATGCCGGCGAACGGGCTGTCCTCGGCGACGATTCGCACGTTCTGGCCCTCCGCCGGACGCAGGCAGGGCAGGCCCCAATGAACGCCGGCAGGCGCCGGGAGCCAGAAGTAGCGGTCGAGGCCTTCGAAGCCGACGATGCCGGGCTGGGTGGCGTTGGGCCGGGCCATCACGATGATCGCGCCGCCCGCGTCGAGCAGCCGCGCCGCCTCATCGCCGCGCCGGCGAAGGTGCTCCGCGGCGGCGGCGGTCGTCGGTGAGCCCGCGCCGTTCACGATCGGGCGGTCGTCGTGGGTCGCAAACTCCTCGCCGTCGAGGAACTTGGCGGCTTGGGCGGTGAAGGCCGCCGGGTCGATGAGCATCGCCTCGTAGTCGAAGAAACTCGGGGCGTTAAAGACGCTGTGGTTGTCCACATCAACGTTGGGGAGGGCGTAACCGATCGTCAGGAGTCGCATCCGGGGGCGCGTTATCCTCCGAGGAAAGCGCGCAGCCGGTCCGTGAGCGGCTGGCGGAGTGCCTCCCGCTCGAACGCCGCCGCCACGTTGGCGACGAGGTATCCGAGTGGACGGCCGGTGTCGTAGCGTACTCCTTTGAAGCGCAGTGCACTCACCGGCTCCCCTGCAGCGAGCTGGCTGACGAGCACGTCGGTGACGTAATGCTCTTTTCCGGCCGCCGAAGGCCGCGATCGGTCGATGTGCTCGGCCGCCGACGGGCTGAGGACGTAGCGGCCGACGATCCCAAGGTTCGAAGGTGCGTCCTCGACCTTCGGCTTCTCGACCAGCCCTCTGAGGGGCATCGGGTTGCCGTCGCCCGCGGGGTCGACGATCCCGTAGGAGGGGACCTGGTCGCTGGTCACCTCTTCGACGCCAATCACGCTCCCGCCGGTCGCCTGGTAGGCCTCGACAAGCTCGCCAATGCACGGCGTCGGCCCGAGGATGAGGTCGTCGGCGAAAAAGAGCGCGACCGGCTCACCGGCGAAAAAGGCACGCGCGCAGTTCAGCGCGTGGGCCGGGCCGAGCGGCACGTCCTGCATCACGTAGGAGAAGCGGGCCAGCTCGCCGGCGCGCTCGACAAGCCGGTAGCTTGCCTCATCGCCCTTGGCCCTCAGCAGGCCCGCAACGCGGCCGCCGGTGCCGAAGTGCTCCCGCACGGCCTCCTTGCCTTCGGCAATGACGAAGCAGATCTCCTCGATGCTCGCGGCGGCTGCCTCTTCGACTGCGTACTGGAGGAGCGGCTTGTCGACGATCGGGAGCATCTCTTTGGGGACGGCCTTCGTGGCGGGGAGCATGCGGCTCCCCATCCCCGCGGCCAGGATGACGGCTTTGCGGACTGGTCTCATGGATTCATACTACGGCTGCCCCAGGGCCTGCCGATATACATCGGCGGACGTGGCTGATACACTTCCTCCCTGTCTAACCTTGTTCGGGATGTAGTTTGAGGAAACGCAGTAAGACACCGCCGAAGCCAGTGGCACCGGATCCGCGCATCAATGAGCGGATCCGTGTCCCCGAAGTCCGCCTGATCGACGAAGAGGGCCGCCAGATTGGCGTTGTCCGCACCGTCGAGGCCATCCAAATGGCCCGCCAAAGGGATGTCGACCTCGTCGAGGTGGCTGCCAACGCGCAGCCGCCGGTGGCGCGTCTCATGGACTTCGGCCGGTATAAGTACGAGCAGTCCAAGAAGGAGCGCGAAGCCAAGAAGCACCAGGTCAACATGCAGCTCCGCGAAGTACGCATGAAGCCGAAGATCGACGACCACGATATCGACTTCAAGACGCGCACCGCGGCCAAGCTGTTGAAGCAAGGCGACAAGGTGAAAGTCACCGTCATGTTCCGTGGCCGCGAGATCACCCACCCGCAAATCGGGAAGAATCTCCTCGACCGCGTCCTCAAGAGCCTCGAGCCCATCTGCCTCGTTGAGAAAGATGCGATGCTCGAAGGCCGCCACATGACCGTGATCGTTGCGCCGGACAAGAAGAAAATGGCAGCCTTGGCCCGCGCCGCGGCTACCCCGGTCGCCGGTGCGGCAGTGCCCGCCATCGCCGAGGAAGACGAGGACGAGGCCGTAACCGCGGCTGCAGCCGCGGCCCGCATTGTCGATGAAGACGCCGACGAGGTGGACGATGTCGACGACGTGGACGACGAGGATACCGAGGAAGAAGGCGACGACGAGACTGAGGAGGTCGAGACCGTCGCAGCAGGAGTAGCAGGTGCCTAAGCTCAAGACTCACAAAGGGGCCGCCTCGCGCATCCGCTTGACCGGGACTGGCAAGCTCGTGCGCATGTATGGCAGCCGCAACAACTTCCGCCGTAAGAAGCGGAAGCCGGTCACGGTCCAGTTCGGGCGCACCGTGCCCGTTTCCCCGGCGATGGCGAAGCGTATGCGCGTCCTTCTCCCCGGGACCAAACTGACCCCTGCTCCCCTGGAGGGCCAAGAATGAGCCGCGTTAAGCGAGGTGTAACGTCCCACCGCCGGCACAAGAAGGTGCTCGGCCTCACCGAAGGTCACGCCGGCCAGCGGCATCGCCTGATCAAGCGCGCGAACGAGAGCATGATGCATGCCCTCCGCTATAGCTATGAAAACCGCCGCGACAGGAAAGGCGACTTCCGCGCGCTCTGGATTATCCGGATCAACGCGGCTGCCCGCCTCCACGGCCTCACCTATTCGCGCCTGATCCACGGCCTGAAGGCCGCTGGCGTCGAGCTCGACCGTAAGGCGCTCGCCGACCTCGCGGTCACGCGTCCCGATGTGTTCGGCGAAATCGCCGGCAAGGCGAAGGCAGCGCTCGCCTAACTCCCCCAGCAGTGGGCTTCCGACGGGGGTGGCGGTGCCGCCCCCGTTTCTTCGTGCCTAGACGCCTGACCAGGTGAGCCGCGGCGTCCGGCGCGAAGCCGCCGCAAACACCGCCACGGCGAGCACGAGCAGCACCGGAAGGTCGATCGCCAGCCCGATGAACCCTTCGCCGGAGCCCGCGTACGTTGCGAGCAGGAGGGCATCGACCGCATAGGTCAGCGGGTTAATCGCCGCCAGCACCTGGAGCCACGCCGGCAGGTCGTCGAGCGGGAAGAACGCCCCGGAGAAGAAGAGCAACGGGAAGAGCGCCAGGTTCATCACCAGGTGGAAGCCCTGCATCGTCTGGATGCGCGACGCCAGCACTTGGGCGATGCCGCCGAGCAGGACGTTGAGGAGCACGATGACCAGGATCGCGAGCGCCATCCCGCCGGCTAAGGAGTACTGCCAATCCAGGTCCACAAACGGTGCAGCCGCGATCAGCACGACGGCGCCCTGAATCGTGCCGATCACGACGCCGGCCAGCGATTTGCCCAGCAGGAGCACCGGCAGCGGCTGGGGCGACGCGACGAGCATCCTCAGCACTCCCGAGTCCCGGTCGCGATAGAAGGAAGCGCTGGAAAAGGTGGACGAAAACACGCACGTCATCACGACGACGCCCGGCACGAGGTACCCTTTGAAGTCGCCGGCTGGCAGGTTCGCCGGTTGCAGACCTTCGGAGACGCCGACCCCGAGGAAGACCAGCAACAGCAGGGGTGTGAACATCGAGGAGTAGAGCTGCGACCGCGACCGGACGACGGCTCGCAGGTCGCGCGCGAACAGGGCCAGCGAAGCCGCGATCATCGGTCCTTCTCCTGAGCTGTCGACCGTCGCCCCACATGGTGGAAGTAGGCGTCCTCAAGGGTCGTGCGGTCCACGGCGACCGACCGGATTCGTCCGGGGGCCGCGACGAAGAGCGCCGGGACGAGACTGCTGGAGTCCACTGTCGTCAGGCGGGCCGTCGGCCCCGTGACGGTCGCTGTCGCGACACCCGCGACCGCCGAGAGCTCCATGGCGTCCTCTGCGGTCGCACAGGTCACGGTCACCGATTCGGCCGCGAGCCCTCGCTTGAGCTCGGCGGGTTGCCCTTGCGCCACGACCGCGCCCTCGCGCAGAAAAGCGACCTCGTCACAGACGGCGTCGGCTTCCGCGAGGTCGTTGGTCGCAAGAAGGATGGTCATGCCGTGGCCCCACGCCGCCCGGAGCGCGTCCCAGAGGGCGCGGCGTTCGTCCGGGTCGATGCCCGTCGTCGGTTCGTCGAGGATCAGGAGGTCGGGCTCGTGAAGGAGCGCGCGCGCGACTTCGAGCCGCCGGCGCATCCCGCCGGAAAGGGTAGCAATCGGGTCGTCCGCTCGCCCGGCGAGCCCGACGATTGCGAGGACCGTGGCGATCCGCTTCGCCGCGCCCGCCCCGCCGAGGCCATAGAGGCGGGCGACCAGCCGCAAGAGCTCGACAGGTCGGAGCAACGCGTCCTGGGTGTTCTCTTGGAAGACGATTCCAATGCGCGACCGAAGCTGGCGCGCTGGCGGCGCGCCAAACACGCGAAGGGAGCCGCCGTCGGGCTTATCGAGTCCCGTCACCATGGTCAGGAAGGTCGTTTTGCCGCTGCCGTTAGGCCCCAAAAGGCCGAAAACGCTGCCCTGGCGCACGCGCAGCGAACTGCCGTCAAGGGCGCGGCGCTCGCCGAACGAGCGGATCAGGCCGATGGCTTGAATCGCCGAGGGGGTGGCGTTATGCGCGGTCAACGACGCTCGCGACCAGCTGCTGCAGGATGATCAGCGCGAGGATCGCCGCCATCGGGCTCAAGTCGATCATCCCCATGTTCGGGATGACCTTCCGGAACGGGTCGATGATCGGCTCGGTCACGCGGTGCAGCAGTTGAATGAGCGGGTTCGCCGGGTCAATCGAGAACCACGTCAACAGCGACCGGGCAATCACCGCAAACATCAAGATGCGGAGGAAGGTGTAGGTTACCTCAGCGATATACGGGTCGATGGAAGCTACTCCGGCCTGGACTCCTGCGGTCCGTATCAGGATACCACACCCGCGGCCGCGTCCGGGGGAAAGGCGACTTACAGATCGGCCGTCCGGCGGACCGCCGTGACCATAATCGTCAGCAACACGACGACCACGAGGCCGCTCAAGTCGAACATCCCCATGCTTGGGATGATCCGGCGGAAGGGCGCCAGGAGCGGTTCCGTCGCCCGTACGATGAATCGCCCCATGTCGTTGCCCTGGAGCGCCGGAAACCAACTCATGATCGAGCGCAGCACCACGAGGACGATCAGGCCGTAGAGGCAGACTTCGAGCACCGAGGCCACCGTGTTCACGACGGCTGGCCCAGTTCGACGGCCCGCTTGTAGGCGGCCCGCACACATTCGATGAACGAGGCGCGGACGGCGCCCTTCTCGAGTTCCAGGAGCCCGGCCGCCGTCGTCCCGGCGGGCGAGGTCACCATCGCGCGTAGCTCGGCTGGCTTCATGCCCGTTTCCTGAGCGTACTGGGCCGCCCCGAGCACGGTTTGGAGCACCAGCTCCTCGGCCTGGGCGCGGGGGAGGCCGACGCTGACGGCGCCCTCGATCAGCGCCTCCATCACCAGGAACACGTATGCCGGGCCGCTGCCGCTGACGGCTGTCGCCATGTCGACTTTCTTTTCGCTGTCGACGTAGGCCTCGCGGCCGATAGCCGCCAGGAGTCCGCGGGTCAGTTCGCGCTGTTGGTCGTCGACCTCGGGCGTGGCGGTCCAGGCCGACATACCGGCGTTCACGGCAGCCGGCGTGTTCGGCATGACGCGGACGATGCGCGTGTGCTCGAACTCGGCGCGAAGCTGTGCCAGCCCGACGCCCGCCATGATCGAGACGAGGAGCGCATCGGGCCGTAGCCGCCCTTGGACGCTCCCAACCTCCTGCGGCTTTACCGAGAGGATGACGACGTCGGCCGAGCGCATCGCATCGCCGCTCTCGGGCGTCGTGTGGACGCCGTAGCGGGCGTGTAGCGCGTTTCGGCGTGTCTCGACGAGTTCACAGACCGTGACGTCTGAGGGGCCGTACACGCCGCGGGCCAACGCCGCCGAGAGGATCGCCTCGCCCATCACGCCGCCGCCGATGATCGTCAACCTCATGCCACACGCTCCCCAAAGATCGCCCGGCCGACACGGATGTGGGTCGCACCCGCCTCGATCGCGGCCTCGAAGTCCCCGGTCATTCCCATCGAGAGCGATTCTAGTCCATGGCTGGCCGCGAGCCGCCGCAGCTCCACGAAGACGGGCCTCACCTGTTCGGGGTCAGGCGCGTGCGGGGCCACGGTCATCAGCCCTTCGACTCTGATGTGCGCCAGCGATCGGGCGTGGGCGACGAGCGCGGCGAGCGCCTCCACGGGTATCCCATCCTTCGAGGCTTCTCCGGCGACGTTCACTTCCAGGAAGACCGGCGCCACCCGGCCCGCGCGGTCGGCGGCGTCGTCCACGGCGGTAAGGGCCCGAGCCGAGTCGATGCCGTGGAGCACGTCGAAGTGATCGACCGCCAGTCTGGCCTTGTTCGTCTGAAGGTGCCCAATCAGGTGCCAGCGAAGGCGTGACACGTCAGCTTCAACACGCTTGGCCAGGCCTTCCTGGACCCGGTTTTCGCCCACGTCGGCGATCCCGGCGGCATGGGCGGCCAGCACGTCAGCGGCCGGATAGCTCTTGGTCACGGCGATCAAGGTCACGGACGCGGGGTCGCGCCCGGCCCGCTCGCAGGCCGCCGCGACCCGTGCGCGGACGCCAGCGACGTTGGCCGCGATTTCGTCGAGCCTCACAGGATCCGCGGCGGGTGTCGCCATTCCCAAATGCCTCGCGCCACGACCGCGAGCACGATCAGCCCGATCGCGCCGATGCCCGCGGCCCAATGCACGGTGAACAGGACGAAGAGCAGGATCAGGCCAAAAACCGCTCCAAAAAGGATGCCGAGGGGCAAGGCGAGGGCCCGGAAGACGGCCCAGATGATGACCACCACTTCCTTGAAACCGCCCGGCTTGTCCTCTTCTGGCGGCGGGGAGTTCGGCCCGTAGTAGAAGCCCATCGGCCGAGTATAGCCCCGGCCGCGGCTCGGCGGCTGTGCAAAATCTGTGTAAACAGCTAGACAAGCAGGCGAAGCGGGTGCGAGTCTGGGTTGCGACGCCCCTCACCCCTGGGGAGTTGTGAGCCAGGTTGCTACATAACTCCACTCATTGTATGAATGGAGATCTCATGCTTTTCCAGCTGCGGCCCACCCCCGCCGGGCCGCGGCCGGGCGTTCTCCGGCGGCGCATCATCGCCGGGCTCTCCGCGGCCGCGCTCGCGCTGGCATTTCTTGTGCCAGCGTTTGCCCACGTTGTCGAACCAGGCGAGACCCTCTCGGGTATCGCTGACGAGTATGGCGTCCCGCTCGCTGAGCTCGCCTCCGTCAATGGACTGACCAACACCGACCAGATCTACGTCGGCCAGTCGCTTCGCATCCCCGGCGCCTCAAACGTTGGCGCCGCCACCGTGGCCAAGCAGTACGTCGTCGGCTCGGGCGACACGCTCTTCGTCATAGCCCAGAGCTTCGGCGTGAGCCTCGAAGCGCTCATGGCCGCAAACGGCCTCACCAACCCCGACGCGCTCGAAGTCGGGACGATCCTGACCATCCCCGGCGCCGTCACGCCCACCACCGGTCGTGGGCAGACCCACACGGTCGCAGCCGGCGAGACGCTCTCCGGAATCGCCGACACCTACGGCGTCCCCCTCACCGCCCTGATGGACGCGAACAGCATCCGCAACGGCAACGCCATCACGGTTGGCCAGGTCCTCGTGGTCCCCGGTGGCCGGCCCGGCGGCGCAGCTGGGGCCCGGCATCACGTCGTCGTCGCCGGAGATTCGCTGAGCGCGATCGCCGGTCGCTATGGCGTCAGCATCGCCGACCTGATGGCGCTCAACGGCCTCGCCGACGCCGACCAAATCTACGCCGGCCAGTCGCTCGCCCTGCCGGCCGGCAGTGTGAGTAGCCCGGCGGCGGCCCGCACGCACACGGTCGTCGCTGGCGAGACCCTCAGCCATGTCGCCGACCAGTACGGCGTCAGCATCCTCGCTCTCGAACAGACCAACAGCCTCCGCAGCGCCGACCATGTCTACGTCGGCCAAGTCCTCGTGATCCCCGGTGGCGGGACAGCCGCCGCGCCACGCGTCGCGACCCGCACGCACCTCGTCCGGGATGGCGAGTCGCTGCTGGACATCGCCATCCGCTACGGGACGTCGCTCGACACGCTCGTCGAGATGAACGGGCTGGCGAACCCGAACCTCATCCGCATCGGCCAAGAGCTCGCCGTCCCGGGCGTGGTCGCGCCGACCAACCGCACGGACTATGCCGAAATCCTCGTCAGCGCCGCCGCCGAATTTGGCGTCCCGGCCGACCTCGTCAAAGCCGTTGCCTGGCAAGAGAGCGGCTGGAACCAGTCGATGGTTAGCCACGCGGGTGCGATCGGCCTTATGCAGGTCATGCCCGGCACCGCCGGGTGGGCGCTCGAACAGCTCGTGCCCGACGCGACGGACTGGGACATCGACGCCCGCGCCAACGCCCGGATGGGGTCCGCGATCTTGCGGCACTGGCTCATTGAGTCGGAGTGGGACATCGAGCTGACCTTGGCAGCCTACTACCAAGGCTGGCACTCGGTGCACACCATCGGGTTCTACGACGACACCCACGACTACATCGCGAGCATCATGGCGATCATGGCCGGCTACTAACCGGTCCTGGGAAAGATGTGGCGTGAGGGGCGGCGTTAGCCGCCCCTCACGTAGTTCAGGAGCAGTTCGGTCGCCGTCGTGTATGCCTGGCGGCCAAGCCCGGTCACCTGCCCAAGGCAAACCGGCGCGATCAGCGACACGTGGCGGAACCCTTCCCGCGCGTGCGTGTTCGAAATGTGGACTTCGACAACGGGCAGCTGGATCGCCTCGATGGCATCACGGAGGGCGACGGACGTATGCGTGAACGCACCTGCGTTCAACACGACCCCGTCGGCGAACTTGCGGTGTTCGTGCAGGAAGTCGATCAGCGCCCCTTCGTGGTTGCTCTGAAAGCAGAGCACCGCCGCCCTTTGGGCGTTCGCGGCAGCGGCGACATCGGCCTCGATGTCGAGGAGCGTGGTCGTGCCGTAGATCTCGGGCTTGCGTTCGCCCAGGAGATTCAGGTTCGGCCCGTGGACGAGCAGGATCGTGAGGTGTTCACCCGGCATGGGCTGCATTGTCGGCCGCCGGGTCCTGGTTGGCCAGACGCTTGCGGCGGCGCTGGCGCGGCCCATCCAGCGCTTCCTGCGCGATCGCGGCCCAGGCTCGCTCGGAAAGCTCCGCCTGCTTGGCTTGCGAAACATGCGTGTAGATCTGCGTCGTGTTGGCCGAGCTGTGGCCAAGCAAGTCCTGGACGATCCGCAGGTCCGCGCCTCCGTCCAGGAGGTGCGTGGCGAACGAGTGCCGCAAAAGGTGCGGCCAGACGTCCTGGCTGATCCCTGCGGCCAGCGCGTGCTGCTTGATTAACGTTTGGACGGACCGCGCGCCGAGCCGTCCACCGAAGCGGTTCAGGAAGAGCGCGCTCTCCGGCCCCGTCGCCAACCCAGGGCGCCCCGTCCGGACGTACGCGTCCACAGCCTGCATCGCGGCCTCGCCGAAGAGGACGACGCGCTCCTTCGAGCCTTTGCCGTGGACGATTGCCGCCCATTCGTCGAAGTCGATCGAGGCGACGTCCAGCGCGACCAGTTCGGAGATCCGGACGCCCGCACCATAGAGACACTCCAGGATAGCGCGGTCGCGGATGCCTTGGGGGGTTTCGCGGTCCGGCGCATCCAGGAGCGCGGCAACGGAGGGCTGCGGCAGCACTTTCGGGAGCCGCCGCGGCCGCTTCGGCAGAGCGACGCCGTAGAGGAGGTCCTTGGGCGTCGCTCCTTGGTCGTGGAGCCATCTGTAGAAGCCGTGCACCGTACTCGTCTTCCGCGTCATCGAAGCAGGGGCCATCCCGGCCGCGCGAAGCCCCCCCATGTATGTCCGGAACGCCTGGCGGTTGGTCTCAAGCGGCTCACGTTCAGCTGCGCGCAGCCAGGCGAGGAAATGGCCGATGTCCGAGCGGTAGTTGCGGATGGTGTACGCCGACCGGTTGCCGATGGCGGCCAACTCGCGGAGGTAGGCCTCGAGATAGGCTTCGGCCGTCTTGTGGGGCGCTCTCGGAGCGTTGTCCGTCGCCATGGCTTCCCCGTCTGTGGCTTCCATCTCCGTGAGTATCCTCCGGACGGTCGACGATCCCAAGCCCCACGGTAGACTGCGCGCCACGTCAGTCCAGCAGCGAGGGTGAGCAATGGCAGGTCCGTTGACCGGGGTAACCGTCCTGGAGGTCGGCGCCGGCGCCGGCGTTGGCTACTGTGGCCGGCTCCTCGCTGGCTTCGGCGCGACGGTCGTGAAGGTCGAGCCTCCGGAAGGCGATGCGGCTCGCCATGCTCGGGTGGTGCTCGGCGCACCGGCCCCGGAGCCGAACGCCGCCCCTCAGTTCTTGTACCTCGGCGCGGGCAAGCGAAGCCTCGTGCTCGACCTCGCTCAGCCGGAAGCGCAGGAGGAGCTGCGACGGCTCGCGGCGCGCGCCAGCGTCGTCCTGAGCGATCAGCCGCGCCGCTCGTTACAAGCGCTCGGGCTCGACTACGACCGCTTGTCGGCTCTCGACATCCGTCTGGTCTCGGCCTCGCTCACGCCCTACGGCGACTGGGGGCCGTGGTCTGGCTGGCGGGCCGAGAACATCAACGCGTTCGCGATGGGTGGCCAAATGGCGCTCACGGGCGAGCTCAGCCGCGAACCGCTCTGCACCGCCGGGGCCCAAGCCTGGATGCAGCTCGGCCTTCATGGCTTCGCAGCGGTCTGCTTCGCCCTCTACGGCGTCGCCCTGTCGGGGGTGGGCCAACACGTCGAGGTGAGCGCCGCCGAGTGCATGGCAGGCGCGAGCGAAGGCTTTGGCCCGAACGCGCGCTTCACCGGGCGCGTCGTGCCACGCAGCGGCCGGGCGCGCTTCTCGATGATGGGCATCTATCCCTGCCGCGATGGCTATGCCGGGATCTACGGCACACACCGGCAAATCCCGCCGTTCGCGCGCCTCTCTGGCCATGAGGAGCTGTTGGAGCCGGGACGGTTCACCAAGCTGCCGGATGTCCTCGCCGCCCAGGACGAACTCTTGGGCATCGTCCTGGACTACTTCGACCGCCGGACCAAGGGCGAAGTGATGGACGAGGGCCGGAGCGCCTCGATGACCATCGCGCCCGTCCACACCGTCAGGGAGGTTGCATCGAGCCCCCACCTCAACGCGCGCGGGTTCTTCGTCGAACGTCGCTTGGCCTCGGGCCGCGTCCTCAAACAGCCTGGGCGACCCTTCCGGATGTCGGCGACGCCCTGGGTCGATGGCCCGGCGCCGGACCTCGGCGAGGCGACGCCAGCGGCCGCCAGCGCCGCCTTCGGGGACAAGGAGGCCGCTCCCCCGGCGGCTACCCTCGTGCGCCGCGACCGCGACCACCGAGGCTTGCTGGCCGGCCTCAAAGTGCTCGATTTCACCGCGTACTGGGCGGGGCCGTACGCCACCAAATGGCTCGCCGATTTCGGCGCCAAGGTGCTGAAGGTCGAGTCGCCCGCCTCGTACGACTTTATCCGAAGCACCGCGGTCGACTTCAACCGGCCGCGCGTCTACGACTACAGCGCCTACTTCAACAACTACAGCCGCGGCAAGAAGGGCCTGAGCATCGACCCGGCGCACCCAGACGGCCGCGCCGTGCTGCTCGAACTGGCGGCGCAGTGCGACCTGGTGGTCGAAAACTTCAAGGCCGGCCGGATGGCGGAGTTGGGGCTGACGTACGACGATTTTCGCGCCGTCAACCCGCGGATCATCGTCGTGTCCATCTCGGGCTATGGGCAGGATGGCCCAGACCACGCGCTCGCCGGGGTCGGGACGAACATGGAGCAACTCTCGGGCATTGCCTCGCTCAACGCCTATGAAGACGCCCCGCAGCCCTACAACACGGGCATCGCCTATGGCGACCCAACCTCCGGGACGACGGGTGCGGCCGCCATCGCTATGGCGCTCCTCCACCGCGCGCGGACGGGCGAGGGCCAGTACGTCGAGATCACCGGCCAAGAGACTCTCGTGTCCCTGATTGGCGAGGAGTTTGCAGCGCGGTCCTTGGGCCTCGAGCCCGTCCCGAGCGGCAACCGTCACCCCGACATGGCGCCTCACGGCTGCTACCCCTGCGCCGGCGACGACCGCTGGGTCACGCTCGCCGTCCGCACCGAAGCCGAGTGGCAAGCGCTCTGCGCGTTAGTTGATGCCCCGCACCTCGCCAGTCTCGACGGCCTCGAGGCGCGCCAGGCGTCCGCCCTGGATATCGACGCCGCGATCATGGCTTGGACGCTGGAACACAGCGACTACGAGGCCGCCCGCGCGCTCCAGGCGGCCGGAATCGCAGCTGCGCCCGTCCTTCATGCGCTCGACCTGGTCGAAGACCCGCAATTCCGTGTCCGTGGCTACTTCGAAACGGTCACGCATCCGGACATGGGCCCGTATCCCCATGACGGCGTCGCCTGGCGGCTCTCCCGGACGCCTGGGCGAATCGAAACGCCGGCGCCACTTTTCGGGCAGCACACGCGCGAGCTGTTGGCGGACTTCGGAATTCCGACCGAGCGCGTCGAGGCGCTCTACGCGAGCGGGGCCGCTGCGGACGTGCCCTACCGCTAAAGGGCTGCGTTAGGCGACCGCGGTCCCGGAGCGCCGGACAGGTTCCGGCACAGTCTCCGACACGCGGTTCCGGATCCACTCGAGCGCACGCTGTTGGTCGCGGAGAGCCGGGCTGATCGTCAGCGCGATGCCATCTTCCGCCTCGATCACCCACCACGTCTCGGGCTTCATCATCGGGAAGGGCGGTCGTTCCTCGGGCGTCATCGCCAGGACTTCGCCGAAGCGGACCTCGGCGAAGTCGCCGCCCTCGGCCCAAACGAATCCCTTGTCATAAATCACGAGGGGCACCTGGCTCGCGAGGTCGCGCCAGCGGTAGATCACCCAGATCACGGCTGCCACGACCGCGGCCGCCCAGAGGACGAGCGCCTGCTGAAGGCTCGAACCCGCGAAGAGGCCGGCAACCACACCGCCCGCCGCCGCAGCGATCGGGAGCGGCAGCCACCACGTGCCCACCTTGAACGGGCGGAGGCCATAGCTAGCGACGAATCGGCCGAGGACGGGGTGTGGTGTGTTCATCGTTTTGGTGTTCGACCGGGAGTGTCTGGGTGGACAGGGCTACTTGCGGATCACGGGCTTCGGCGTCGGCGTCCGCGTGGGCGGCGGCGGCGAAGGCGTCGGTGTCTTGGTCGGGGTCGGGGTCACCGTCGGCGTGTTCGTCGGTGTCGCCGTCGGCGGAACGGGCGTCGGGGTCGCGGTGCTGGTCGGCTCGGCGGTCGCAGTGGCCGTGGCTGTCGCTGTCGCGGCACCGCCGGCTTTCGTGGTCTTGCTCCCGGGGAAGATGAGCGGGCCGCTCGAGAGCGGCGTGCCCGGCGGGATCTTGAAGTCGAGGTAGTTCTCCGGGTTGACGGGCTTGCCCTGCCAGCGGACCTCGAAGTGGAGGTGCTCGCCCGTCGAGTATCCGGTGGAGCCGGAAACCCCGAGCACCGCACCCTGCACAAGGCTGTCGCCGACCGCGACCCGGAGCTGGCTCAGGTGCCCGTAAAGCGTGCTCCAGCCTTCGCCGCAGTCGACGATCGCGTGGTAGCCATAGACGGACGAGTAGCTCGCAGTCGACACGCGTCCCGCACAGCTCGCGAGCACCGGCGAGCGCGAGAGGCCGTCGAGCGCCAGGTCAATCCCGCCATGGATCAGCCCTGGGCCGCGCGCGGCGCCATACCTGTCGGTGACGACGCTCCACGCGCGAAGGGGCATCGCGAAGCGCCCGCGCTCCGTCGCGCGGACCTCCTCGGCTGGCTCGTGCGACGGAGCGGGCGCCTCGACTGCGCCTTCAAGCTCCTGCCCGGCGGCCGCCAGCTCCGCCTCTTGCTCAACCGGGCGCCAAGTGGGGACTTCGACCAAGCTTGGCGCCTCGACGGGCGTCGCCGTCGCGGCCACCACGGCCACCGGCGCCGCCGCTGGGATCTCCGAGGGTGTGGCGCCTTCGCGCGCCGCGGCTGCGACCGTCGCCAAAGCAGTGACTGCCCCCGCGCCGAGTACGAGTTGCGCTGCACGAGGGACATTCAGCAACGCCCGGACCTTCTGAAGTCGTACGCCCATCGCAAGCAAAGTTCGACCACGGGGGCGCGGAAGCGCAGGGTGGGTAGCCAGTGCGTGGACAATTCGTGGCCATCGCGGGCTGCGCCCCCTATGGTTCGAGGGCGCAGCCCGTGCTACGCTCCGATGTTGAGCCGGGGTTCGCCCCTCCGTTGTTCGAGGGGAATCCCATCGCCCGGCTGTTGGAGACTATGCGGGAATATGAATTGACGGCGGTGTACGACCTTGCCGTCTCCGAGCAAGGGGGCCCCGATGCCTCCGTCCAGGCCCTCACGACTGCGGTGGAAGCCCGCGGCGGCGCCATGCTGAAGGTCGACCATTGGGGTCGCCGCCGGATGGCGTACCCGATCGGCCGCGCGATCGACGGCGATTACATCGTCACCCGCGTGAACCTGCCGCCCACCAACGTCGCGGCGCTCGAAGAGGCGTTCCGGATCGATGAGCGCATCTATCGCCACCTTGTCGTCCGGGCCGACGAACTGCCGCCGCCCCCAGCGCCGCGCGAACCCCGGCGGCCCATCGCACCGCCCGTCGAAGCGGCTCCGCCTGTTGAGGCGCCCGCACCCGCCGCTCCGGCCGCCCCGGACGCGGAGTAAGGGACCACTGCCATGGCCAGCCTCAACAAAGTCATGCTCATTGGGAACGTCGGCCGCGATGCTGAACTGCGCTACCTCGCCAACGGCACCGCGCAGGCTAGCTTTAGCCTCGCGGTGAATCGCGTCTCACGGGGACAGGAAGGGGACCGCCGGGAAGAAACCGAGTGGTTCAACATCGTCCTTTGGCGCGAGCTCGCCGAGCGCGTCGCGCAATACGTCACCAAAGGGAAGAGCGTCTACGTTGAGGGCCGCCTCCAATCCCGCTCCTGGGATGATGACCAGGGCCAGCGACACACCCGCGTCGAAGTGCACGCCGCAGCGCTGCAGTTGCTCGGCGGCCCGGGGGGTGGCGGTGGAGGCGCTGGTGGCGGTTCCAACTGGGGCGACGACGCCAGCTTCCCCAGTAGCGGCGGCGGCGCCAGGGGCGGCGCACGGCAGGCGCCGGGCTTCCGGGCCCCCGCCGGCGGCGACATCGACCCCGACGACTTGCCGTTTGAATAACAACGCGCGGGCGGCCTTGGCTCGCCGCCCGCTTAGGAAAGGGATCAGCCTTACGTGAGCAGTGAAGCCTCAGCGCCATCAGAACAGTCAGAACGGCCCTCGCGGCCGTCGAAGCCCCGTTACCAGAGCCGCCGCAAGGTTTGCCGGTTCTGCGCCGACCACCTCAAGGGCATCGACTACAAGGACGTCCCGCGCCTCCGCATGTTCATCAGCGAACGCGGCAAGATTGAGCCCCGGCGAAAGACGGGCACCTGCCTCAAGCATCAGCGCATCGTCTCGACCGCGGTGAAGCGCGCGCGGCATCTTGCGCTCCTGCCCTACACCCTGGACCACGTCCGCCGCACGGGCATCTTCCCGACTCGCGGCTAGGCCGATGGCACGACGCGAACGGACGACCGCGCTCCCAAAGCAACGCCCGCGCAGTGATGCGCGGGCCAACCCTGGCCGTGCCCGGCTGCTCGAACGCAATAGCCGTTGGGCGATTCTGGGTGGTGCAGCGGCGCTCCTGCTGCTCGTCCTCGGCTTCTTCGCGTACCAGGTTTACGACCAGCAGATCGCTCGGCCCAACAAGGTCATCGTCAACGTTGACGGGCAGAAAGTCCGCCTCAATTACTACGCTGAACGCCTCTTTTCGTTCCTCCAGGCAAACTCCAACTCGGGCGTTTCCTTAGCACTGCTCGAAGAAGACCTCGTCAGCCAGCTCGAACGCGAAGAGATCGCGCTGATCCTCGCCCGCGAAAAGCAGCTCGACCTCGGCAACGACGCCGTGCTGCGCCACATCGCCGAGGGGTTCGGCGTCGAACTCGGCGCCTCTGGCAGCACCTTCGACCAGCTCTACCGGAACCAAGTCCGAACCCTCAAGGTGAGCGACTCGAACTACCGCCGGATCAAGCGGGCAGAGCTCGCGATCACGTTGCTTCGGGCACAGATCAAGACCGAACTGGGCGACCGCGGCGAACAGATCACCCTGCGCTCGATCGTCCTGGCCGACAAAGCCAAAGCCGACGAGTTGCTCAAGCGCATCCAAAGTGGCGAAAACTTCGGCACCGTCGCTCAGCAGGAGTCCCTCGACCTCCAGTCGCGCCAGCAAGACGGACTGATGCTCCCAGAACCGGTCGAACTCCTGCCGGATGCCATCAGCGAGGCTGTAGCCGGCAAGCCGGTCGGCGATGTCGTCGGCCCGGTTGCTGTCCAAAACACCTGGTGGATCTTCAAAGTCGAACGCAAAGAACCCGCGGACTACTCCGAAACGCAAAAGGATCAGCTCTCGGGCGTGCGCCTCAACGCCGCGCTCGATGCAAAGCGGGAAGCGCTCGGTACGAAGGTCGACCGGGATTTCACCGCCGAAGACGCGGAGTGGGCCGAACAGCACGCAGATTAACAACCAGCCAAGTTCTCATCGCTGGAGGAGATCGTGACCAAAGAGATCGGCGTCGGGCTCATTGGCGTTGGCACCGTTGGTGGCGGCGTGGCCCGCGCGCTCCTCGAGCGGCGGGCCTACTTCGCCTCCCAAGTCGGCGCGGAGTTGGTCCTGCGCCGCGCGGCCGTCCGCGACCTGACGAAGCCGCGCACCGTCGATCTCCCGGCGGGGATCCTGACCACCGATGTCGACGCCGTCATCCGAGCGCCGGATATCGACGTGGTCGTCGAGCTCACCGGTGTCGATGAGCCAGCCGGCGCGTTCATCCGCACCGCGCTCGCCGCTGGCAAACACGTCGTCACCGCGAACAAGGAGCTCATCGCGAAGTCCGGGCCCGAGCTGATCGCCCTTTCGCGCGCTGCCCGCCGCGACATCATGTTCGAGGCCACCGTCGGCGGCGGGATTCCCCTGATCGCCCCCTTGCGGCGGGACTTGTTGGCCAACCGCATCTCGTCGGTCCGGGCCATCATCAACGGCACCACGAACTACATCCTGACCAAGATGGCGCAGGAAGGGACGAGTTACGCCGACGCTCTCGCCGGAGCGCAGGCCCTCGGCTACGCCGAGCCTGACCCGACGAACGACGTCGAAGGGATCGACGCGGCGTACAAGCTCGCGATCATGGCGAGTCTCGCCTTCCGCGTCCCCGTGCGCCCCCACCACGTCCACGCCGAAGGCATCTCCAAGCTCGCGGCCGCGGACCTCCGCTACGCCGCCGAGCTTGGGTACGTTATCAAGCTCCTCGCGATCGCCGAGCGCATCGACGGCGGGATCGTGACCCGCGTCTCACCCGCGCTGCTGCCCCAGGCCGAACCACTCGCCCGCGTCGACGGTGTGTTCAACGCAGTCCAAATCACGGGCGACCTCACCGGCATGGTGCTGCTGCAGGGCCGCGGGGCCGGCGCCGAGCCCACCAGCTCGGCGGTGGTCGCCGACATCCTGGACCTCGCGCACTCCATCGTGCATGCGGGCTCGGAGCGCGAGAGCTGGCGCTATCCAGCGCCCGAAGATGCCTCCTCGGTCGCGATCCTCGGCCTCGACGCACTGATGACCCGGTTCTATCTCCGGGTCACCGTCAAAGACCAGCCGGGAGTCCTTGCGAGGATCGCCCAAGCCCTCGGCGATGCCGGCGTGAGCATCGCCGCGGTGAACCAAAAGGAGGCCGACGAGACGGCCGGGACGGCTGAGCTCGTCGTGATGACCCATCGCGCGCGGGAGGGCGCCATGCGCGCCGCATTGGCGACCATCGAGGCGTTGCCCGTCGTCGCCCGCATCGAGAGCTTCTTGCGCGTGGAGGCGTAGCGCGCCGTGCCAGGAGAACTTCAGTCCCAAGCGATCGGCGAAATCCTCCAGTGGCTCGAACAGCAGATCCGCGAGACCCGCGACGACCATCTGCGTGCCATCGCCCAACTCGACCAGGTCCGCCACCAGGTCTACGAGATGTCGGAGACCCTCACCCAGACGGAACGGGCTGTCCGGGAGGTCGACCCCAAGTTCCTCCCGTTCCGCGGCCTCCCGGAGAAGCTCCGCGGGCTCGATGAGGTCTCGGAACACCTTCGCCATCAGGTGCTCACCCACAAGGCCGAGATCGACGGCTCCCTCCGCATTCTTCGCTCGGAGGCGGAATACGACCGCGAAGAGCGGGCCGAGGCGTTCAAGCGGATCGAAGGGGCGACGAGCCAGCTCGGCTTGATCCTTGCCGACGTGTCCCAGCTCCAGGCCCAGGTCGCGCAGGTTGCCCGATCCGAGGCGTCGATCATCGAGCGCCAGCGCGAGACGGAAGCCCGCGTCGAGCAGTTCGGCCTCCGCTTGGAGCGCTCGATGGAGGTGAACAAAGACCTCGAAGAGCGCGTCAAGGTGGTCCTCACCGAAGACCAAGAAGAGCGCTACGGTCTCGTCTATGAACGGCTCCAAGTCGTTGGCGAGATGGTGAAGCGCAACGAGGGCCTCATCGAGGAAGCCACCCGCGAACAGACCATGCGTCGCGAAGTGATCGAGGCTGTCCAGGTCTGGCGCGAACAGTCGAGCCGTATCGATGGCCGCGTCACCATCCTCGAAGACCTTCTGGAGAAGCTGGCTCAGCGAGTGGATAAGGTCGAAGGCGAGGTCGCGCTTGCGCACGGCCGCCACACCGGCCTTGCCGAACGGGTGACAAGCATCAAGTCCGATATCGCCCAGGTGGTCGACTACGTCCGCGACGAGTTCGCCAAGTACAACCAAATGTCGGAGAAGCAGCGCCGGAAACAGATCCAGGTGCTCGAACAAGAGCTCCGCGAGATGAAGTTCCACGCGTTTCGCCCGCCGGAGGAACCATGACCGCAGGCCCCTCTCCCCGCGGAGTGCTCCACAAGTGGGGGGCGATACTCCCGCTCTCCGCCGCGACACCGCGCATCTCGCTCGGCGAAGGGGATACTCCCCTCGTGCGCGCAGCGCGGCTGGCGGCCGAGTGTGGGCTCGACGAGCTCTGGTTCAAGCTTGAGCTGTGCAACCCGTCCGGCTCCTTCAAGGACCGGGGCATGGTGGTCGCTGTCGCCAAGGCTGTGGAGGAAGGCGCCCGCGCCATCATGTGCGCGAGCACTGGCAACACCAGCGCGAGCGCCGCCGCCTATGCCGCGCACTGCGGCATCGCGAGTTACGTGCTCGTCCCGGGTGGCAAAGTCGCGGCTGGCAAACTCGCCCAAGCGGTCGCCTTTGGGACGAAGATCATCGAGGTCGACGGCAACTTCGACGATGCGCTCGCCGCCGCGCGTGCGCTCACCAGCAAGCACCCCGTCGCCTTGGTGAACTCCGTAAACCCGTTCCGTATCGAGGGCCAGAAGACGGCCGCCTACGAAGTCTGTGAAGTCCTCGGCGATGCGCCCGATATCCTCGCGATCCCTGTCGGCAACGCCGGGAACATCACGGCCTACTGGAAGGGCTTCAACGAGTGCGCCGAAGTCGGGCGCTCGACCCTCCACCCGCGGATGTTCGGCTTCCAAGCGGCCGGCGCCGCCCCGCTTGTCCTGGGAGTTCCGGTCGAAAAGCCAAAGACCGTCGCCAGCGCGATTCAAATCGGCAACCCGGCGAGTTGGTCCGGTGCGACCAGTGCCCGTGATGAGTCCGACGGCCTGATCGAGGCCGTCACCGATGACGAAATCCTTGAGGCGTACACGCTGCTTGCGCGCCAGGAGGGCCTCTTCGCCGAGCCGGCGAGCGCCGCGTCGCTCGCGGGGCTCCTGAAGCTTGGCCGGCAGGGCCGCACCCGTGGAGGCCGAGCCGTCGCCGTACTCACGGGGAACGGGCTCAAAGACCCCGACACCGCCAGCGCCCAACACCGGCCCGATGTCGTGAAAGCGGGCTCAAGCGTGGATTCCATCGAAAAGGCGCTCGGCTGGTAGCGCGGACAAGAAGAGGCCCCGCCGAAGCAGGGCCCCTTCCGTTTTCTGTGGTCGCGTCCTGTGTCCCAACATGCCCGGTGAACTCGACCGTCACATCCTCGCGCCACCGTTGGCGCACGAGGTGGGCTGTGGTGTCCGGCGACCGGAGTGCGGCCCGCAAGGCGCGGGCACTCACCTCTGAACGATGAAGACTCCGTAGAGGGCGTGCAGCGTACTTCGCATGGGGTTCCCTCCTTGAACTGGGTTTGGACTGGGTTGCTACCTGGTCCATTTCCACCGTAGTCCCGCCAAATGGAGAAGTCAAGGGGTCTATCGGTGGCATTTGTCGGATCGATGGGCGCTGGTGCCGTCCGGCGCGGCTATGCCCGGCGTGGCATATCCGCCGGGCGGGCGATATGCTGCCGCAGACACAAGGGAGAGGTCCACTCATGCCCAAACGGAACTGGTTGTTCGCCCTTCTGGCACTCAGCGCCCTCATCGCGGCGTCACTGGCTGTCGCCTGTGGAGGCGACGACGATGACGACGACACAGAGCCAGCCGTCGCCCCAGCGGGGACGGTTGCGCCCACCGCGACGCCGTCGCCCACCGTCGCACCCAAGCTCGGCGGGTCGATGATCTTGGCGACCACGACGAGCACCCAGGATAGCGGACTCCTCGATGTCCTCGTCCCGATGTTCAAGGAAACGACCGGTGTCGAGGTCAAAGTCATCGCCGTTGGTACGGGAGCCGCGCTTGAGATGGGTGCGAAGGGCGATGCCGACGCAGTCCTCGTCCATGCACCGGCCAGCGAGAAGAAGTACGTCGATGCGGGCGACCTCGTCGAAGGCAAGCTCATCATGCACAACGACTTCATCATCGTTGGCCCCGCAAGCGACCCGGCCAAAGTGAAGGGCCTCAAGGACCTCAACGCCGCGATGCAGGCCGTCGCCGCCGTTGGCCCGTTCGTCTCGCGCGGCGACGACTCCGGTACCCACAAGGCCGAGTTGCAGCTCTGGAAAGATGCGGGCATCGACCCCAAGGCTGCCGTGAAGGACCGGGTCGAAACCGGCCAGGGGATGGGCGCCACGCTCAACGTCGCCGGCCAGCGCGGCGCCTACACGCTCACGGACCGCGCCACCTACCTCACGCAGAGGAAGAACCTGCAACTCGATGTCGTCTTCGAGGGAGCGAGGCCGCTTCTGAACATCTACCACGCCTACCTGGTCAGCCCTACGAAGTTCCCGAAGGTCCAAGCGGCCCAGGCGCGGGCGTTCATCAACTTCCTTGTCTCGGCGGAGGTCCAGCAGGTGATCGGCGACTTCAAGAAAGCGGACTTCGGGCAATCGCTCTTCGTCCCGGACGCGGGCAAGCGCGTTGAGGACCTTGGGCAGTAGCCTGCGCTCGCGATGGATGCGATATGGGAAGGCCTCAAGGAGGCGCTGCGCCTGATTGCGACGGCCGACCGCGACCTCCGCGAGGTCGCCTGGCGCACGGTCGTGGTCTCCGGTTCGGCCACCCTCTTCGCGCTGGTCGCGGGCGTCCCGGTTGGCTACATCCTTGCCCGGCGGCGGTTTCCCGGTCGCACGTTTGTTCTCGGGATGGTCAACACGGGTATGGGCATGCCGCCCGTGGTGGTCGGCCTGATTGTCTGGCTGATGCTCGTCCGGAGCGGCCCATTTGGAGACCTCGAACTGATCTACACCAAGCGCGCGATGGTGACCGCGCAGTTCCTAATCGCGACGCCGCTCGTCGCTGGGTTCACGGCGGCCGCCGTCCAGGCGCTTCCACAAGAGCTCCCGGACCTTCTCGCGACGCTCGGGGCCGGGCGGCTGCGCACGCTCTGGATCCTCGCGAAGGAAGCGCAGCTCGGCATCTTGGCCGCGACGATGGCCGGATTCGGGGCCGCCATTTCCGAGGTGGGCGCCTCCATGACCGTCGGGGGCAACCTCGCGGGCGAAACCCGCGTCCTCACGACCGCGATCGTCACCGAGTCGAGCCGTGGTCAGAACGCCGAGGCGATGGCGCTGGGCATCGTCCTCCTGCTGATGGCGTTCGCGGTCAACCTCGTCCTAACCGCCGCCCAACAGCGGAGGGCGCGCTAGCCCCATGGATCTCCATGTCGCGGGCCTCACCGTCCATCGCGGCGCGCGCCAAGTGCTTGCGATCCCGGAGCTCGTCCTTCCCGGTGGCTCGACCACGGCCCTCGTTGGGCCGAACGGAGCGGGGAAGTCGACCCTTCTGCGGGTGATGGCTGGCCTGGAACGGCCCTCCGCCGGTTCCGTGACCTTCGACGGCGCGACATCCGCCCGGCCGGACGCGCTCCGTCGCCGCGTCGCCTATGCGTTCCAACGCGCCGTTTTCCTCTCCGGAAGCGTGGAGGACAACTTCCGGCTCGCCCTTTCGCTTCGCGGCATCCCGGCGGCCGAGTGGGCCGCTCGCATCGCCGACGTCGCCGAGGTTTTCGGAGTCTCCCATCTCCTCGGCCGGCGCACCTCGCGCCTCTCTGGCGGCGAAGCGCAGCGTGTGAATCTCGCTCGCGCGTTGGCCCTTCGCGCCCCGCTCACCCTGCTCGATGAGCCACTGGCGGGGTTCGATAGCCCCACTCGCCGCGCCCTCCTCCATGACCTTCCGGCGATGCTGCGGCGCTTCGCGACAACGTTGGTCGTCGTCACCCACGACCGTGACGAGGCGCTGCGCCTCGCCGGGCGGCTTGTCATCCTCATCGATGGACGCGTGCGCGCGGAGGGCGACCGCGCTCGCATCTTCAGCCATCCGCCCGACGCCGATGTCGCCGCGTTTCTCGGTTACACGATCATCCAGCGCGCCACCGAAACCCTCGCCATCGCTCCACGTGCGCTTCGAATGGGTGATGGCGACGTCGCGTTCTCGTTTGCCGTCGACGACGTGCTGGACTTCGGCGGTCGTCGCGAGGCCTGGGGCCGGATTGGCGAAGCCCAGGCCGCGGTCAGCGTCCGCGGCCCCGCGCCGGCCATTGGGTCGATGGTCCAGGTGGCGGCCGACGCCGCGGATGTCCGTTCCTACGCGCCGGTGCCCGGTCGCGCGCCGGACGTCCGTTGACACCCTCAGGGCGTCGGCGTAGGGTCGAGTGCATGGAAGGACTCTCTCGCTTCCATCAACCATTAACGGCGGCCGGCGGCCGCCGTTTGTGTTTGTAGCGGTCCCAGAAGGAGGATTTGCGCCACATGCAGTCGAGTCTGATCGGAAAGGTCGAAAAGGCGAAGGTGTACGCGCGCGAGCGGCACAGGATGCAGGTCGACGACATCCACGTGAACTTCCACGGAGAGAACAGCGACCATCAGGTCAGCTTTAAGGCTGGCGTCTGGTCGTGTAACTGCGACTTCTTCGGTGATTGGACGGTCTGCAGCCACACCATGGCCCTGGAGCGCGTGCTCGAGGGGATGGTGCCCAGGCAGCCGCTCCCGGCGATGCCCGTCGCCGCCAACGCCTAACTGCACGACACCCAGCGCGCAGGGCCGTCCCGGCGCGTTGGGTGGACGCGTCCACCCGTTCGTCACCTTTTGGCCACCAACTCTGCCCTTATCGCCAACCTCCAGTGGCCGAACGCCACGTAGGATATGCCTCAGGACTCGCTTTCGAGGGGTGTTGGGGGCGTGATACCGTTTAGCTTTGGTGCGTTTCTTGTGTGGGTGGCCGCCCTTTCGGCGGTCGTCCTTATCGGCTTCTGGGGCCTGATCGAAACCGGCCACCCGTTCTTCCTTCCCGTCATTCTGCTCGGGCTGTTCTACTTCTACCTGGGTTGGGAAGCGACCGTCGGGAGGCACAAACAGTAGCCGTCACCACGGGGCATCCCGTCGTCCACCGTTCGTCAACCGAGCCGCGTCACGATCCCTGCATGGACGCATGCGCGCCCGGACGGGCGCAACTCCGCAACCTGCGCAGCCTGGTCGAAGAGCTCGATGCCATCGGCCCCAGCGGCTCCCGTTCGCGCAGAGGGCTCGCCCGGAAGCTTCAGGGCGACCTTGCTCCCTTTCTCGCCGATACGAGCCTCGCCGCCCCGGAGCTCCACCGCCTTTGGATGTCCGTCAGCTCGGCCGCCGGTGCGATATCCGGCACGAACCCGAGCTTCTCGGGATTCAGGACCACGTAGACTGCCGCCACCTTCCCTTCGCCGCCCGCGAGCAGGAGCACGACCGGCCCCACGCCAGTGGCCTGAATCAACACGGCCGGCTGACCGTTGAGTTCGACAACGCCGGCCGATTCCACCGTGAACTTCTGGACAAGGCCCCGGACGAACCGGCTCGCGTTTGCGGACCCCTGCACCACCTGCGATGCGGCAATTCGGCGTCCGCCACCGTCAGACCAGAGCTCGACATCGTCTTTGAGGACGTTCAACAGCGCCGGCAGTTGGCCCGTCGCCGTGGCCGCGAGAAACGACGACGTGAGCGCAAGCTGCTGGGCGGGGTCGCAGGTGTAACGCTCGCGTCCGGCCCGCAGTCCCGAATGCGCGCGGTGCACAATTTGGCGCGTCGCCGTCTCGCTTTTTTCCAAGAACGTGGCGACCTCGCTGTAGGAGTACTCGAACACTTCGCGAAGGAGAAACGCCGCCCGTTCTACCGGGTTGAGCCGTTGGAGAAGGACGAGGAAGCCGAACGAGACAGACTCTCGCGCGTCGACGATCGCCTCCGGCGAGGGAGCGTGCGCGATTCTCGCGGCTGGGATCGGCTCCGGTAGCCACGGGCCGAAGTACTCCGTCCGCCGTGCCGCTGCCGACCGAAGCTGGTCCAAGCAGAGCCGCGTCACGGTCGTGACGAGAAACGCGCGCGCCTCCCGGACGGCCTCGCGATCCACGGCGGCCCACTTCAGAAACGCGTCCTGGACGACGTCCTCTGCGTCCGAGGCCGAGCCCAACATCCGGTAGGCCACACCGAAGAGGTGGTGGCGGTGTGGCTCGAACCCGAAGGCGTCGTTGTCGTGCATCATCAGCCGGCCGCGCGGAGTTCGCGTGTGGACGCGAGATGGGCCCGCGCTTGGGCGGCCGCCGCCCGCGCGGAAGCAAGAGCAGCACCGGCGAGCCAGCCCTCGGGGCCAGCCCAATCGCCCGCCACGAAGACGCCGGGCGCCGCCGGGACCGCGACCGGCGGCCGCCCAGCGAGGCCGCCGGTCGCTGCGCGTGGCTGGTCGTGCATGACGATGAGCGATGGCAGGAACTGGCGGTCCACCTCCAGCGCGCGCCAGCCCGGGTGTACGAGGTCCATCGTCGCCTCGAGTTCGCGGAGTGCGGCGCCGGGGTCGTGTTCGTCGGGGCGAAGGTATTTGGCAAGAGACACGAGCGTTGCTCCTGATGGCGCCAGTTTGGCATACGCGGAGTGCACGGACAGGTAGGTCGCCTCGTCCACCCCGAGCGCGAAGAGCGGACGCCGGCGCGGCAAGCGCGTAAGCGCGATGTCGAGGCAGGACGCCCGCGCCGGCACGGCCTGGGCAGCCCACATCGCCGGGGCCTCGTGCTCAGCGCCCGTCAGGAGGGTTGCGGCATCGGCCGGGCTCGCGGCGATGATGACGGCCTCGGCCTCGATCGCCGCCCCGCCGGCGATCTCGACCCGGCGCCTTGGACTCGGCATCCCTACGCGGCTCGCCCGCCCGCGGACGAACCGCACGCCGGCCGCCTCAGCGCGCCCGCGAAGGCCGTCTACCAGCGTCTGCCAGCCGCCTTCGATATAGGTGACGCCGCGGAGCGCACTGCGCAACTGGGCCATCGCCGCGCCCGCGGAGGCGACCTCGGGTGCGTTGGCGTAGGTCGCCAACCGGACCAGCGCCGCCACGAGTGACCGGGCGCCTTCACTTTCGAATCGGCGTCGCAGCCACACGTCAAGTGGCTCGGACGCGATAGCGCTGAAGTCCATCCGCCCCAAGCCAGCAAGAAACGCGCTCACGACTACCTTCTCTCTGGCCGAAAGAACGCCTGTGCGGAAGAGCGCCGTCGCGCTCGAAGGGAGGATGTGCCGCCTCCCACCCTTCAGCGCCACGCCCTTCACCTCCGGCGACCGCCCAGGCACCGCGACGCCGAGCTCCGCCAGGATGGCGGGCGCCGGAGAGTCGCGATACAGCGCGTGTGGGCCGAGATTCAGCTTGAAGCCGGACTTCTCGACGGTAATGGCGCGGCCGCCCGCCTGCGGCGCCCGTTCGATGAGGGCGACGCCGACCCCGTCGCGCGCGAGATAGGCTGCGGCAGTGAGGCCGGCGAGGCCTCCGCCAATAACCGCGACTGTTGTCTGTTCAGGGAGTGCCATGGGCCACCTCGCATGTTCCGTCTGTAACGTTGACGGGCGAGGGGCGCTGGCTGTGACATCACCCCGCGAGGAAGTTTTGCATCGCCTTCAGCGCCTCCGGTTCCATGAGGCTCGGGGCGTGGCCGACGCCAGCCACCTCGACCGCTGAGCACTGCGCGTTCGCCTCACGCATCTTCGCCACGATGGCGCCGCTGAGGACGTCGCTGTTCGCGCCGCGGATGGCCAGTACGGGGCCGCCAAACGCCTTGAAGGCCGACCACGGGTCGATCGCGGGCGCTGTCGCATTCGGGACGCGCACCGCTGGGTCCATTTTCCACTCGAAGATCCCGCTGTCGCTGCGGCGGACGTGCCAGCGGGCATACTCGAGGACTTCGTCGTCGTTGCGCTTCGCCAGGACGGGCGCGTTCTCTTCGCGGTAATAGCGGACGACCGCCTTGAGGTCCGGAAACGCTTGCGGCGCCGATGCGGCCATCTTGACGATCCGGGCGAGGCCCGCCGGGTCGATCTCCGGCCCGATGTCGTTCAGCACCAGCTTGGCGACGTGCTCCGGGTGCCGCGCGGCGTAAAGCAGCGCGATCATCCCGCCCATCGACGTGCCTACCAAGCTGATTCGTTCGAGGCCGAGCTCTTCCCGGACCGCCTCGAAGTCTGCGACATAATTCGCAAAGTGGTAGCCGTCGGCCAGGCCCCACTCGGTTTCACCGCGTCCCCGGACATCCAGCGCGTAGACGTGGAACGACGCCGCGAGCTTCTGCGCTACCGCGTCGAAGACGTGCGCCTGTTGCGTCAGGCCATGGATCAGCATCACGACCGGGGCCCCGGGTGCGCCGCGGGCGATGAGGTGGTGACGAAGGCCGTTCGCCTGAAGAAAGATGTCGCGTGTGCCGGTCCCAGCCATGGAAGCCCCTTTGGAGCGGATCCCGCGATTGTAGCGGGTGGTCTCGTTCAGATCGGTTGCCGGCCGGCGAATCCGGCCGTGAGGGTGTGCCAGTAGCGGATCTCATCCTCGCCGAGGTGCCAGCAGAGGTAGACCAGCTCGCCATCCCGGCGCCAATAGAAGTCGATCAGCCCGCGTTCGGGGTCTTTCAGCTCGATGCCCCAGGCTTCGAGCTGTGCCGAAGCCTGCTGGATGGAAACCGAGAGGGTGTCCAGCGGGTCGGCCCCGCTTTCCGTCCAGGGGTCAGCGAGCAGGTTGCCGTCGCCGCTGGCGCCGCGCGCCGCCTGTGCGGCGGCCGCCCGGATGGCGCGGATCTCGCGTGCCGCCCGCTGCATCTGGAGCACGACCGGCTCGACCTCCGGCAGCAGCAGCCGAGCCTCATTGAGCGTGTAGATTCGCATCAAACGAACAGGTGGAGCGGCATGCGCGTGGGATGCACAGTCTCGCCGCTGGGCAGCTCCATGCGGCCCGCAAGCTCGCCGTCGACGCCCGGCCCCACAACGACGTTCCGCCCGACGCGCATACCGGCGGGGATCGTCACCCGCTTGCCGATGATCGTAATCCCGGTGTTGACGATGTCGGGACGTTCGCGGTTCGGGATCGTATCGTCGCCCGCGCCAAGCATCGCGTCGCGACCGACGTTCACTTCTTTGTCGAGGATGCACCGATCGAGGAACGCGCCCGCGCCGATCGTGCACCGGTGCTGGATCACGGAGTCGCGGACAACCGCCCCCGGCTCCACGACGACGCCGGGCGACAACACGGACCGGATGATCCGCCCTTCGACCTGTGCGCCGGGCGCCACAAGCGAGTTCGAAACCTCGGCCCGCGCCCCAAAGTGCGCGGGGGGCATGATCAAGCCCGCCGTCCTCAGCTTCACCTCAGCCTGGTCCAGCCGGATCGGCGGAGTCGGCGAAATGAAGTCCATGTTCGATGCCCAGTACGACTCGACCGTCCCAACATCGCGCCAATAGCCCTGGTACTGATACCCGAAGACGCGGTGGTTCTCGTACATCCGCGGGATGATGTCCCGGCCGAAATCGTGTTTGCTACCTTCGGTTTCCGCATCTTCAAGGAGCTGCTGGACGAGGATGTCCTTGTTGAAGACGTAGACGCCCATCGAAATCCAGGGCGACCGCGGCTGTTGCGGCTTTTCCTGAAAGTCGACGATCCGGCCGTTCGCGTCGAGGTCCAAAACGCCGTAGCGGTGGGCCTCTTCGCGCGGGACCGAGTACACCGCGACCGTCGCGTCGGCCCCCTTCGCCCGGTGGAAGGCGATGAGCTGCTCGTAGGCTGTCAAGTAGATGTGGTCGCCCGCCAGGATCAGGACTTCGCGCGCATGCGACTCTTCGATGTAGTAGAGGTTTTGGTAGACCGCGTCGGCCGTGCCGCTATACCAGTCGGCATCGGCGCGTCCAAGGTATGGCTGGAGGATCTCAATGCCGCCTTCGATCCCATCGAAGCCCCAGGCCCGCCCTGAACCGATGTGGTTGACGAGGGACCGCGGCCGGTATTGCGTCAGGATGCCGAGCTGCGAAAGGCCGCTGCTCGCGCAGTTGCTCAAGACGAAGTCGATGATCCGGTATTGGCCGCCGAAGACCACCGCGGGCTTGGCGCGCTGGAGTGAGAGGACGGAGAGGCGGTCGCCTTGCCCGCCAGCGAGGATGAGCCCAAGGACATGTTGCATCGTTCGCCCGATTGTACGCGGCCCCGTGTTAGCGGGGCGTGATGCTGGGGCGCCAAACTCTAAACCCGGGGACGCCGCAGCCGCGCTCGACAGGACTTGCAGTGCTTGAGCAGGTGCGAGTGGTCCGCGCTCTTGTAGATCTTGCCCCGTGGATCGGCGAGGATGCGCCGGTCCCGAAAGTCGACGTCCAGCTTGCCTCTGGTAGCAAGCTCCTTCGTGCAAAGCACCCGCGCTCCTGTCACCCGGGCGAGCGCGAGGATCTGGTGGTCGTTGGAGCGAACGTGGGAAATCCACGCCCCGGTGAGTTCTTCAGCAATCTCTGCCTCGGTCGCGGTGTGGAGTTTTCCGGCGAGCCTCCACTGGCGTATCAATTCTGCCGCGCGGCGCATGTCGGAGAGTTCGTCCTTCAGCTTTCCG
Source organism: Dehalococcoidia bacterium (assembly GCA_046152925.1). Classification (GTDB taxonomy): domain Bacteria; phylum Chloroflexota; class Dehalococcoidia; order Tepidiformales; family Tepidiformaceae; genus CAMAUF01. The sequence goes on from JBJXFX010000073.1 coordinate 29,916, forward strand.
CCCCACGCCAGCTTCCCATCGCCCAGCGCGATCCACTTCAGGACGGGCCGTGCCCAGGGCGCCGGGCTGGCCCCGAAGAACTCTCCGGAAAGGTTGTTGTCCACAATGACGCACATCAGTCAGGCCCGAACGCGGAACGGTAGGATTCGCGGAGAAAGAACGAGCGGTAGCCCTCAGGCACATCCGTATCCTCTCCGTCCGGGCCGACACCGACGACGTCCCCGGCGTTTGTGAACCTCAAACGGTGAATCTTGGTTCCTTTACCCGTGGGTTCGAAGAAAAGCAACGAGACATCGCTCGGCGCTGCGCCGAGCCCATCACGCACATCCATTCGGATTCGGTCGATAATATAGTCGGAGTGAGTCTCTACCAGGATTTGGCGATGTTGGTTGGAAAGCTTCGAAAACAAGGACGCTAGGGCGGCCTGTGCCCGCGGGTGCAAGTGTACTTCGGGTTGTTGTATGAGATACGTGTGCGTTCGTCCGCCACGTCGCAGCGATTGATCGGACGGCAATAGTAGCTCAACCAGAATTGGGAGAACCTGACTAACTCCGTACCCGAGGTCCACAAGATTACGAACAGCGTCGCGCACCGAGAAGTTAACCTGAAAAGGGTCAGCACGTCCCCCAAATAGGCGAACATCGATCGAGTCAAACATCCCGCTCTCGTTGCCAAAGGACTCGAGTCGATGGATCAGGCCATCGTCAAGGCGAGCGCGAGTGAAAGCCTCGGCGAGTCTCAGCGCCGCGCGTTGTCCTTCGTCCTCGAGGTCCGCTCTCAACGGGTCATAGGTGCGCTCGGGGTTGGATCGGACCGGCCCAAAGGCGTACGGCCGAGTACCTTCAGGAGCCACCCTTGACACGTTCGACGCTAGGATGCCCGCGATGTCAACCAAGTTGGCGGGCAGGCCGGGCCATACGCCCTCGTCGTCCAGGCCTCTGTCGATGAGTCGTCCCCACCGTCTGAGCCCGTAGTAAACCCGAGGGTCATGACGCTCCCAGCTGTCACGGCCGAAGGTGAGTTGTAGTCGGAATGAGTCCTCGTCGGAGCCGACAATGAGCCGGGCGGTCTGCCCACTCAAGGACTCTGTGCCACGTACGACGGTCTCGTTCTCAGCCGGCACTCCCTCACGTCCGATGAAACGCTTCTCCACGGAGATGGATCCGATTCTGGGCGGCTCCATGCCCGGCAGTGCCCGCTGCCGTGCCCCCACGGCATGCGCCGGAAGTGTAGTCCCCAGGCTGAACCACGTCGGCTTGTCTGACTTGCTCTCGGGCGGGTCGTAAACAAGCTGGTCGAACGCTCCCAGCTTGAAAGGGACTTCGTTGACTGGGAGCCGGCCCACCATCGGTTCTTGGACGGCGTCCCAAGCGGCACGCACCGCTGCCAAGAAGCTCGTCTTCCCGCTGCTGTTCTCGCCGACAAGCAGCGTTAGCGGCGCCAGCGGGATCTCCCAGCGGCCCGCAAAACAGCGGAAGTTCTCCATAATCAGGGTATCCATCGCCTCCCAAGTCTAGCACTCCGCCCGGGGCCGTGGCCGCCAAGTACGTCCTGTCGACGTGCGACGCTACGCACGCGAAGCCACCGCCCGCCGCTCTGTAAGTGTCGCAACATCCCCAAGGACGTGGATAAGGCAGGCCTCATGGAAACCCGAGAGTGAGCCCCGCTGGCAGGCGACGGTGTGAGTCCCTGGTAGAGTACGCGCACTTTCAAAGGAGGCTGGACACATGCCAGGAAGACTCGATGGCAAGGTAGCGGTCGTGACCGGCGGCGCGAGCGGGATTGGCGAGGCCACCGTCCGCCTCTTCGTCCAGGAAGGGGCCCGCGTCGTCATCGCGGACGTCCAGGACCAGCGCGGCCTCGGGCTCGCCGAAGAGCTCGGCACCGCGACCGCCTTCCATCACACCAACGTCGTCGCCGAAGCCGATATCGCCGGCGCGGTCGACCTCGCCGTTTCCCGCTTCGGCCGCCTCGACTGCATGTTCAACAACGCCGGGATCGTCGGCGCCGTCGGCCCGATCGATGAGACGCCGGCCGATGAGTACGACTTCACGATGAACATCCTCCTCCGCGGTCCCTTCCTCGGGATGAAGCACGCCGCGCGGGTGATGAAGGCCCAGCGTTCGGGCTGCATCATCTCCACCTCCAGCATCGCAGGACTCTACGGAGGGCTCGGACCTCACGTCTATGCGGCGGCGAAGACGGCGCTCATCGGCCTCACGAAGAACGTCGCCGCCGAGCTTGGCCCCTACGGCGTCCGCGTGAACTGCATCGCCCCGGGCAACATGGCCACGCAGATGGTCGCCGACGTGATGGGCGTCGGCGACATCGACAACCTCGACGAAGCGGCCCGCCGCCTTGCCGAGCGCTCGCCGCTGAAGGACCGGCCGGGCCGCGCTTCGGACATCGCTCACGCCGCCCTCTGGCTCGCCAGCGACGACGCCGGCTACGTGAACGGCCACACGCTCACGGTCGACGGCGGCCTCACGGTCGGCGTCACCCCACGCGGAGCCGCGTTCCAGCAGCACGTCCCGCTGATCCGCGAGCGCGGCGGGCGTGGCCTCAGCTAACGTGCCGCAGCCTTACCCGCCGTACCCCGTCATCGCCGCACTCCGTACGATGCGGGTCACTTCATCCAAGGAGAACCCATGATCACGCTAGTCGCGAAGCTTACGGCCGCCGAAGGCAAGGCCGACGAGCTCAAGGCCGTCCTCAGCCAGATGGTGGCCGACGTTGCCGCCGCCGAAAAAGGCCCCGTTGCCTGCTACTCGCTCCACACGTCCGACACCGACCCGAACGTCTTCCTCTTCTACGAGCAGTACGCGAGCAAGGAAGCTGTCGACGCCCACGGGAAGACCCCGCACATGGCCGCGATGGGTGGCAAGCTCGCAGCCGGGAAGCTGCTCGCTGGCCGCCCGGTGATCGAGCGCTTCACCCAGATCGCCGGGATCTAACCCCGCTTAGTTGCGCGTAGGCAAGGGCCCCGAGACCCTCGCCTACGCGTGGACGACCTCCTTAAGGCCGCAGTGCTGGGAATCGTCCAGGGCCTGACCGAGTTCCTCCCTGTCTCGTCTTCCGGACACCTCATTCTCGTCCCGCGCCTCTTCGGCTGGGAGGACCAGGGCCTCGCATTCGATGTCGGCCTCCACGGCGGGACCCTTCTCGCCCTCCTTGTCTACTTTTGGCGCGATTGGTGCGCCATGCTCCGCGGCGCCGTCTCCGTCGTCCGGCCCGGAGCAGCCCATACTCGCGACCGGACCCAAGCGAGGCTCCTCGCCCTGATCGTTGCGGGGTCGGTCCCGGCGGCCGTGGTCGGGCTGCTCTTCAACAGCTGGATCGAAGCTAACGTCCGCCAGCCGTGGCTGGTGGCCATCACCCTCGCCGTTGTCGGCGGGGTGATGCTCGCAGCCGAGCGGTTCGGTCGGCCGATGCGCTCGCTGCACGACATTCGCGCCATTGATGTCGCCGCCATCGGGCTCGCCCAAGCCTGCGCGCTCATCCCCGGGGTGTCGCGCTCCGGGGCGACAATCAGCGCTGGGCTGTTCTTGGGCCTCACCCGCGATTCGGCCGCCCGCTTCGCGTTTCTCCTGGGTACTCCGGCATTCATTGGGGCGGCGCTCCTCAAAGCCTCAGACCTTGCCTCGGAGAGCGGTGCGGAGCTTGGCGAGCTCGCCTTTGGGTTTGCCCTCAGCGCGGTCGTCGGCTTCGCCGCCATTCACTTTCTGCTGCGCTACCTCCGGACGCACAGCCTGTTGCCGTTCGTCATCTACCGCTGGGCGGTCGCCGCCTTAACCCTGATCGTCGGCGCCATCCGTATCGCGTGAGTCCCTCCTACAATTGGCCGGCAAGGGGGAGACGATGCTTGAGAAGCTCCGGCTCGATGGCCGGGTCGCGATTGTCACGGGCGGAGGGCGGGGGCTGGGGCGCGAAATGGCGCTGTCTCTGTCTGAGGCCGGCGCCGAAGTCTGCATCGCCAGCCGGACCGCCGCGCAACTCGACGAGACCGCCGCCTTTATCCAGGCGAGGACCGGCAAGCCGATCCTCGCCATCCCGACCAACGTTCAATCCTCGGCCGAGGTCGACGCGGTCGTGGCTGAAACGGTGAAGCGGTTCGGCCGCCTCGATGTCATGGTGAACAACGCCGGAATCGGCGATGCCCGTGGCTCGGGCTCCCGGATCTGGGACCTCACCGATGAGGACTGGGGCGACACCATTTCGGTGAACCTCGATAGCGCCTTCTACGGATGCCGGGCGGCCGCGCGCGTCTTCCGCGACCAAGGGGGCGGCGGGGTGATCGTCAACGTTGCCAGCGGGATGGGCATGCGGGCCGCCCCGACGGCGCTTGGCTATTCGTCGGCGAAGGGCGGCGTGATCTCGCTGACCCGGACCCTGGCCGCGCAGTTGGCGGGCGAGGGCATCCGCGTGAACTGCATCGTCCCTGGGTTCGTGGCACAGCGCCCGCCCGTCGACGACGAGGAGCGCAAACGCGCCGCCGACCGCGGCCGGCTCAACACCATCCGCCGTTTCGGCGAGGCGTGGGAGCTTGGCCCGCTGGCCGTGTTCCTTTGCTCCGATGCGTCCAGCTATATCACCGGCGAGAACTTTGTCATCGACGGCGGCGGGCTCTCGGGCGGGATTGCACCGCTCGGACACGTCTCCTCCGTCCTCGCGGCGGAGGTGCACTAATGGCCGACTGGGACCGCAGAGCAGGGTTCGACCTCACCGGGAAGCGCGCCTTGGTCGTGGGCTTCGGCAACCCAGCCGGGGAGGGGGTCGCAATAGCGCTCGCCGAGGCGGGCGCCGATGTCGCTGTCGCTTCGGCGACGCTCGACGGCGACGAGGTGATGGCGGCGAAGCGCGCGGCCAAGAAGGTCGCCGCGCTTGGCCGCAAGAGCTTCTCCCAGGGCTGGGACGTCACGCTGCCGGGCAACGTGCAGGTGGGCCTGCGCCAGATCGTGAAGGAGATCGGCAAGCCCGAGATCCTTGTCTACAACGCCGACCACGCGCTCCTCAAGCCGATCGAGAAGGTCACTGACGCCGAGTTCGGCCATACCCAAGCCGTCAACCTGAGCGGCGCTTTCTACGCCTCGCGATCGTTCGTTCGCGAACTTGGCGACGCCGAAGGCCGGATCATCTTCCTCACGTCCATGCTCGGCGAGAGGGGCGTGGAGCATGCCGCCGCCTATGGCGCCGCCCGGGGCGGCGTGGTTGGGCTCATGGCGAACCTTTCGCAGGAGCTCGGCGCCCGCCGGATCACCGTGAACTGTATCTCGATGGGCTGGATGGAATGGTCGGCCGGCGGTGGGCCGAACGACATCAGCGCCAACCGCTTGCTCCGCTTCATCCCGTTGAAGCGCTATGGGAAGGCGGAGGATGTCGCGCTCTTCGCCGTCTTGCTCGCGTCCGAGGGTGGCGCCTACCTGAACGGACAGGTGTTCCACGTCGACGGCGGGGTCCTGGGGCATCTCTGATGGCCAAAGACCCGGGGAAGCCGCTCGCCGTGCGAATGCTCGAACAGCGCAAGGTTGCTCACGAGCTGTTCGTCTTCCCGGATGCCATCCGTGACGCCGCCGAGGTGGCGCGCGTCACGGGGTGGCCGGCCGAGGCGGTCTACAAGACGCTCGTGGTCGAAGAGGACCCACCGAGGGGTAAGCCTCGCCTGGTGATGATGCCGGCCGACTCAGAGCTCGATCTGAAGGCGTTTGCCATCGCCCTCGGCATCAAGAAGGCCCGCATGGCCTCACACAGCGAGGCTGAGCGCCACACAGGCCTCTTGGTCGGCGGGATCAGCGCCCTAGCGCTGGTAGGGAAGGGTTTCCCAGTCTTCATCGACGTGCGAGCCCTGGACCGCGCCGACATCCTCGTGAGCGCAGGACAGCGCGGGATGGACGCCCGGATCGCAGTCGCCGACCTGATCGCGGTCACCGGCGCGAAGCCGCTGGAGGGGATCGGCCGGCCGTTGGCCACCGGCTAGCGCCGGCCGCCCTGGAGCTGGGCGAGCTCCCCTTCGTCCGCGAGGACGATCACGATGTCGCCTTCCTCAAGCAGGTCCTGGTCCTTGGGGCCGACAGCGAGGCTGCCATCGCGGTGGCGGATCCCAAGGAGGGACGCGCTCGGCGCGCCGGCGATCAGCTGCTTGCAGGTTTGCCCCTGAAGGCCGTTGTCGCGGTTGACCTCGAACTCCGCGAGCACGAGGTCGCCCTGGCGGCCTCGCGAGAGCGTGTCCATGAAATCGGCGGCCATCGGCTGAAAGGCGAGCAACACCATCCGGCGCCCGCCGAGGCTATAGGGCGAGACGACGCGGTCGGCGCCCGCGAGGCGCAGCTTCTCTTCGTTCTGGGGGAGCGCGGCGCGAGCGATGATGAACAGGCTGGGGTTCAGCGCGCGGGCCGTCAGCGTGATGTAGGTGTTGCCGGCGTCCGAATCGCTGGCCGCGAGGAGACATCGAGCGCGCGTCAGGTTCGATTGGACGAGGACGCGTTCTTGGGATGCGTCGCCGGGGACAACGTGATAACCAAAGCCGCGGGCGAGCTCGATCGAATCGGCGCGTTCTTCGATCACGACAAACGGCTGTTGGCGTTCGCGCAGCTCGCGGGCAATCTCCTGGCCCACGCGCCCGAAGCCGCAGAGGATGTAATGCCCCTCCATCCTTTCGATCTCCAACTCCATCCTCCTGCGGTAGAAGCGGCTGCGGATGTCGCCTTCCAGCGACTCCTCCATGATCACGGCGAACGAGTAGAAGATGATGCCGACACCGGAAAGCAGCAGCGCGACCGTGAACAACTTCTCGGTGACGCCGAAGTCTGCAAGCTCGCGGAACCCGACGGTCGTGAGGGTCGTCACCGTCTGATAGAGGGCGTCGACGAAGCTGAGGCCGGAGAGCGTCATGTAGCCGGCAATGCCGATGCTGACGACGGCGGCAAACAGCCCGAGGGCCACGCGGAGCCGAGGGCTCAGCGGCAACGCTCTCAGGCTGTCACGGGCGGCGTGCACGGAAGGAATGGTACGAAGTCCGGGGCTACGGGAGAGCCTTGCCGGGCTACTGAGCGCTCACGATGGGGATGGTCACGCGCCAGGTGGAGATGGGACGCGTCCCGCCGGAGCTCGCACCGCCGACCTCGTCCTTGCGGAGGTACTGGGTGGCGACCCAGCCATCGCCCCAGGCGGTCGACACGTTGATCCAGTCACGCCCGTCCACGTTCATGGTCGTGCGGGAGAGGATGGTCACCGTGCTGCCGTCGGAGAGCCGGGTGATGACTTTGCTCGAGGCGCCAGGCGCGACGCGAAGGTTCAGGCTATCTCCATCGGCGGCGACAATCGCCCGGTCGCCAGCGCTCCACTTCACGGTCGAAGCGGCAGCCGAGGTAGTCGTCGTCTGGCCGGGTTTCCAGCCGGGGACGTTAATCCGATAGACGTGGACCTTGAGGTTCGGGTTGCCGTACCGGGCGGTCGCGGCCACCGGGTCGTATTCCTCGCGGACGGTGACGACTTCGTCCCAGTTAGCGTTGGAGTCGATGACTTTGAAGATACCTCTGCCCTTGTTCTCCATCACGATCGCGGTGTGGAGGCCGGGGTAATCGGCCGAAGGCGACGTGTCGCGGTCATCAGTGATCTGGATGATGTCGCCTTCTTGGGCCTTGGCGAGGGAGACTTCCGTCGCGCCTGCTTCGAAGAAGCCGAGACGGTAATCGAAGCCAACTTCCTTGCCGGTGGCTTCGAACACGACCTGCTGCATGAAGGTCCAGCATTGGCCACCCCAGCCGCCCTGATGCTTGAGGGCGGTCGTGACGATGGGGTGGGTGTACTTCGTCGAGGTCCCAGAGGCGGCAAAGATGACGCCGGGGATCGCGACAAATGCGATAACTATGGCCAGGAAGCCCGTCAGGGCCAGCCGGTGCGGGGACATCGGCATGCGTACGACCTGAGGTGGGTAGTCCCGAAGGCTGTTCGGACTGTAACGGCCGTTACACCTTGCGGGCAACCCTTTAGGAGGAGCGCGACTCCGCCAAAAGGCGGAATTTGCAGAGAATTCACAAGCGGAGAGACATAATGGCCACCGAATGTCCACCCAACGTGGCGCCTCGCGGCCGTCTCGCGTAGCCTCCGACCACTGCCGAGAGACGTACAACGTCCGAAAGAGGTGCCCGTGCGCGAGAACACTGTGAAGACCAAGTGGATGAACGGCGAACCGACCTTCGGCGGCTGGCTCTCCATCCCGAGCTCCGTCAGCGCCGAGATCATGGCGCACCAGGGATTCGACTACGTCTGCGTCGATATGCAACACGGCCTGATCGACTACCAAGTGGCCGTCACGATGCTCCAAGCGATCAGCCAGACGGCGACCATCCCGTTCGTCCGCGTGCCCTGGAACGAGTTCGGGATCATCGGCAAGATGCTCGACGCTGGCGCCTACGGCGTCATCATTCCGATGGTGAACTCCGTCGAAGAGGCGAAGCAGGCCGTGGCCGCGTGCAAGTACTTCCCCCTCGGCGCGCGGAGCTTCGGGCCGGCCCGCGCGGCGATTTACGCGGGCGCCGACTACTTCCAGTACGCCAACGACACGGTCCGCTGCGTCGCGATGATCGAGACGAAACAGGCCGTCGAGCGGATCGATGACATCCTCTCCGTCCCGGGGATCGACGGCGTCTACGTGGGCCCGGCTGACCTCTCTATCACGTATGGACTGCCGCCCCGGATGGACAACGAAGGCGTCTTTCCCGGCGCGCTGGAGAAGGTCGTCGCTTCGTGCAAGGCCCACGGTGTCACGCCCGGGATTCACGCGAGCGCGGCCTTGGCCTCCAAGCGCGTCGCTGGCGGCTTTCAATTAATCACGATTGGCAGCGACTCGGGCGGGGTCGGTGCGCAGGCCCAACGGGACCTCAAGCAGGCCCGCGAAGGCTAACCAGAGCGTTAACTAGCGGCCTGGGGTCCCGAGCGCTTGCTCGATGGCGCGCAAGCGCCGGTCGATGTCGCGGAGGGCCCGCCGCTGGTGGGCCATGCCGACGAAGAAGTCGAACCAGATCAGCCCGAGGCCAACGGCCAGGAGGATCTGGCGGACGAGATCGTGGTTAATCGAGATGCCCAGAATGACCAGCACGATCCCGATCGCGGAGATCAGACCCGGGACCGCGATCAGCACCCTGAAGCTCCTTTAGGGAAGTCCTTAGCGCGCGGACGCCAGGTGTTGCCGCTGGGCCTCGTCCAGGATTGCGGCGTGGTTCGCAGGCGTCCCCGCGACGACGGCGGTACTGCGAAGCGTCGCTGGCGAGCCGTCAAGCTCGGTGACCACGCCGCCCGCTTCGCGGACCAGCAGCAAGCCCGGCGCCGAGTCCCACGGCGCGAGGATGACGTGGATGTACGCGTCCCACTTGCCGGCGGCCAAGTAGGCCAGGCCAAGGGCGGCCGAGGCGCCGATCCGTACACCGAGGACCCTTTGCCAGAGCGCGTTCGCCGTGCGCAGCTGGGCTTGCGCCGCGACGTCTTCGAGGCCGAGGTCCAGCGCGAGGATCGTCTCCGAAAGCGGCGCGTCGCCGTTCACGCGCACCTGACGGCCGTTGAGCGTCGTCCCCAGCCCCTGGACCGCGAGAAACTCGTCGCCCGTGAGCGGGTGGGTGGTGAGCCCGACGACCGGCTCGCCGCCCAGGCAGAGCGCGAGGTTGAACCCAATGTGTGGGATCCCGCGGCTGAAGTTCCGCGTCCCGTCAATCGGGTCGACCACCCACATCCAGTCGTCGCTCCAGGCGTCGGAGGATGTTTCCTCGCCCATCAGGAGGTGCGCCGGGTACTCGCGCTGGAGGATGTCACGGACGGCCCGTTCGACGGCGACATCGGTCTCGGTGACCGGGTTGCGCGGGCCCTTGCTGCCGACGGCGTGGTCCTGACCCCAGACGCCGCGGACGATGGTCGCGGCTTGGGCCGCGCATTCGCGCGCGACATCGATCGGGGAGCGGTTGGAGGTCGAAAGCGGGAGGGCGGTTGGCATGCGCGCCAGGGTAGGGCCGTGGGCGCTAACGCGGCGGCTGGGATTCGCGGTATTCGCGCCAACTGAGGCCATTCTCCGGCCGCCAGACGCCGTCGGCGACGAGATGGGAGAGCGGCAAACGGCGTTGTGGGGCCAACTCGCGCTTCTGGAGGTCGGGGACGAGCGCCTCGACGGGGCCGGGGAAGCCGAGCGCGACCACGGCGAGGACCCGGACTTCCGCGGGAGCCCCGAAAGCCGCGCGGACGGCCGCTTCGTCGAAGCCTGCCATCGGGTGGGCGATCAGCCCGAGCGAGGTGGCCTGGGCGAGGAGATTGCCCGTCGCGATCCCGGCGTGGAACGGCCAGAGCGGGCGGTCTCCGCCGTCCCGGTTCTTGGCGACGGTATCGTGGTCCGGGATGGCGGCAACCGCGACCAGGGCCGGCGCCGCGCCCGCCCATTCGCGGTTGCCTTCGGACAGCGCGGCGAAGACTTCGGCGCGGATATCCGGGTCGCGGGCCACCAGCAAACGGACGGGCTGGTTGTTGCCGTGGCTCGGGGCGAGCGAAACGGCCTGGTAGAGCGACTCAAGCGCGTCTTCGGGCAATGGTCGCGGGTCGAAAGCCCGGCGGGCGCGGCGGGCGGTGAGGGCCGGGAGGACATCCGTCATTGTTTTGAAACAACCCTTCATGAGTTGTAAGCCGCCCGTAAGCGGGCCGTAAGGGGCCGGTAAGCCGCCCGAAGCGAGCCACGATGAGCATGGAGCGTGCGCTGGTTTGGCGCGTGGAGTCAATAGATGGCAATTCAACAACAACGAGCTACCCGCCGGCAGTTCCTCGGGGCTTCCTTCGCAACCGTGGCGGGGGTCGCCGGCATCGTGGCGGTCGGCTGTGGCGATGACGACGAGCCCGAACCGGCAGCATCCCCGCCCGCCGCCACCCCGACCGCACCCGAGCAGAAGAAGCTCGTCGCGGGCTGGTACCGGGGCCGGGAAGTTAAGTACTACGACTTTGGGGCGAACACGAAGCTCTCCGGGGCCGCCGTCGGCTCGGCGCCGATCTGGGTGTTGATTCACGGGAAGAAGCCCGACGGGACGCCGGACATGGTCCAAGGGCAACACAACATCATCGACGTCGCGCCGGGCGAGCCCGGGTACAGCGACCTCTGGTCCGTGAACTTCGTCACCGTACCCGCTGGCTATCAGGTGGACAGCGTCAAGTCCGCCGCAGACGTGACGAAGGCCGGCTTTAAGAGCGAGCCGCAGCCGGTTTTCGTGAACTGCCCTGTGGTCGCGATGGGCACGACGTTCGAGGGCGGCGAGAAGCTCGTCCAAGGATGGAGCAAGGGCAAGGAGGTCTTCTACCCGGACTTCGGCCCGAATGCCCCCGCGGCCGTCCCGATCTGGGTGTTCATCACCGGGATGGACGACAAGGGCATGCCCAAGTTCGTGAAGGACCAGCGGAACATCATCGACTTGGTCCCGGCCGACGCCGGCTACAGCGCCTTCTGGCAAGTCAACATGGTGACCGTCCCGGAGACCTATCAGCCAAACAGCGCGAAGTCGGCCGACGACGTACGAAAGGCCGGATACGTGGTGACGGCCACGCAGATGCTCGTAAACTGCCCGGTAACCGTGGCGTAGCACCTGGGATCCTCCGCGTGGGCCTGGGGGTTGGGGCCGCGAGACGTCCTTCCAAACCACGCGGAGGATGCCTAACCATGCCGCTGATCGCCGGGGTCGACCTCGCCTGGACGTCCCACCACGACTCCGGCCTCTGCTTGGTCGAGTTGAACGGCGCGGGCGAGGTACGCCTCATCGAGCTGGCGGCGACCCGTGTCCTCCCGGAGGCCCTCGCGGAGACGCTGGCGGGCCAGCGCGACCTCGTCGCCGCGATTGACGCACCCCTGATCATTGGCCCGAACCGGACGGCTGAGCGCGAGCTCGGGCGGCGATTCGGAAAGTACAAGGCGAGCGCCCACTCCGCGAACGAGGCGCTGCTGGTCGGGTCGGGCCGGGACGCGGGCCCACGGCTGGCGCGCGGCCTCGTGGCGCGCGGCGTCTCGCTCGACCCGACGCTGATCACTCCTCAAGCAGCCGGGCGATTCGCCTTCGAGTCTTACCCGCACGCGCAACACGTCGTGCTGTTCCGGCTCGACCAGCGCATCCCCTATAAACGCAAGAAGGGCCGCGACACGGCCTTCATCCGCGAGCAGCTCCGCGTGTTCCAGGCGCACCTTGGGCGTGCGCTGGGCGCCGAGTGGCCCGCGCTGGCGGGGCTCGACGCCGTGCAACGCGTGCTTGCGCCGGGAGCGCCGGAGGCCCGCGGTACTGCCCTGAAAGCGCTCGAAGACCAGCTGGACGCGCTCACCTGCGTGCTCGCGGCCTATCTCGCATGGCGTGACGGGCTGACAGCCGCCGATGTCCTGGGAGGACCCGGGACCGGGTATGTGGCCATTCCGGGCCTGCGTTCTGACCCTCGGTTCGCGGCTACATCCGCTCCGGCGCCGTCATTCCCATGAGATCCAGGACGCGGGCGAGGGCGACCTTGGCGGCGAGGACGAGCCGTAGGCGCGCGCGTGTGACCGCTACGTCCTCCGTGATCACCTTGAGCGAGGCGTCGTCCTGTTGCTTGAACGCGTCGTTGAAGGCGTGGAAGGCGTTGGCGAGCGACATTGCGTAGTGCGGCAGGTGTTGCGGCTCGAGCGTGGTCGCCACCAGCTCAATCACCTCGGAAAGACGCATCATCTCCCGGATGAGGGCTAGTTCGTGCGGCTGCGTCAGGAGCGCGACCTCGCCGCCTTCGGGCGTGAGGCCCTGTTCGGCGGCACGCGCAAGCATGCTGGCAAGCCGGGCGTGCGCGTACTGGACGTAGTAGACCGGGTTTTCGCTCGATTGCTTCACCGCGAGGTCGAGGTCGAAGTCCATCTGGGCGCCCGGGGAGCGGAGCAAGAAGAAGAAGCGGGCCGCATCTCTGCCCACCTCGTCGATGAGCTCGTCGAGCGTGATGATTTCGCCGCTGCGCTTCGAAAGCCGGACTATTTCGGCGCCGCGCTTGAGCGTGACGAGCTGGTAGAGGAGCACGTGGAGGCCGTCGGCATCGCCGCCAACAGCGCGGGTCGCGGTCTTCACGCGGCTCACGTGGCCGTGGTGGTCCGCACCCCAAACGTCCACGACGAGGCTGAAGCCGCGCCGGACGAACTTGTCGTAGTGATACGCGATGTCGCTCGCGAAGTAGGTTGGGCGCCCATCCGAGCGGATCACGACGTTGTCTTTTTCCTCGCCGAGCCCGCTGGAGGTAAACCAGGTCGCGCCTTCGCGTTCGACGAGCTGGCCCGCCTCCCGGAGGATCCCGAGGGCCGACTCGGAGATGCCCTCACGGTCGTAGAGCGACTTTTCGCTGAACCAATGGTTGTAGCGGACGCCAAAGGCATCGAGTGAGCGCCGGATGTTCTTGACCATCAGCTCGATGCCGATGGCGTTGAGCTCGGGCGGGCAGGGGGCGCCCTCCGCCCGGAGGAACGCATCGCCGCTCGCCTCTTTGATCTCCTGCGCCAGGTCCATCATGTAGGAGCCGGGGTAGCCGTCGCTCGGGATCGGCGTGTCGCGCCCGAAGAGCTGTTGGTAGCGCGCGTAGAGTGTGTCCGAGAACGTGTCGGTCTGCGTGCCGGCGTCGTTGACGTAATATTCGCGCTCCACCTCGTACCCAGCCGCCCCGAGTGCGGAAGCGAGGGCATCGCCGATCGCCGCTCCGCGACCGTTGCCGACATGCAGCGGGCCCGTAGGGTTGGCCGAGACAAACTCGACCTGGGCCATCTTCCCGGCGCCGGTGCGGACATCGGCGTACGACGGCCCGAGCCGGATCGTCTCCTCGACTTGCGACTGCAGGAACGCCGGAGAGAGCCGGATGTTGAGGAAGCCCGGCGGCGCGACTTCGGGCGCCTCGATCGCTGCGTCAGCGGGGAAGTGCTTCGCGACGGCCTGGGCTACGTGCAGGGGCGGGCGCATAGCGGCGCGTGCCAGCCGCATCGCCAGGGTGCAGGCAAAGTCGCCCTTGGTGGGGTCCTTTGGGCGCTCGATGGTGTCGTCCGGGGTGGGCACATCCGGAAGGTCGCCCGCGGCAATCGCCGCGGCGACAGCTTGGGCCACCAGCCCCGCCAAGTGTTGCCGAATGTCTCGCGCATCAACCATTCAGACGCCTCGAAGTAAGAAAGGATCAGCCTACCAGGTACGGCGGCTTGAAACCGTAGCGCCCGGCGGGCCGGGCCAGATGGGCCGCAAGCGGTGGCCCATTGGGCCGTCCTCTCATGGTAGAATCTGGCCGCTCAGCTAACAGCTTGGAGGGACACGATGGTTGTGGAGACCAAGAAGTCGTTTTGCCGGATGTGCCACGCGTTCTGCGCGATTGACGTCGATATCGAAGACAACAAGGTGATCGAGGTCCGCGGCGACGCCGACGACCCGGTCTTCGGTGGCTACACCTGTATCAAGGGCCGCGCCATTCCCGAGGCGCACAACCACCCGGACCGCCTGCGCAGCTCGCTCAAGCGGATGCCCGACGGGTCGTTCCAGCCGATCAGCAGCGAGCAGGCGATGGACGAAATCGCCGCCAAGCTGAAGGAGATCATCGCCCGCGACGGCGGCCGCGCGGTCGCGACCTACAACGGCACGTACGCCTACCTCTACGCGGGCATCCTTACGCTCGTCCGCGCCTGGCACACGGGATTCGATTCCCCGTCCTTTTACAACAGCGCCAGCATCGATCAGCCGGGCAAGGCCATCGCCATGATGCGCCACGGCATTTGGGCCGGCGGCGACCAGCCGTTCGACTCGATGGACGTGATGATGATGGTCGGCTGCAACCCGGTCGTCTCGATGTTCGCGGGCTCGAAGTTCCCCGCCTACAACCCGTGGAAGCGCATTCAGGATGCGAAGAAGCGCGGCCTCAAGCTCATCGTCGTCGACCCGCGCAAGAGCGAAGTCGCCAAGCGCGCCGACCTCCACCTGCAGGTGCGGCCCGGCGAGGACCCGACCCTGATCGCGGGCATCATCCGCGTGCTGCTGACCGAGGGTCTCTACGACGGGGACTTCATTGCCGCGTACGTCGATGGCGTCGAGGAGCTGAAGGCCGCGGTCGATGACTTTACCCCGGACTACGTCGAAGAGCGCACGGGCGTCCCCGCGCAGCACGTCATCCAGGCCGCCCACATGTTCGCCGAGGCGAAGCGCGGCCAGGCCACGTCTGGCACGGGCCCTTCGATGTCGCCGCGCTCGAACCTCTCGGAACAGCTGATCGTGACGCTGAACACCCTTTGTGGCCGCTACCAGCGCGAGGGCGAGCCGGTCGCGAACCCCGGGACGCTCACGGCCGCGCCGGCGCGCCACGCGCAAGTGATGGGTGGCGGCGCCGTCCCGGCGCTCGGCGCCCGCAGCCGCATCAAGGAAGGCATCGGCGCCTACATGCCGAACGGCGACATCCCGACGACGGTGCTCGCCGACGAGATCCTGACTCCGGGCGAAGGCCAGGTGAAGGCGCTCATCTCCATCGCGGGCAACCCGGTCGTGGCCTGGCCGGATCAGCTCAAGACGATCGAGGCGATGAAGGCGCTCGAACTCAACGTGGCGATTGATGTCCGCATGTCGGCCACGGCGAAGATGTGCCACTACGTCATCGCCGGGAAGCAGTGCCTCGAGCGCCCCGACATCCCGCTGCTGGCGGACACCTGGTTCCCGATCCCGTACACCCACTACGCCCCCGCGCTGATCGAGCCCGACTTTGACGTGATCGAAGAGTGGGAGTTCTTCTGGGGCATCGCCAAGCGGCTCGGCACCGAGATCGTCCTCCCCGGCGGCGCCATCCCGATGGACAAGAAGCCCAAGTCCGACGACATCCTCGACCTGCTGACCGTCGGCTCCCGCATCCCGCTGAGCGAGATCCGGAAGCACAGCGGCGGCAAGGTGTGGCCGGCGGACGTCAAAGTGCAGGGCCGTCAGGCCGAAAACAGCCGCCGCCTCCAAGCTGGTCACGAAGACGTGATTGCCGAGCTGCGGGCCGTCCGCAGTGAGCCGATCACCAGTCACGGTGGCTACACCGAGGACCGGGAGTTCAGCCACCGCCTGATTAGCCGCCGCACCCGCGATGTGAACAACTCCTCGGTCCGGGACAACCCGCAGATCATCGCGAAGGGCCTGACGACGAACCACGCCTTCATGAACCCGCTCGACCTGCGCGAGTTGAGCTTGAACGACGGCGACGTGATCGAGATCGAATCGGACCGGGCCGCCATCCTCGGCGTCGTCCAGGGCACCGACGACGTGCCGAGCGGCGTCATCTCGATGTCACACGCCTGGGGCGACACGCCGGAGCACGACCGCAAGGTGCGCACGATCGGTTCGCCGACGAACCGCCTGACGAACCTCGACGAGCACTGGGAGCCCTACACGGGCATGTCCTGGCAGAGCGGCATCCCGGTGAACATCAAGCCGGTCGCGGAGCTTATCCCCGCGTAGCCCGCGGCCTCCCCACATCCATCTACCAACAAGGCCCGCCGATTGTGCGGGCCTTGTTGGTACCGGCGTCGGTACGCCATGCGCTCTTGTGAACCGTTGCATCGGGTAGTGACTTCGGCACGCGTTTTGCCTACCGTCGAAGACCGAATGAACACCGTCGTCGTGGACTACAAAGCAGCAGAAGCGCAGGAAAATCAGCTCAATGCCCGCCAGCGCGAGGTGATGCGGCTCGTCGCGGAGGGACGGACGAACCCCGAGATCGCGACCCAGTTCGACATAACGCTCGACGGCGCGAAGTGGAACGTCAGCGAGATCCTGACCAAGCTCGGGCTGAGCTCGCGGGAAGAGATCGCTGCGTACTATCGCTGGCGCCGGCGGCCGGCTCACCGCGTGGGCGGGCTCGTGCGGGGCCTAGCGGCCCTGCCAGCGATCAAGTGGGTCGCAGGTGGCGCGGCAGCGACGGCCATTGCCGTCGGGGCGATCCTGGTTGCCCTGAGCCTGTCCTCGGATGCAAAGGAGCAGCCCCTCGTTGCCCCATTCACGCTCGAAGCGCGGATCGAAGTCGAGGAGACCATCGACGCCGTGACGATCGGCACGAGCCTCCCGGGCGCCGGGATAGCCTCGCCAGCCGTCCGCCACGTTTCGGAGCTGCGCTGGTCCTACCGGGACAACGACCGTTACCGCTGGGAAATCGACCGGCTCGACCCGATCATCGACCGCGGAACGTTGCTGGTCGTGTCGAACGACGATGGCTATTGGTCAGCCAACAGCCAGACCAAGACCTACTCGCGGTCGCCGCTCCCGGATTTCCCCGACACGGCTTTGCTCTACCCAGGAGGCGGCTTCACGTTGGGGCCTATCCCGCCGGTGTCTTCGCGGGCCAACCTCGCGCAGATGTTCGGCCAGGGCCAGGCCGGATTCCGCTTCGAGGCCGTAGGCTCGTCGGTGATCCTCGGCAGACCGGTGACGGTCTTCGAGTTCAGCCCGGTCGGCACGTCCTCCGACGAGAACGGAGTCGATCAGCCGGACGGATCGGGCACGCTCTACGTCGACGAGTCTGCGTGGGTCCTCCTCCGGTTCGCGTTGACCACGAAACACTCGAGGGTAAACGCGGTGGTGACGCGGTTCGACCCTGCCTGGCGACCGGACCGGAAGCTTCTGACGTTCGTCCCGCCTGCAGGTTTCACCGAGACGGCGGCGCTTCAAGGATGGGCGCTCGCGCCGGTGTCCGGCACCTCCAGCTCAGGCCCCGCCGGCGGCGTCAAGGTCGACGTGCCGCTCGGATTTCTCCCGCTCGACGCCGTCCCCGAGGGTTTCGAGGCGGTGACCACCGAGTCGGAGACGTTAGACGGAGACGAGCCGACCGGGTTCTTCGTCCACTACCGCAGGGAGATCCCTTCCGGCGACGTGCAGCAGCTGAAAGTCGCGCAGGCGAAGCGGGCCGACCGTCCGCAGCCCCGGCCGTCTGATTCGGACGTCGCGATCGGCGCCACCACCGGCCACCTCGCCGGCGCGGCGCCACACCTCGACCTCTACTGGTGGAAGGACGGCATCCTGGTTGTCCTCACCGGTGATGGTGTCCCGGAGGCCGAGCTCGTGGCCATCGCGGAGGCCATGACACGTCCCTGAGTGCAGCGCTTGGCTTTCGCCCCGAGTCCGGTGATACTCCGGGCCCCAGAACCGACTTGGAGCCTTCGTCATGGCCGAATTCGTTACCCTGTCCACACCGTCGGAGGGCGTTGCCCTCGTCACCATGTCCAACCCGGCGATCAACAACCACGGCTCGTGGAAGGGGATCGGCGAGCTCGCCGCCACGATGAAGGAGGCCCGCGAGGCCGGGGCGCGCGTCACCGTGCTCGCCTCCGGCGTACCCGGACATTGGTTCGAACACGCGTGGCTCCAGGACCTCGCCGACGGGATCGAGGGCAAGCCGACCACGGGCGCCGGGATGGCCTGGTACAACGCGCTGTTCGAGATCGGGAAGACGGATGTCGTAACCATCGCGGCGGTCTCGGGGGACTGCTCCGGCGGCGGCGCCGAGCTGGGCTGGGCCTGCGACCTGCGCATCGCCGAAGAGCAGGCGCTGTTCGGCCAGCCTGAGGTCCAGATCGCGCTCACGACGGGCATCGGCGGCACCAGCCGCGTCGCCCGGCTGATCGGCCGGACCGCGACCGCGGAGCTCGTGATGCTTGGCCGGCCGTTCACCGCGCGCCGCGTGTACGAGTTGGGCGGGGTCAACGAGGTTGTGCCCGCCGGCAAGTCGGTCGAGGTGGCGCTCCGCTGGGCGAAGGAGCTGGCTTCGCGGCCGCCGAAGGCCCTGGCCGCGCTGAAGCAGATCCTCAACGGCAACGATGACATGAGCCTGACGGACGCCTTGGCGAACGAGCAGCGCCTCTTCCAAAGCGTCGCGACCACCCCCGAAGCGATGCAGACGATGCGCTCGATCCAGGCGCGCTTCGATGGCGGCGAGTCGATCCGCAGCGTCTACGGGCTGCCGCGGAGCTAACGTGCGTGCCCCTCGGCGAGGATCGGCCCCGCCTGGGCATCGAACTCGGCCAGCGTGAGCTGCACGAGACTCCGGCACTCCACGTCGGAGCATTCACAGATCAGATCCCGCGCCATCGATT
>JBJXFX010000099.1:0-15015 GCA_046152925.1 Dehalococcoidia bacterium
CAGGAACGGCTAGCCTCTCTCCGGCCATTCCTCGATGACTACAACTTCGCCCGCCCTCACACTGCCATCGGCAACCTGCCGCCGGCGTCCCGCCTGTAAACAACGCCCGCGAGAACTACACCTAGCCAACCGCGCCCTCCACGCCGATCGCACTCTACAGCGGTCGAAGTCCGTCCTTCAATCTTCCTCCCAAGGGGGCCGCGCGAGGGTCGTTGATGTCCGTTCGCGGCGATTGCAACGCCGTTGTCCTGAGGTTGTCCGAGGGTTGTCGCCAATCGGGGCGGTTTTCGGTGAATTGGTACGGCTGGAGGGATTCGAACCCCCGACCCTCTGTTCCGAAGACAGATGCTCTAATCCACTGAGCTACAGCCGCGCCTTTTCATGATAGGGCATCGCTCGCGCTTATCGCAGTCGCCGGAAGAAGGCGCGCACGTCGCCGATGAACAGTTCGGGCTCCTCGGCGGGGCCGAAGTGGCCCCCGCGAGGGTGCTCCGTCCAGTGCACCAAGTTCGCGTTCGCCTCGATGATCCGGCGCGGGGTGTACACCAGGTCCTTGGGGGAGACGGCGATCCCGACGGGGACCGTGCGCGCGCGCTCCGGGTCGGCCACTGGCGCCGGGCCGCTGCGAAAGGTGTGCCAATACCAGCGAGCCGTCGTGAAGAACGTTTCCGTGTACCAGTAGATGCTCACGAGGTCGATCAGGAATTGGCGCGAGAGGGCCTGTTCGACGTTGCCGTCGTTGTCGCTCCAGCGCCGCCGCCGTTCGACGAGCCAACTCGCGAGCCCGGCCGGCGAGTCGTGAAGGGCGAAGGCGATGCCCTGAGGGTCGGTGGTGTGCACGGCGACGTGCGCGAGCGCATCTACCCAGCGCGTTTCGAGGTTGTCGAACCAGTGCTGTTCTTCGGGGCCGAAGTCCTCGCGCTTGAGGCGGCTTGTAGGGCCGTCGATCAGCCCGAGGAGTTGGCGAAGCGTGGTCGGCGGGGGCGTTTCCGGCGGCCGGGCGGCCCGAGGCGCGGAAGCCATCGTGAGGTAGACGCCGCGGACCACATCTGGGAAGTGCTGCCCGAGTTGCATCGTGATCATAGCGCCGAAGTCTCCCCCGGCGGCGGCGTAGCGCTTGTAGCCGAGGACCTCGCGCATCAACCGATCCCAAAGGGGCACCGTCTTCCAGGCGCTGACCTGGTCGACTTCGAGCGGCGACGAGAAGCCGAAACCAGGGAGCGACGGGACGATGACATCGAAGGCGTCGCGCTCATCGCCGCCAAACGCCGCGGGGTCGGTCAGCGGCCGGATCGCCTCGCGGAAGTCCCAAAAGCTCCAGGGCCAGCCGTGGGTGAGGATCAGGGGCATCGGGTTCGGGCCCTTGCCGCGCTCATGGATGAAGTGGATGGGGACGCCGTCGAGCACGACGCCGTAGTTCGCGAAGGCGTTGATCGCCGCTTCGGTTTCGCGCCAGTCTGCTTGCAGCCACGTGTTGAGGAAGGGCTCGATGTACGCCCGTTGCATCCCATAGGTGGACTGCTCGTTGGCGAAGTCACGCGGGAAACGCGTGCGGCGGAGGCGGGCGCGGAGGTCGTCGATCGCATCCTGGGCGATGGCGACGCGGAACGGTTCTGGAGACATGGGGCTTCACCTCGCGCGTGATCGGCGGTTGCCGCGGATTCTACAGCGTGGCTGGCTCCATCAGAGCGTGTAGGGCACCACGATTGCCGGGTCGGCCGGGTCGAAGTCCTTGGTGTTGCGGGTGAGGAGTGGGACCCCGAGGTGCCGCGCCGTGGCGAGAATCGCTGCATTGGGCAACTTGAGCCGGAGTTCCTGCCGGATCGTGGCGGCGATTCGGGCGATGGCAGAGTCAAGGCTCACTACCTGGAACCCGCTGAGGAGCACCTCGGCTCGCGCGCGTTCGGCGGGACCACGGACGCCCGCCATCACTTCGACCCAGGTGACCACGCTGATGTAGACGTGCTCGAAGGGGTCGAGCGCCGACTCGGCCGGGGCGACGCCGTTCAGGGTATCGATGATTATCACGCTGTCAGCACAGGCGTTCACCGCTCCCACTCGGTACGCAGTTCAGCGAGGTAGTCCATCGCGTCGATGTTTCGGTCCTTCCACATCCCGAACGCAGCGGCGATGGCCGCCTTGCGGCGCTCGCGCGGGTCTTGGCACACGAGGGCGTCCACCGCGCGGCGGACGGCCTCGGCGCGGGAGACGCGCTCGCGGCCGCAGTAGGCCTTCAGGGCGGCGAGTTGGTCGTCGGTGAGGTCGACGATGGTGCGCATGGCGTCATCATACCATGATGACGCGCCGTGCGTTCAGCGCTCCCACTCCTCGCGCAGTGCGCGGACATACTCCAGCGCGTCGATGTTGCGGTCCTTCCACGCACCGAAGGCCGCATCCAGGGCGGCGTCGCGGCGCTCGCGCGGGTCTTGGCAGACGAGGGCGTCCACCGCGCGGCGGACGGCCTCGGCGCGGGAGACGCGCTCGCGGTCGCAGTAGGCCTTCAGGGCGGCGAGTTGGTCGTCGGTGAGGTCGACGATGGTGCGCACGGTGTCATCATATCGTGATGACGGACCCGGAACGACCCGAGGCGCTTTCTCCCCTCGGGGTGCGGCGGCACGGTGGTCGGCCAATGAAGGAGAGCCCCGATTCGGGGCTCTCCTCGTTCGATGCACTGCGGTTGCTGCCCTACCAGGCCGCCATTTTCGCTTGAAGACGCCGGTCCAACGCGCCGAGGAAGTCCTCTGTCGTCAGGAACGGCGCGTTCTTGTCGATCAGGATCGCGAGGTCCTTCGTCATCTCCCCGCCCTCGACGGCTTCGACGCAGACCGCTTCCAGCGTCTCCGCGAACTTGATCAGGTCTGGCGTCCCATCGAGCTTGCCACGATGCGCGAGGCCGCGCGTCCAAGCGAAAATCGACGCGATCGGGTTGGTCGACGTCTTTTCACCGCGCTGGTGCTGGCGATAGTGGCGCGTCACCGTGCCGTGCGCCGCCTCGGCTTCGACGGTCTTGCCGTCCGGCGTGAGCAGGACCGATGTCATCAGCCCGAGCGAGCCGTAGCCCTGGGCCACGGTGTCGGATTGCACGTCGCCGTCGTAGTTCTTGCAGGCCCAGACGATGCCGCCTTCCCACTTCAGCACCTGCGCGACCATGTCGTCGATCAGTCGGTGCTCGTAGGTGATGCCCTTGGCGTCGAAGTCTTTCTTGAACTCGGCCTCGAATATCTCCTGGAAGAGGTCTTTGAAGCGCCCGTCGTAGGCCTTCAGGATCGTGTTCTTTGTCGAGAGGTAGACAGGCCAGCCACGATTGAGGCCGTAGCGCAGCGAGGCGCGGGCAAAGTCGCGGATCGAGTCATCGTAGTTGTACATGCCCATCGCGATGCCGCCGCCGGTGAACTTGGCGACTTCGCGGACGACGGGTTCGCCGCCGCCATCGGGTGTGTAGGTGATGGTGACTTTGCCGGGGCCGGGGACGACGAAGTCGGTCGCGCGGTACTGGTCGCCGTGCGCGTGGCGGCCGATGACGATCGGCTTCTTCCAGCCAGGTACGAGCCGGGGGATGTTCGAGCAGACGATCGGCTCGCGGAAGACGACGCCGCCGAGGATGTTGCGGATCGTCCCATTCGGCGACTTCCACATCTGCTTGAGTTTGAACTCTTCGACGCGCTCTTCGTCGGGCGTGATGGTGGCGCACTTCACGGCGACGCCGTGCTTCTTCGTCGCCTCTGCGGAGTCGATCGTGACCTGGTCGTTGGTGGCGTCGCGGTGCTCCATCCCGAGGTCGTAGTACTCAAGCGTGATGTCGAGGTACGGGAGGATGAGCTTGTCCTTGATGAACTGCCAGATGATGCGGGTCATCTCGTCGCCGTCCATCTCGACGACCGGGTTCACGACTTTGATCTTGGCCATGGGGTGCGGTTCTCCTTTGGCGCCTTCCAGCGGGCGCGATGTTCGTTGGAGTGGGCCCGGCCCGCCGAGACGGCGGGCTGGGCTGGTGTTGTCTAGTCCCGAAGCAGTTGGCGCAGCACGTACTGCAGGATGCCGCCGTTCCGGTAATAGTCGATTTCCACGGGCGTATCGATCCGGCAGATCGCCTCGAAGGTGGTCACGGCGCCGTCGTCGTCGGTGGCCTTCACCGTCATCCGCTTGTGCGGCTTCAGCTCGTCGGCGACCCCGCTGATGTCATACGTCTCGCGCCCGGTGAGGCCGAGACTCTCGCGGTTCTCGCCGGGAAGGTACTGCAGCGGCAAGATGCCCATCCCGACGAGGTTCGAGCGGTGGATCCGCTCGTAACTCTCGGCGATGACGGCGCGGATGCCGAGCAGCGCTGGGCCTTTCGCCGCCCAGTCCCGCGACGAGCCGGAGCCGTATTCCTTCCCCGCGAGCACGATCGCGGGGACGCGCTCGCCTTTGTACCGCTGGGCGATGTAATACACCGAGCCCTGTTCGCCATCGGGCAGGTGGACCGAGACGCTGCCTTCCGTCCCCGGCGCGAGCAGATTCTTGAGGCGGATGTTGGCGAAGGTGCCGCGGGCCATGATCTCGTCGTGGCCGCGGCGCGCGCCGTATTGGTTGAAATCCTCCGGCGAGACGCCGATCTCGCGGAGGTAGATCCCGGCCGAGCTCGTCGGGCTGATGTTGCCGGCGGGCGAGATGTGGTCGGTCGTGATCGAGTCCCCGAGCATCAGCAGCACGCGGGCGCGGTTCACGTCCCGGACGGGCGGCGGCGTAGTCTGCAGGTTCTCGAAGTACGGAGGGTTCTTGATGTAGGCCGACCAGCTATCCCATTCGTAGAGGTCGCCGGTTGGGGTTTCGAGCTCTTGCCACTCCGCCGGGCCCTTGAAGACGTCGGCGTAGCGGCTGCGGAACATGTCCGAGAGCACGTGATTGCGGACGGCGTCGGCGACTTCGGCCTGAGTCGGCCAGATGTCCCGAAGGAACACCGGGCCGGCTGTCCCCTGGCCGATCGGCTCCGCATATGGGTCCCAATCCATCCGCCCGGCAAGCGCGTAGGCGACGACGAGCGGCGGCGAGGCGAGGTAGTTCGCCTTCGTGTCGGGGTTCACGCGGCCTTCGAAGTTCCGGTTGCCGCTCAGCACGGCGCAGGCGACGAGGTCGTTCTCTTTGATCGCGGCGGTGATCCGCTCGTCGAGCGGGCCGCTGTTCCCGATGCAGGTCGT
Source organism: Dehalococcoidia bacterium (assembly GCA_046152925.1). Lineage (GTDB taxonomy): Bacteria > Chloroflexota > Dehalococcoidia > Tepidiformales > Tepidiformaceae > CAMAUF01. Next base: position 5,178 of record JBJXFX010000099.1, read on the forward strand.
GCAACCGTAGCCCACCAGCCTGAAGCCGAGCTGGTCGAGATACGGCGAAACGCCCGCGTGGTCGAGGTAGTCGGTGACGACCTGGGAGCCGGGCGCGAGGCTCGTTTTCACCCACGGGGGTGTCTTCAGCCCCTTTTCGACCGCCTTCTTCGCCACCAAGCCGGCCGCGAGCATCACCTCGGGGTTCGACGTGTTCGTGCAGCTCGTGATCGCCGCGATGACGACGGCGCTCTGGGCGAGGCTGAAGCCGTCCACCGCGACCGTCTTGTTGCGGTTCTCCTCCGGGGTCATCGTGATCCCGTTCTTGTCCCAGTTCGCCTTCGCCTCGCGCAGGTTGATCCGGTCCTGCGGGCGCTTCGGCCCGGCGATCGCGGGTTCGACCTCGCCGAGGTCGAGCTCCAGGGTGTCGGAGAACACCGGGTCCGGCGTCGCGTCCGTGCGGAAGATGCCCTGCGCCTTCGCGTAGTCCCCAACGAGCTGGACGAGCGACTCGTCGCGGCCGCTGAAGCGGAGGTAGTTCAACGTCTCGTCGTCGACTGGGAAGAAGCCCATCGTCGCGCCGTATTCGGGCGCCATGTTCGCGATCGTGGCGCGGGCCGCGAGCGAGAGCTGCGTCAGCCCGGTCCCATAGAACTCGACGAACTTCCCGACGACGCCCTTTGCGCGGAGCATCTGGGTCGCGCGGAGGACGAGGTCCGTGCCGGTCGCGCCCTCCGGCAACTTGCCGGTGAGCTTGAAGCCGACCACTTCGGGGATGAGCATCGAGACGGGCTGTCCGAGCATCGCAGCCTCAGCTTCGATGCCGCCGACGCCCCAACCGAGCACGCCGAGGCCGTTGATCATCGTCGTGTGCGAGTCGGTCCCGACGAGCGTGTCGGGGTAGGCGATGGTCTCGCGGTCCTCGTCCTTCCGGAAGACAACGGTCGCCAGGTACTCGAGGTTCACCTGGTGGACGATGCCCGTCCCGGGCGGGACGACGCGGAAGTTGTTGAACGCCTGCTGGCCCCAGCGGAGGAACTTGTAGCGTTCTTCGTTCCGTTCGAACTCGCGCTCGACGTTCAGCCGGAACGAGTCTGAGAGCCCGAAGCTATCGACCTGGACCGAATGGTCGATCACGAGGTCGACGGGCTGGAGCGGGTTCACCTTGTTTGGGTCGCCGCCCATCTTGCGGACCGCTTCTCGCATCGAGGCGAGGTCGACGACGACGGGCACGCCCGTGAAGTCCTGCAAGAGGACGCGGGCGGGTGTAAAGGCGATTTCGCGGTCTTCGCCGCTGTTCGGCTGCCAGTTGGCGAGCGCTTCGATCTCTTCGCTCGTCGCTATCCGTCCGTCTTCGTGGCGGAGCAGGTTTTCGAGCAAGATGCGGAGCGAGACCGGCAGCTTCCCGACATTCGGGATCTGCTGGCGGAGCGTTTCCAGCGAGTAGTACGTGTAGGTCCGGTTGCCCGAGCGCAACGAGGCGCGGGTTGCAAAGCTGTTCAGGTTCAATTGCCATCCCTCCTCGCGGGCGAACCCGCGGTCTGGTCTTGGATGTGCTGGACGAATTCGAGGCGGTTCCCGAAGGGGTCGACGGAGTGAAAGCGCCGGACGCCCGGGATGCCGTCGTCGGGCGTCACCGGGTGGCCGGCGGCTGCGAGCCGCGCTGCGAGGGCGTCGAGGTCATCGACTGCGAGCCCCGGGTGCCGTCGCGTTTCTGCGACGGCGGGTTCGACGCCGCAATGGATCTGCTGCAGGCCCGCCTGGAACCAGCAGCCACCACGCGCCGCCAGGGCCGGCGGCTTCGCGACTTCGGGGAGGCCGAGGAGGCCGCCATAGAAGGCGCGCGCCTGGGCTTCGCCGCCGGGCGTGATCGCGACTTGGACGTGGTCGATGCCGATGATCGCCAAAGGACACCTCCGGAGATGCGTTCGGATAAACGCCGGGGTGCCAGCTAGGACGGGACGAACGTCATTGCCCCAAGCCTCCTTCCAAAGGTGCTTGGGCCCTTTTCCGCGGGGCGCCGCCACACGGCAGCCGTCCAGCGTAGCGCCGCGACTTCCCTGAAAGGGGGACCGTTGGGCCCGGCGCTCGCAGTCCTGGGGACGACGTGGCGAGTATACGCCGAAGCGTGGCGTCCGTCGCGGGGCGTCGGCTCCGGCGGCGACGGTGAGCGTTCCAGGCCCCCAAACGGATCGTGGCAGGCGTACGATGTGAAGCGGTGGAGTTGCTCCGGCGTCACGGCCACGGGTTCCCGGCTGGGTTCATCGCGACGGCTGGCGCGGCTCTCGCGGGGTGGCTCGTCCACGCTTCGATTGCGAGTGTGGCTGGGGCCGTGGACGCGATGGCGATCCTCTTACTTACCGCGTACGTCCAGGTTGGCCCGCGCCTCGAACCTGCTTCCGAGCGTGCAGGGGTCCGTGGGCTGCGCTCGACCCTCGGCGTCGCGACCCTGGTCACCGGCCTCGCGGGCCTCGTCTTAACTGCCATCGCGCTTGCGCGACAAGTTTGATAAGTTTCTCCACCATGGAAGGCGACGCGAAGACCACCTGGCTCACTCTCGGCGCGGCCGCCGTGCAACTCGGCGTCAGCGAGTCCACCGTGCGCCGCTGGGCCGACGCAGGCCAGGTCCGCTCCTATCGCACGAGCGGCGGCCACCGCCGCGTCGCCGAGGAGGACCTTCGCCAGTTGGTCACGACGCCGGCCGCGCCCGACGCCTCGGACAGCGTCCGGATCAGCGACCTCGCGCTCGCCCGGGCGAAGCGCCGGATCGCGAGCAACCGGCAGCCCGCGTCGCGCGCCGCCTTTGAAGGCTTTGGCGAGGAGGCTCGCGAACGCCTCCGCCTGATCGGGCGCCAGCTCGTCGACCTCTTCGCCCGCTTCATCACGACCGGCGCGAAGGGCGAGCGATTCACCGAGGACGCCCGCACGATCGGCCACGAATACGGCCGCACGCTGCTTGCGGCGGGCGTGGGGCTGACGGCCGCGGTCGGCACCTTCAACGTGATGCGCTATTCGCTTGAAGAGACCGCGGCGCAGATCGCCTCAGAGTCGGGCCTGAGCAGCGACGACGCCGTCGACGCGCTCGAACGCGTCCTCCGGCTCACGGACACGGTCCTCGAAGGGCTCGCCGAACTGTACGAACGGGGAAGGTGACGCTGACGCGGGTATCGGAGTAGCGGAGTAACGGGGTAGCGGAGTATCGGAGTGATGGCAGGGAGCGCCGAGTGACACGGGTGGGAAAAAGCGTCGGCTGCTTCCGTTACTCCGACACCCCGACACTCCGACACTCCGTTACTTCATCAATCCGCCCAGCAGGTGAGCTCCGCGGCCATAGGTGCGTCTTCGACGCGGTAGTCGGCGCCGAGGTGCATCGTGGCTTTGCGCGCGGCGTCGAAGCGCGGCCATTCGGGCAGGCCGGCGTGGTTGGGGTCGCCGGTGCGCGCGAAGGCCGCCCAGGCGTCCATCACGTCGCCGGCGAGCTTCGCCACACCCTCGCCCGTGCCAGTGAAGAGGTCCATGCCGGGGATCGCGTAGTTCCCGAGCGCGAACGGCAGGTCGATCGCGTGGCAGGCGCCGAGCATCCCGTTGAGCATCGCCGCCTTCCAGGTGAAGAGGTAGGCGTACACCGGTGCATGCGCGGCCTGGTCCTCCGCGAGGCGCATCGCCCCGGCGCGGAATGCGCCGTCGGTCGCGACCGCGGCGTAGATCTCGGCGGGCGTGGTCGCCGCGCCGCGAGCCGTGCGGGCGGACCGGTAGGCGTCGGCGACGGCGCTGGCGCGGCCCGGCGTCCAGGCGCCGACCCAGGCCTCGAGGTCAGCCTCTTTGAGCTGCCAGAACTCCGGGTTGGCCGCGAGGAAGAGCTTCATCTCGTCCGCGGTCGTCCCGATGACGATCGGCACGCCAGCGTGGGCGCCGTCGGCGACGGTGTCGAACGGCGAGACGGGCACGACATCGCCGTCGACGATCGGCGCCCACGAGGCCGCCTCGCCGAACGACTGCGGCTTGCCGGGAGCGCCGAGCTGGGCCGTCATCGCATTTTGCTTCGCCAGCAGCTCCTCGGCTGACATCGCCTGAAGGGCTTCGAACGACGGGCTGCCCGCGGCTTCGTGGAACTGGCGGGCCATCCGGTCGCCGCGCTCCTTCGGGTAAACGATGTTCGCCGAGCCGCTCTGGAGGATCGCCTTGTGGAAGAGGCCCCGCGCCGAGGGCGCGCCGAGGATGGCCGAGATGCTGATCGAGCCCGCCGACTCGCCGAAGATCGTCACGTTGTCCGGGTCGCCGCCGAAGTTGGCGATTTCGTCGCGCACCCAGCGGAGCGCGGCGATCTGGTCGAGGATGCCCTCGTTGCCCGTGCCGGGGAACGCCTCGCCGAACAGCGACTTGCCCGGAAGGAAGCCGAACGCCCCCATCCGATAGTTGACCGTCACGACGACCACGTCGCCGCGGGCCGCGAGCGGTGCGCCTTCGTAGAGCGCCTGTGAGCCGGAGCCAACAACGAACGCGCCGCCATGGATCCAGACCATCACGGGCCGCTTGCCGCTCGTCGCGGGCGTCCAGATGTTGAGGTAGAGGCAGTCTTCGCTCATCTCGCCGGGGATGGTGGTAATCCCGATGCCAGTCGCGCCCGGGGTCACCGGCTGCATGGCGGAGGGGCCATAGGCGGCGCCATCGCGGACGCCGGCCCACGACGCTGGCGGTTGCGGAGCATTCCAGCGAAGGTCGCCGACGGGGGGCGCGGCGAACGGGATACCCTTGTAGACGGTGATGCTGCCGTTGGCAGCTCCGGAAACCTGGCCATAGGACGTGGAAACAATGCTCATGGCCGCATTGTCGCGCCGTGAGCAACCCGCGGGCCACCGCCGCGGACGTGCCTTAACCTGCGCATCAATCCGTCAACGCATCAACGCATCAACCCGCCTGCTCGCCCTAAGGCATCTTCTCGATCATCTCGTTGAGGCACTGATGCACGCCGAGCACGAGGCGCAGGCTGCCGGGGTCGACGACCCCCTCCGCGATGCACATCGCGCCGTTCATCCAGGCATACGGCTCCGCGCCCGTTTCGAAGGTGATGTGCAGCAGCTGGCCACCGCGTTCGCTGCCGTCGGCGCGCTTCGTGGTGACAGCCCGGCCCTGGAAGCGGAAGAGGACCTCAGCGCCGTCGTTCGTGAAGACGATGCCTTCGCCCTCGGGCTCCATCAGGCCGTCGCCCCGCCGCCGCGCGTGGCTCACCCAGCGGACCGTGCCGTTGAGCCGCGGCCCCTGACACGAGCCCTCGCCTTCGCCATACCCCGACCCCTCATGGCTCGCTCCGGGATTCACAAACGTGAACCGGGTGTCGTAGCCCAACTCCATCAGACAGACGTGCTGCATGCGCATTGCCACAGCCTAAACCCCAAGGTGACACACCGCACCCCGAGGCTAGACTGTCGCAACTGCTGCCTCGGGGGACTGCCATGGCCGGTCGGCCGCTCTCGGATGTTGTTGTCGTTGAGCTGGCGACGGGTGTCGCTGGGCCGTACTGCGGCCGGCTCTTGTCGGACCTCGGGGCTCAGGTGATCAAGGTCGAGCCCGAAGGCGGCGATTGGCTTCGTGGCGAACGCCCGCTCGCCGGCGGCGAAAGCGCGTTTTTCAATTGGCTCAACGCGGGCAAGAAGGGCGTCGTCGCGGCCGGCGCCGCTCCTGAGACGAAAGCCTTGCTCGCGCACGCGGACATCATCCTCCACTCCGAGCGCGGCCTAGCGGCAGACGCGATCGAGGCAGCGGCGGCGGCCGCGAACCCACGCGCCGTCGTGATCTCGTTGACGCCCTACGGCCGGAGCGGGCCGCGTGCGAGCTGGGAGGCGAGCGAGCTCACCGAGTGGGCGACCGGCGGCTACCACTACTTCGCCGGTGATCCCGCCCGCGAACCGATCGCTTTGCAGGGCCACCAAGCCGCCTTCCATGCGGGCCTCCACGCCGCGACGGCCGCGCTCGCCGGCCTCCGGGCGGTCCGCAACGGCCAACCCGGCCAGTGCGTCGAAATTTCGCACCAAGAGGCGGTGCTCAGCGACCACTCCTGGCTGACGACGATGTGGACGCATCAGGGCCAGGTCCAGCGGCGGACGGGCAGCCTCTACGTCCCGTGCGCGGATGGGTACATCTTCCTCTTCAACCTTGTGCCGTATCCGAACCTGTTCGCGCTGATTGAGCGCTTCGACCTGCTGGAGGACGAGTCGCTGCTCCTGCCGGCGAACTGGTGGGCGCGCTTCCCGGAGATCCTCGCGGCCTTCGCCGAGTGGGCGAAGACGCGCACGAAGCAGGAGATCTACCACGCTGGCCAAGAGCTGCGCATCGCCATGAGCCCCGTGAACACGATGGCCGATGTCGCGAACAGCCTCCAACTGGGCTCGCGCGGTTGGCACGGCAGCGTCGAAGCTGGCGGTCTGCCGTTCGCTGCGCCAGGCTTCCCCTACAAGCTCACCGGCACGCCCTGCGAAGTCGACGGCCCTGCCCCGAAGCTTGGCGAGCACACGTCAGACGTGCTGGCGCCCGGGTTTGCCTGGTCGAACGCCGCCGCCCGCGCCTCGGACTGGCCTCACGCGGGCCACGTTTCGCCCTCGGAGCGCCGCGCCGGCCCGCTTGCCGACCTGCGCGTCATCGAAGTCACTGCGAACTGGGCAGGGCCAATTGGCGGCCGCCACCTCGCCGACCTCGGCGCAGACGTGATCAAGGTCGAGCTTGCGACCAAGCCCGCGACCCGCGGGCTCGTCGCCGTCGCCGACGACCTCTGGCCCGAGCACGACAACCGCAGCGCCTACTGCAACAAGCTCAACCGGAACAAGCGCACGATCTGCCTCGATCTCTCGAAGCCGGATGGGAAGGCCGTCTTCTTGGAGCTCGTGAAGCGCGCCGACGCGGTCATCGAAAACAACGCTGCGCGGGTGATGGGCAACCTCGGCCTCGACTACGCGGCGCTGGCCGCGGTGAACCCCGAAATCGTGATGTGTTCGATGGCTGGCTACGGCGCGACCGGCCCGGAGCGCAACTACTCGGCCTACGGCTCAAATATCGAGACATCGAGCGGGCTCGCGAGCTTGCTTGGTTACGGGCCGGGCGAGTACTTCGGCACTGGCACGTTCTACGCCGACCCGGTGACCGGCAACCACGGGACGGTGGCGGTGCTCGCTGCGCTCCATGGCCGCCGCCGCTCGGGCCGTGGCCAGTGGATCGACATGTCGCTGCTCGAAGCGGTCGGCGGCTTCTTCGCCCAGCCCCTTCTTGAATACACGACCTCGGGAGTCCTCCCCGAGCCGCGCGCCAACCGCTCGCCCGACTTCGCCCCCCAGGATGTCTATCCGAGTTTCGGGAAGGACTGCTGGCTCGCGCTCACCGTCCGGGACAACCGTGATTGGGGCGCGCTCTGCGGCGTCTTCGGCCGACCGCAGTGGGCGGCGGACTCGCGCTTCGCGACCGCGGATGGGCGCCGGGCTGCGAGCGCGGAAATCGACGCCGCGATTCGGGCCTGGTCGGCCACGCTCGACCACAACCACGCTGCGGCTGCGCTCCAAGCGGCCGGAGTGCCGGCCGCCCCGGTGATGGCGAACTGGGAGATCGTGACCGACAACCATCTCAACGACCGCGACTTCTTCGTCCGCATCCGGCATCCCGAGGCGGGGACGTTCCCCTTCCCGGGTTATCCCTGGCGGTTCGAAAAGACGCCGCCACCCCCGGCCTTCCACGCGCCCCGGTTCGCCGAGCACAATCGTGACGTCTTCGCGGGCCTCCTCGGGCTGAGCGACGCGGCGATCGCCGACCTCTACGCCAAGGGCATCACGGCCGATGCCCCGGTCTACGGCGGCGGGCTGTAGACTCGCGGCCATGGAGATCCTCGTCATCGTCCCCCAGGAGATCGCCCACGACGCCGTGAGCGACCCGGCCGTCAAGGTACGCGGCTACCGCACGTTTCAGGACGTGCTCGCGGCCCTCGGCGCGCCCGCTGACGCAGTCGTCCTGCTCAGCGACCTCGTGCCAGAGACGAACCGAATGATCATTGCGGGCGCCGTGAAGCAGGGTGGCCGCCCCGTGATCGAAGTCCGCAGCGAGCGCTGGGACGGCGAGAGCGATTCGCCGCTGAGCGCGGCCTGCCGCGGCGTCATCTCGGGCTTCGGGCTCGCGGGGATCGAGGCGGCCGTCGCGCTCCTCCGGCGGGAGCGCGCGGCCGGCTAATCGTCGATCTTCACCGTGGTCATGATGCTTCCCATCGGCCCGCTCACCCAGCCGCAGAGGTACGCGCCCCACTTCCCCGCTTCGCCACCCGCGACCACAAAGTAGATCGACTTCGGGTCGCGGAACTTCGAGAGCTTGGTGTCGAGGCCGATCCGCTGTGCGACATCTTGTGGGATGCCCTCGGCGCAGAATTCGTCGCGCATCAACTCACGGACGGGCTTGGCCGTCACTTCTTGGATGCGGGCCCGGATCTGGTCCTTCGTCCAGCCGTCTTTCGCGAACGTGTCGACGTGTTCTGGGGTGACGGCGACCACGATTTCGCCGTAGTTGTAGGCCTTTGGGTGGCTGACCGGGGCGAGCGCAAGCCCGTAGCTCGTGGCCAAGGACTTCGCGTCGCGTGAAAGCTGGTCGATGATCGGAGTGGGCGCACCGCCCGCGAACACTGTGACGGTGCTCTCTTCCCGCTGGAAGCCGCGCTCGACGTGGAGCGGCTCCCAGTTCGTGCGCTCCTCGAGTTCGGGGAAGCAGAAGGTGTACTTGCCAGGGTGGCCCATGGCGCAGCGGTCGACCTCGCCGGGCTTGCCACCGCCAACGTTGCGCACGATGAGCTGCACGGCCCGGCCGATCGTCGCGTTCGCGCGGTTTCCCTGGCCGAAAACGTTCATCTTGCCGTTCATGCCGATCCGGTTGCGGATCGGGCCGTTCACGATGATGACCGGCGTCGGAAAATGCGTCGTCGCGAGCACGCCGTGGATGTTGAACTGCTCCTGCGTGATCGCCTCCACCGCCGCAATCACCACGGGAAGGTACTCGGGCTTGCAGCCGGCCATCACGGCGTTGATCGCCGCTTTCTCCACCGTGACCGGCGCGAGGTTCGGCGCACAGATCCCGATCACCGACTGGGCGTCGCGCTTGGTACCGCCGAGCATGCGGAGCACGCGCTCTGGCGTCGGCGGGACGACAGGGAGGCCGTCGGTCAGGCCTTGGTCGAACATGAACTCAAAGATGTCATCGCTCTCGCCGACTTCGATCCGGCGGGCCCGGATCGGGCTGCCCTCGGCCTCGGCGGCCAACCGCTCCGCGATTCCCGGCTCCACCGATTTCGACCCGCAGCCCGGCCGCGAGACGGGATAAGCGTCCCAATCGACCTCGGGGGTTGGCTTGCCGGTGCGCTGGCTCAAGTCCGTGAAGAGGTCGCGCCAGTCGTCCCGGCCGAAGCCGATGAACTCGCGCAGCTTGGTCCCGACGCCATCGGTGAGGATGACCGCGGGCACCGTATCGAGGTCGTAGCGATAGGAGACCTTGAGCGCCGAGTCGTCGAGTACCGGCATGCCAGAGTTCAGCCGTGCCTCGAAGGTCGCCGGGCCTTCGTGGTCCTGCGTTATCAGCCAGGTCTCCATGACGCGGCCGAACGCCAGCCCGGCGGCGTCGATCAGCGGCGCCGAGAGGACGCAGGTGGGACAGTCCTCCTTGACGAAGACGAGCAACGTCAGCTTGCCCGTGGGGAAGACGCGGTCAATGCCGCCGGAGTCGGTCAGGGTGAAGGTCGGTGCGGTTGTGGCCATGTGCGGTATTAGGCATGAACGCGCGCCGCCGGGCAAGACACGCGGGTTATCGCTCCAGCGCGTTGCGAAGCGTGCAGTCTCGCAGCCGC
>JBJXFX010000089.1:0-18143 GCA_046152925.1 Dehalococcoidia bacterium
CTCGGGAAACGCCCGAAGCAGACGGGGGACTTGGTGACCCTTCCCATGCCAGCTATGCTGAAGAAATGGAAGCTTCGACTACCGTCGCCGTCCGGGATGCCGTTGACCCCCGGATCCAGCGACTTCGAGAATTGTGCGCGGGCGAGGGCTTGCCCGAACAGACGTGGGAGCCTCCTGGCCGCCCACTCGGGATCACGATTGACGTGACGAATACCGGCCGCCTCCTGGCACTGCTGGATGAGCTGGAACGGGAAGATGCTTCTTGATGTCAACGTGCTCGTGTACTGGTCCGATTCGACGAGTCCGCTCCACGAGGTCGTGCGACGCCTGATCCACCAGGCCGACGAGGCAGGGGATGCGATCGGCGTGCCATGGATCACCGTCTTGGGTTGGCTGCGGGTCGTCACGAACCCGAAGATTCCGCGGTCAATCCCCATGGCCGACGGCATAGACGATGTCGGCCGACTACTAGCCCGAGACACCGTCTGGCACCCTCAGGCGGGCCCGCGGCACTGGGAGATCCTGAGCCGACTCGTAGCCGATGCTCAACTCAGCGGCGGAGGTATCACCGATGCCCACCTCGCAGCCCTCGCAATCGAACACGACCTCATGCTCGTCTCCTTCGATCGCGGTTTCGGCCGGTTCGCAGGCCTCCGCTGGTTCAATCCCGCGACCCCCTGATCTGGTAGGCTCACCGGCACTCACCCTCCGGAGTCCCCGCCATGTCCAACGTCCTCGAAATCGACCGCGATGGCGCCGTCGCCGTCGTCACGATGAACCGGCCCGACGCCCTCAACGCCCTCAGCCCGGAGCTCCTCGATGGCCTCGCCGCGACCATGAAAGAGCTCGCCGAAGACACGAGCGTGCGCTGCGTCATGATCACCGGCGCCGGCCGCGCGTTTTCGGCGGGCGGCGACGTCAAGGGCATGGCTGGGCGCGCGACCGCCGGCGCCGCCCGCCCCGGCTCGCTCCGCGACCAAGAGGAGACGAGCCGCCTCCTCTATGAAATGCCGAAGCCGACGATCGCCGCGATCAACGGCCACGCCGTCGGCGCGGGCCTCAGCATCGCCCTGTCCGCCGACATCCGCGTCGCCTCGGACCGCGCGAAGCTCGGCACGGCCTTTGCCCGCGTCGGCTTCAGCGGCGATTTCGGCGGCACCTGGCTCCTCCAACGGCTCGTCGGCCCTTCGAAGGCGAAGGAGCTCTACTTCCTCGCCGAGATCATGGACGCGCAGCAGGCGCTCGCCCTGGGCCTCGTCTCCAGGGTCGTCCCACACGACGACCTGATGAGCGAGGCGATGACCCTCGCCAAGCGCCTCGCCGACGGCCCGACGCTCGCCTATGCCCGGATGAAGGAGAACTTCACCTTCGGGGCGACGAACGCCTTTGGCGACGCGCTCACCCAGGAGGCGCGCAACATGGAAGCGAGCCGGCACACCGACGACCACAAGAACGCCGCCCGCGCATTCGTTGAAAAGCGCGAGCCGACGTTCGCGGGCAGGTAAGGGTGTATCCCAGCGGATAGCGGCGCTCTCCGTGATCGGCTACGATCCGCCAGGAAACCCGAACGCCGTTCGGATTTTCGCTAAGGGGGGACCATGAGCGCCGAAGCCGCGACAACGCCACCTGCCATGCAGGTCGGCCTGGCCGCCACATCCTTTGACCCCGGTTTCCGGGAAAACCCGCACGAAATCCTCGATAAACTCCGCGAAAGCGGCGCCGTCGTCCAGGACACCGTCATCCGGCGATACCTCGTGTCCCAAGCGGAGGCGGTCGAGGCCGTCCTCCGCGACCGCGAGCTCTGCGTCGACCCACGCAAGGCGCCGCCCGACTCGTTCCTCCGCATGCTGAACCGCAACGCCGACGAACAGCCCCAGGGCACCCAGAGCATGCTCTTCCTCGACCCGCCCGACCACGACCGCCTCCGCGGCCTCGTGAACAAGGCGTTCACCCCGAAAGCGGTGGACCGCATGGCCCCGCGCATCCAGGAGATCGCCGACGAACTCCTGGATAAGCTCGCGGCCAAGCCCGGCTTCGACCTGATCGCCGAGTTCTCCGCCCCGCTCCCCACCATCGTGATCGCCGAGATGCTGGGCGTGGACCCGAAAGACCAGGCGCGGTTCAAGGCCTGGTCCGACGCGATCATCATCAGCTTCAACCCGCTGATGAACGACGAGCAGCGCAAGGCGCTCGAAGCGGCGCGCGACGAGATGAACGCCTACCTCCGCCACGTCATCGCAGAGCGGCGCGCCAGCCCCAGAGAAGACCTGATCAGCGGCATGGTCGCCGCCGAAGAGGCAGGCGACTTCCTCTCGGACGACGAGATTGTCACGATGATCAGCCTGCTCTTGCTCGCCGGGAACCTGACGACCACCGACCTCATCGGGAACGGCGTGCTCGCCCTGCTGAAGAACCCGGAGCAACTTCAGAAGCTCCGCGACGACCCTTCGCTGATCACGAACGCCGTCGAAGAGATGCTCCGCTTCGACCCGCCGGTCACGCAGAGCGGCCGGATCGTGGTCAAAGACACGAGCGTGGCGGGGTGCCCGATCCCGGCGGGTTCGTCTATTTCGCCCCTATTGCTCGCGGCCAACCACGACCCGGCCTTCAACCCGGACCCCCACCGCTTCGACATCACACGCGCCCAGGTGAGCCACGTGAGCTTCGGCGGCGGCCGCCGCTACTGTCTCGGCGCACCGTTGGCCCGGCTGGAGGCGCGGATCGCCGTCCTCAGCCTCGTCCAGCGGATCCCCAACCTGCGCCTGGCGGAACAGAAGCTCGAGTACCGCGCCATCCCCGCGTTCCGGGGCCTCGCCCGCCTGGACGTGCTCACCTAAACGGGACACGCCGTCCTCCGCTACCGTGGAGGCGTGGACATCACTGCCCAAGTCAAAGCCCTCTGCGCCGCGGAGGGCTTTCTTGTGTCACGCATCGCCCGGGCGGCCAACCCGCCCGAGGTCCTCGCCGCGGCCCAGGCGGCCTCCGCCGAAGGACGCGTCGACGGGCTCGCCTGGATGACGCCGGCCTGGCTGGAGCGGGCGACGGACCCGACGGCCTTTCTCCCCGGCGCCCAGTCGGTGATCCTCGTCGCCCTCGCGACGACGCGCTCCGCCGCGACGCCGGTCGAAGGCCCAACTCGCGGCCGCGTCGCGGCCTACGCTGTTGGCCGTGACTACCACCGCGTCTTTGAGAAGAAGCTCCGCCGCTTGGCCGCCCGGCTCCGCGCCGACTTCGACGCGGAGGCGCGCCCCACGGTCGACTACGGCCCCCTCCTCGAACGTCCGCTCGCCGCCCAGGCAGGGATGGGCTGGCTCGGGAAATCGACGATGCTGCTCGTGCCTGGAATCGGGCCTTGGACACTGCTCGGGGCTGTCGCGACGACACTCGCCCTCGAACCGGACGCCCCGCTCAAGAAGTCGTGCGGCGCCTGCGTGCGCTGCGTCGACGCCTGCCCAACGGGTGCGCTCTTGCCAGACGGCCAACTGGATGCCCGGCTCTGCATCAGCTACCACACGATCGAGAACCGCGGCTCCATCCCGCGCGAGCTCCGTCCCAAGTTCGGCGACTGGCTGTTCGGCTGCGACGCGTGTCTCACCTCCTGCCCGGTCGGCCGGGGCGACCACCATCCCCACCGGGACTTCGAACCACGGACGCCCGACGACGCCTTCCCAACCGCCGCCTCCATCCTGGAGATCGACGCAGAGACGTTCACCGAGCGCTTCCGGGGCCGGGCGATCGCGCGCGCCAAGCGCGAGGGCCTCGCCCGCAACGCCTGCATCGTGCTCGGCAATACGGGGACGGAGGACGACCTCCCAACCCTGATTCACGCCCTGACGCACGATACCGCCCTCGTGCGAGGCCACGCGGCCTGGGCGACCGCCGCCCTCGCTTCTCGCCTCAAGCCTGGGGCGCGGGCCTCCGCCCGCGAAGCGCTTGCGTCGCGCATCCCGATTGAAGAGGATCCGGGCGCCCGCGAGGAGATCGCCGCCGCACTCGCGGACATGGACCGACACGCACCCTTCGATAAGAGAGAAATCGATGGCCATCGCAGCTGAATTGACCCTCCTCGAACGCCGCCGGGTGGAGGCTGGCGTCCTCATCCCGATGATCCGCGCTTTTCAGGCCGCCTTTGGAGTCGGAGAAGCGAACGCAATCGCGGCCGACGTGATCCGCACACTCGCGCGCGACCAGGGCGCCGCCATCCGCGAGCGCGCGAACATCCAAACGATGGGCGACCTCCAACAGCGGATGGCCAAGGGGCCGATCTCAGAGGGCTCCCTGATCGTCGACGTCGTTGAGCAAGACGAGGAGCGCGTCGGCTTCAACGTCACCCGCTGCAAGTTCAAGGAGATGTACGAAGAGATGGGCGCAGGCGACCTGGGCTTCCTCCTCTCCTGCAACCGCGACTTCGCCTCGTTCGAGGCGATGGCGCCGAACCTCGCTTTCAGCCGGACGCAGACGCGGATGGAGGGCGCAGATTTCTGCGATTTCCGCTATCGGCTGCGTCCGGAATCCTGATCGCTGGCGCCCGTAGGTCAACGAGGCTTTCTCTTCCCACCTAGCTCACAGAATCGCCCCCCAGGATCCTGAGCGTAGTGAAGGTGGAGGTGTAGTTGATGAAGCTCAACCTGAAGACCATTGTGGGCGGCCTTGCGGGGCTCGCCGTGCTCTTAATCGGCGGGTTCGCGCTCTGGTTTTTCGTCATCCGTGAGGATGGGCCCGAAGAAGTGTCGACAGCCGGGGCGCTCGATGCGCTCGACAAGGCGAGCGCCACCGCGACGGCCGCCGCAACCGGCACCTCGGCCGCAACGGCCGCAGCAAGCCCAACGGCGGCCGCCACGAATGCCGCGGCCGCGAGCCCCGGCGTCAACGGCACCTGGACGGTCGACAACTCGGTGCAATCGTTTGTCGGTTACCGCGTCAAGGAAGAGCTCGCCAACATCGGCGGCGTCACGGCCGTCGGGCGCACCGCTGCCGTCAAGGGCACGGTGACCATCGCCGCGAACAAGGCGACCGCCGGCACGATCACCGCGGACATGGCCCAGCTGAAGAGCAATGAATCCTTCCGCGATGGCCAGCTCCGGAACCAGGGGATCGAGTACGGCAAGTTCCCGACCTCCGAGTTCAAGCTCACCGGCCCGGTCGACCTGCCGGCGAGCGTCGAGTCGGGCGAGACCGTGAAGGTGACGCTCAAGGGTGAACTCACACTGCATGGCGTGACCAAGGCCGTCGAAGTCCCGACGGAGGTCACGCTCAAGGGCGGCGTCCTCGTCGTCGTCGGCCAAATCCCGATCCTGTTCGCCGACTACGCCATCGCCAAGCCGACGGCGCCGCGCGTCGTCGGGATGGAAGACAACGGGGTCATGGAGCTCCAACTCTTCTTCAAGAAGAGCTGACCGTTCCCCGCACGGCCAGCTTCGCGCCCAAGGCAGCCCCAGTTCGCTGGGGCTGTCTTCGTCTTCAGCGCCGATCGCCTGCACGCGGATGGAGGCGTCCGCCGAGCCGGCGGCGTAGGATCGCCCTCGAGCCCCGCCCCAGGGCCAGGAGACGCCACCGTGACGATCGCCATCGACCCAGAGTTGCTCAGCCGCCTCCCGAGCGAGTTCGACCACCTCGGCTTCGTCTGGAAGGACATCGAGGCCGCGGCGAAGCGCTTCGAGCGCCTCCTCGGCGTCCGTTTCACACCTCCGGGCCCAGGCAGCGCCTTCCCGGTCAACCGCCCGAGTGGCACGCAGCTGCTTGAAATGCGCGCCGCGCACGCCCAGTTCGGCCCAATCAAACTTGAGTTCGTCCAGCCGCTTGGCCCATCGATCTACTCGGAACACATCGAGCGCTATGGCGAGGGCCTGCACCACGTCGGCTTCGATACGAAGCACATCGACCAGTTCCTCGCCCGCTACGAGGAGCTTGGCGTCATCCCGGCGATGTTTGGCGAGTTCGGCTCGACCGAAGACCCGTCGACATTCGCCTACTTCGACACGCTGACCGAGCTCGGGGTGTTGACGGAAGTCGTGGACTTCAGCCCAACCGTCCGCGCCCGGCTGGATGCCGCTCGCGCCCAAGCCGCCCAGGGCCGCTGATCCCGACTTATGGCAACCGGCCGGGATGGCCAGGGTGCTGCAAGTCGCGGTCTGGGTTGCCCCGATTGATGGAGCCGATCCCGACGACTTCGCGACGGGCGAAGAGCCACTCGCCGTCGACGCGCACGAGTTCGTCGACCCAGCGCCCCCAATAGTGCATCGCCTCGTTCGAGGGCTTGACCCGGTGGAACGCGTAGACGTAGGCCTGGGCCGTCGCGCGGTCGCCGTCGAGATCGATCATCACGTTCGAGAGGTGATGGCTCGTCGCGTGGAAGTCGTCGAGGATGCCGCGCAGCCGGTCGGCGATCGCGGCGCGCCCGCGGTATTCGCCCCAATAGACGCCCACGCCGTCGGGCGCGAAACAGGCGGCCGAACCCTCCGGGTCTTTCGCGTCGATCCGGTCGGCGTAGCGCACCATCAGCGCCGTGATGTCGCGTTCATCGATGAGCTGTTGGAGCGTCGTCGCCATTGAGTCGCCTCCTTCGGCGCGTTAGCTGAGCCCGAGCAGGGCGTCGAGGCCGGTGACCAGATGGTCGAGGTCCATCACGGCCTTCGCGGCCATCAGGACGCCCGGCATGAACGAGTCCCGGCCTGTGCTGTCGTGGCGGATCGTGAGCGTTTGGCCCAGCCCGCCGAAGATGACCTCCTGGTGCGCGACGAAGCCGGGCAGCCGCACCGAATGGATGGCGATGCCGCCGTGCTCGCCGCCCCGCGTGCCAGGGATCGTCTCCTTTTCGGTCGGGGCGTGGCGGAAGGCCGACTCGCGGGCCGAGCGCATCATCTCGGCGGTCGTCTTGGCGGTGCCGCTCGGCGCGTCCACCTTCTGGTCGTGGTGGAGTTCGATGATCTCGGCGCTTTCGAAGAACGGCGCCGCCTGCTTGGCAAAGTGCATCATCAATACGGCGCCGATCGCGAAGTTCGAGGCGACGACGACGCCCGTCTTCCGCGCGGCTGACTCCGCCGCCAGCCACGCGAGAAACTCCGCCGAAAGCCCCGTTGTCCCGACGACAAGCCGGACGCCGTTGGCGAGCGCGGCCGGGGCGAGTTCCGGCGTCCAGGCGGCGTTCGTGAAGTCGATCACGACATCCGCCTTGAGCTCTGCGAAGCAGGCGGCCGCGTCGCGATAGACGCGGAGGCCATCGACCACTTCCGCGGGGGCGAGCTTATCGACGTAGGCGACGGGGACGAACCCCTCGGCGGCCGTGACGGCGGCGGCAACCTGGCGGCCCATCTTCCCGGAGCCGGAGACAACGACACGGATCTCACTCATGGGGCGAGATTCTACACCGGGGCGCTCCGATCCAGCCGCAAACGTCAGTGCGCGGGTCTGTACTTGTTGTTGGCGAGCGCGGTGGTCGCCCCGCCCACGAGCCTCCAGTAGTTCATGGCACCCATTCGCCTCAACAATCTCGAGCCCGCTCATTGACGTTTGCGGCTCGATGACGCTGACGCCCATCCGCTGGCGCGCGCTACCATGGTCGCGATGCTCCGACGCCTCGCTCCACTCTTGCTCCTCGTGCTTCCGCTCGCGCTGGCCGCGTGCGAAAAGCCCGGCGCCTCCTACGTCACCTCGCCCTCCGCGCGCATCCTCTTCGGCACGACCACCGGCAACGTGATCCTCGCGCCCGCAGAGGCGCCCCCGGCCCCGGTCGCCGACCCGCCCGGCTGGGAGCTGATCTTCGACCTCGCCGTCTTTGGCAAGCTGGAGGACGGGACCCCCGCGCTCCGCACGCTCTTCGAGGTGAAGTCCACCAAAGGGACGGGCTTCGAGCTCTGGCTCCACGAGGGCGACCGCACCGTCGCCCGCTGGAGCGGCGGCTCAAGCGACGCCTACGACGGCGTCGTCTGCTTCCAGCAAGCCCTGCGCTCGGAGGACAAGTCGGAGGTGATCGTGCTCGCGCCCGGGAACTACACCGCGACGCTCGTCTTCCGTGATGTCGAACGCGGCGTCGTCGCCGCGAAGTCCTTGAAGGTCACCGGCACGGTCCCACAGCTCACGGGGGCCGCGCCGGGGCCGGACTCCAAGGTGTTCCGCGAGCTCCTCGGGTGCCCGCGCGGCTCCTAGCGGTCGAACTTCGTACCAGCATCCCCGCGCGATCAGTCACGACATCCGGATTCTCGTGTAGACTCGCGCCAACATTGAGCGGCGCACCCGACCAGCGCGCCGGAAGGAGACTCCATTGGTCGTCGCGCTCCCGAAACCCACCAACCATCCCGCCGGCTGCCCGGTCTCGCTCGAAGACATCGACCTCTTCAGCGACGGGGCCCAGGAACACTGGCACGAAGCCTACGTGCTCCTCCACGACCGAGAGCCCATCGTGCGCATCCCCGGAGAAGGCATCACGCCCGAGGACGACGCCTTCATCATCACGAAGTACGAAGACATCGAAGAGATCATCATGGACCCCTACACGTTCCCGCAGCCGAGCTACGGGGCCGGGTTCCGCAGCAGCAGCGACCGCCGCAACGCGCTGAACGACGCGATGGTCCGCAACACGCTCCGGCCAAACATGGAGATGCATAAGCAACATCGCCTCCAGCTCACCGACCCGTGGGTCGGGGCTACCGGCGCCGGCCGCAACCGTGAGATGATCACCCGCACCGTCGACCAGCTCATCGACGGCTGGATCGATAAGGGCGAGATCGACTTCGTCACCGAGTTCGCTGCCATCGTCCCGCAAATCGTGATGACTAACATCCTCGGCTACCCGCTCGAGGACATGCCGATCCTCAAGAAATGGGGCGAGGCCCAGGTGCGCCGCTTCGTCTGGGGCAAGGGCCACCGGAACCTGATGACCGACCAAGAAGAAGCCGAAAACGCCAAGGACCTCGGCGAGTTCATGGCCTACGTCCAGGGCAAGGTCACCGAGAAGCGCGCCAACCCGGGCGACGATATGACCACCTTCCTCACCCAAGTCGAGTACATGGGGCGCAAGCTCACCGACCAGGAGGCGATCGGCGTCATCTTCGGCATGCACATCGGCGGCCTGGAGACGACCCAATACGCACTCGCCGGCGAGGCCCAGATCCTCTGCAATCACCCGGACCTCTTCCAGACGATTAAGAAGGATCGCCGACAGATCCGCTTCTTCGTGGAAGAGTCGCTCCGCCTCCAGGCCCCGACGCAGGGGCTCTCGACCCGGATGACGGCCAAGGACGTCGAGCTCCGCGGCGTCCGAATCCCCCAGGGCTCCATCCTTCACCTGCGCTATGGCGCGGCGAACATGGACCCCGAGCAGTTCGAATGCCCCGCTGAGTTCAAGCTCGACCGCCCCGCCGCCGGCCGCCACATGACCTTTTCGCAGGGCCCGCGCGTTTGCCCCGGCGCCGGCCTCTCCCGGCTGGAACAGAACATTGCCTGGGACCGGCTCCTCGACCGGATCGACAGCCTCTCCTTCGCACCCGGCAAGAACGACTTCAGCCACCAGCCAGGGATCATGCTCGGCCTCTGGCACCTCCATGTGCAGTTCGAGAAGGCACGGTGAACCTCCGGAAACCTCGCCGAATCGTCATCCTCGACGGTGACGAAGGGCCCACTCCCCAAGAGCACGTCGAACGGGAGTGGGCCGAAGTCGCGCGCTGGCTCGAAGAAACTTCGGAACCGAAGGTTGGCGCCTCCGGGGAGGCCGACGTGCTCCAAGCCCTCGACCCGTTTTGGACGCGCGGCATCGTCCTTAACGCCGAAGGTCCTGGGCCGAAGGCTCCGTCAGCGTCCTAGCGGAAGAGGTCGCGCTCGCTATCGCGGATGACGCCGCGCATCGTCGCCTCCTCGTTCCGCTCCCAGGCGTAGCCGCGGATCACGGCCACGGGCACGCGGCTGATGTTCCCCTTCACAAGCTCCGCGGCGCCCGCAAGCTCGTCGGCTTGGGAAAGGACCTGGACGCGGAAGACGTGCCCGTGCGGGTCCGTCTGGCCGATGTAGCTGAAAAGCGGGTCCATCCCGGCTATCCCGATCGCGATATCCGTCTGGCCCTCTCGCCAAGGACGCCCAAACGTGTCGCTGATGATCACGGCGACATCGAGGCCGAGCGCCAGGAAGCCTGCGCGGTACGCCTTTGCCGTGCCGTCGGGGTCGACCGGGAGCAAGACAGCGAGGCCGTGGCCGCCCGAGCTCGACTGGTCGACGCCGCTGTTCGCACAGACGAAGCCGTGGTGCGTCTCCGTGATCAGCACCGGCCCGAGCTGGCGGACGACACGCTTGGCCTCGCGAAAGACGAGCTCGATGACCGCCGGGTCCTTCTCCCACTTCTCGGCGTAACGCCGGGAGAATTCGGAGACCTCGACATCGGCGAGGACGACCGTGCGGCCCTCGGCTTTCGACACGATCTTCGAGGTCACGACGACAATGTCTCCGCTCTGCAGCGGCGAACCGGCGGCCACTGCCGCATCGCGGATCATGACGGGGAGCTCGGCGCCCTTGCCGATCTCGGGGAGTCCAGGGACAGGGAAGACCGAAAGGCCAGCCATCAGCGTTGCCTCCAGGCCGCTTCAGCGCGGCCGACAAAGTCGAGGACGGAATCAGCCGTCCCTTCGGGGTCATGTTGCCAGAAGCTGTGGCTCGCGCCTTCGAGCCAGCGCAGCTCGGATCGGGGCACAGCGGCGTGCAGCGTCTCGGCGTTCTTCGGTGGGACAAGCCGGTCGATCGTGCCGTGCAGCACCATCACGGGCCAATCGAAGTCGTTCAGGCGAGGATTCGGGTCGCCCGCGTCGCCAGTCGCCTTCATTTGGAAAAAGAAGGTGCGGCCGGGGGTGCGCTCAGCTTCCGCGAGCTCGAAGTCGGCGAGCAGCTCCGCCTCATGGTCGCGTGCCCACATTTCTGGATGGACGACGGGCCAGGACTTCCGCTCGTTCTCGACGCGCGGCACATTCGGGTCCCAGAGGATGCCGAGCTTCATGTCATCGGGCGTCGCCGGTGTGCCGTTCGGCGGGCAAAGGAGGCTAAGCGAGCGAAGCCGGTCGCCGTGCGCACCAGCGTAATAGCGGACCATCAGCGAACCGAGTGAGCACCCGAGGAGATGGAACGTGTCGAGCCCGTTCGCTTCGACGACCGCCTGGAGGTCGGCCACGATGTCGGCCGCCGACCACGGTTCGGAGGGCTGGTCGCTCCGGCCGACGCCGCGGTTATCGAGCATGATCACCCGGTTGTGCTCCGCCAGCCGCTCCGGGAAGCTCGTCCACCAGCGGCGGCTGTTCGCGCCGATGCCATAGACGAGCACGAGCGGCGGGCCTTCGCCCATCGCCTCGTACCAGATCCGGACGCCGCTGTTCTCCACGAAAGCCATCGCTAGAGCCCGACGATCCGGATGCTCGACTGGGTCTTGTGCTTCCGGTTCAGGTTAATAAGGAGCGACGTGAGCATCTCGACGTAGCGGCTCTGCGAAGGGCCGCCCGCATCGATCCCGCGGACGCCCGCGATCTGGTTCGCAAGCCCGATGACGATCTGCTTCGCTTCGACATCGCGCCCGCAGACGAGCACGTCCGCCTCGATCGGATGGTCGAGGTGCTGGAGCTCTTCGGCGCTCATATTCTGGAAGGCCGAGACGATGCGGGCGTTCGGCAGCTGGGCGATCGACTCCTGCAGGGCGCTGTTCCCGGGGACGTTCATCGCGACCGCGCCCACGCCTTGCTGAAATTCCAGCGGCGCAACCACGTTGCAGACGACCTTGCCATCGAGGGCGTTCCCAAGCGCTTCGAGCGTCGCCTGTTGGCCGGAATAAGGAAAGGTCAGGAAGACGACGTCGGCGGCGGCCACCACGTCGGCGTTGGTGCCGCCGCTGGCGACGGCCGTGGGCACCTTCTCCCGGACTTTGGCCGCGCCTTCCTCGCCCCGCTCCGTCGAACGCGAGCCTATCGCGACTTCGTGCCCGGCGACGGCCATCCGCATGGCGATACCCAGGCCCTCTGGACCCGTGCCCCCGACAAACGCGAGCTTCATCCTCTTTCCCCTCGAATCCGAACTTGCCCGCGGCTGTTCCGGGCGACGGGAACGGAGTGTAGCAGGAAGGCACCATGGCGGGTGTTTCCAGCGTCTGTCACCCTGTGGCCACCTGCCATGGCGGTCGAATACCCATCTACGGAAAGAGCACGTATGCAGGCCCACGCTCGCGGCAATTCAGCCGCTCCGCGCGGCCCGAACAGCCGTCTCCGCCCGTTTTGGTCTGCTATACTGCTCGGGAAGGGCAAGGCCGGTTAGCCCGGCCCACGCGGAGTTTGCCGTTGTATTCTCGATGGTTTCGCACCAGTTTCATCTACATGCTCATCCTGGTGGCGGTGATTGCCATCGTTTTCGCGCTCTTCTCGGGGGGCGATGACCACCAGAAGAAACCCTTCGGCGACGTCATCACCGACGTCGAAGCCGGAAAAGTGGAGAAGCTCCAGATCGACGGGCGCTCCGTCGAAGCCACCTACTACGCCGACGACGCCGACGGGAAGCCGGTGATCTTCACGACCCGCATCGGCCCGAACACGGACCTCGAGAAGCTCCTCGTCGACAAAGAGATCCCGCTGCAGTCCGCCGGACCGAATAGCAAGGGCGTCGACCTCGAATACAAGGACGGCGGCGGCTTCGGGCCTTGGTTCAGCCTGATCCTGAACCTGCTCCCGTTCCTCCTCTTCGGCCTCTTCCTCTTGCTCATCATGCGCCAGGCGCAGGGCTCCAACAGCCAGGCCATGAGCTTCGGCAAGAGCCGCGCGCGCCTGTTCACCGGCAGCAAAGTCTCCGTGACCTTCCAGGATGTTGCTGGCGTCGATGAAGCGAAGGAAGAGCTCGCCGAAGTTGTCGAGTTCCTCAAGTACCCCGAAAAGTTCGCCGCCCTTGGCGCGCGCATCCCGAAGGGCGTCCTCCTCGTCGGCCCCCCGGGTACCGGCAAGACGCTGCTCTCGCGCGCCGTCGCCGGCGAAGCCGGCGTGCCTTTCTTCAGCATCTCTGGCTCTGAGTTCGTCGAGATGTTCGTCGGTGTCGGCGCGAGCCGCGTCCGCGACCTCTTCGACCAGGCCAAGAAGAACTCGCCGTGCATCGTCTTCGTCGACGAAATCGACGCGGTCGGCCGCCAGCGCGGCGCCGGCCTCGGCGGCTCCCACGACGAGCGCGAGCAGACCCTTAACCAAATCCTCGTCGAGATGGACGGCTTCGACACCGGCACCAACGTCATCGTCATCGCCGCCACGAACCGCCCCGACATCCTCGACCCCGCCCTGCTCCGCCCCGGCCGCTTCGACCGCAAAGTCGTGCTCGATGCCCCCGACGTGAAGGGCCGCGAGGCCATCCTCAACGTCCACTCCAAGGGCAAGCCCCTCGGGGACGACGTCAACGTCCAGATCCTCGCGAAGGCCACTCCGGGCTTCAGCGGCGCCGACCTGGCGAACCTCGTCAACGAGGGCGCCATCCTCGCCGCCCGGCGCAACAAGAAGGTCATCGGCATGAATGAGCTCGAGGAGGCCATCGACCGCGTGGTCATGGGCCCTGAGCGCAAGAGCAAGGTCATGTCCGAGCTGGAAAAGAAGGTCACCGCCTACCACGAAGGCGGCCACGCCATCGTTGGCCACTTCCTTCAGACCCACCTGACGGTCTACAAGGTCACGATCATCTCGCGCGGCATGTCGGGTGGGCACACTCGCTACTTGCCTAACGACGAGACCCACTACACCACCCCGACGATGTACAAATCCATGATGGCCGGGGCGCTCGGCGGGCATGCCGCCGAAGAGATCGTCTTCGGCGAGGCGTCGACCGGGCCATCGAGCGATATCGAACAAGTCACGCGCATCGCGCGGTCGATGGTCACGCGCCTTGGCATGTCCAAGAAGCTCGGGCCGCGCACCTTCGGCCGAAGTGAGGAGCTCGTCTTCCTCGGCCGCGAAATCTCGGAGACGCGCAACTATTCCGAGAAGATCGCCGAAGAGATCGACGACGAAGTCCGCGAACTCATCGCCGAAGCACAAGACCGGGCGCGGGCCGTGCTCGGGGAGCGGCGCAAGCTGCTGGATAAGCTCGCCACCGTTTTGATGGAGGTCGAGACCATCGAAGGGGAACTGCTCAAGCGGCTCCTCGATAGCGACCCGGACGAGCCGTGGCCGCCCGCCGACCTCCGCCCGCGCAACGAACCGCCGGCCCCGCCGCGCATCGCCGACGAGCGCCCGCGCCAGGCGTTCGACCCCAAGCCCGCCCCCGGCCTCGCGTGGGAAGGCGGCCAGACCCGGATCGACGGTGACCCCCAACCCTGAAGTTGACCCCCGCACCGCCAGTGGTCACGATGGCCCTCCAGCCATGACCACTGTGCGGACCCGCTAATGGCCGAACGCCACGACCCCTTTGCCGCCCTTCGACAGCGGACGTTCCAGTTCTATCTGGTGTCCCGCTTCGGGGGCGGCATGGCCATGATGCTCGTGCAGTCAGCGCTGTTCTGGCAGGTGTACGACATCACGGGCTCGAAGTGGCAAATCGCCATCACTGGCCTTGTGCAGTTCATCCCGTCGCTTGGCCTGAGCCTCGTGGCCGGCGCCCTCGCCGATTCTATCGATCGCCGGAAGATCTCCGTCGTCGCCCAATCCCTGATGGCGCTGGCGATCGGCGGCCTCTGCATCAACGCGCTGAGCAGCGACCCTCAGCTCGCCGCCATCTACGGTCTCATCCTGATCAACGGCACGGCCGGAGTCTTCGATGCGCCAGCCCGCGCCGGCATCCTCCCGCTCACCCTGACGAAGGAGACCTTCGCGAACGGCATCGTCGTCTCTGGGGTCGCGCAACAGCTCTCGTTCGTCTCGGGGCCGGCGCTCGGCGGGCTCCTCATTTGGCTTTCGGGTGTGGGACTCGCGTTCGGGGTGGCCGCCGGGCTGATCGCCAGCTCGGTCCTCATCACGGCCACGCTTCGGCTTCGGATCGAAGACATCGCCAAACGGGCGGTCAGCCTTCAGGGCATCGTCGAAGGCGTCCGCTTCGTCCGGCGCCGGCCGGAAGTCCTCGGGTCCATGACCTTGGACATGTTCGCGGTGATCTTCGGCGGCGCCACGGCGCTCCTCCCCATTTATGCACGTGAGATCCTCGACGTCGGCTCCCTTGGCTACGGCCTCCTCCTCGGGGCGATCGATGGTGGCGCACTCATTATGTCGCTCGTTATGGTCTTCGTCCCGCTCCCCAAGCGCCCCGGCAAAGTGCTGCTCTTCGCAGTTGCCGGCTTCGGGCTAGCGACCATCATCTTCGGTCTCTCGCGCTCATTTGCTCTCTCCCTCACCGCTTGCGCGCTGATCGGGATGTCCGACCAGGTCAGCGTCGTGATGCGCCAAACGACCATTCAACTCGCGACGCCCGACGCACTCCGCGGCCGCGTGACCTCGGTCAACATGCTCTTCATCGGCGCTTCGAACCGGCTCGGCGCGGTCGAATCGGGAGCCGTCGCGGCCTTGACGACGACGACCTTCGCCGTCGTCAGCGGCGGCTTTGGCACACTGGCGGTGCTTGGCGCCGTCGCCTGGAAGATGCCCGGCCTCGCCCGCTATCGCACCGACGCCAAGCCGGTCGAGGTTGTTGGCGAAGCAACGCCCGCGGCAGCCGCGACGGCGGCAGGCGGCTCCTGACTACGCACCTTCGAGCACGACCACCAGCTGCTCGCTCCCGTGGATGCCACGGACGATGATCTTCTCGATGTCGGCCGTCCGCGAGGCGCCCGTGAGGATGAGCGCGTCCCTCGTCCCGAGCAGGGGCCCGGCGTCGTGGGGATGGCGGACCAGCGTCCCGGCATCGAGCCGGACGATGACGCGCGAGGCCGCGAGCAACGGCCGGCGCGCAGCATCCGCGCCCGTGAGCACCACCGACCCCGTGTTCGCGATCCCGCCTGCGGCCCGCAGTTCGCGGTCGCCCGCTTCCGCCGCCGGGGCCGTTGCGAGCACCGTGATCCCGAGCGAGCTCGCCCGTTGCCGGAACAGCTCGGCAAGGTCGCCCGGGGGTTCGTCCCAACGCGCGATAGCGGGCAGGCCCGGGTCCGATTGGACGCGCGGGCGGTCCAGGCTCGCGGGGTCGCGGCCAGGCGCGAGCGCCGGGAGCTGGCGCTGGTCGCCGGGCGCCCGCCGGCTGAGCATCAAACGCCCGCCGGTCTTGAGGCCGGCGCGGCCGGCAGTCGCGGCCAATCGCGAACGCGTGCTCCCCGCGAAGGTCAGCGCCCAACTCTTCCAGACCGCGCGCTCAGCGGGTTTCGCCGCCTTGCCGCTGGCGACGCCGTCCGACCGGAGGTCCAGCAGCATCCGATGCAACGGGATGCCCACCGGGCAGACCTCGGTGCAGCGCCCGCAGAGGCTCGACGCGAACGGCAGGTCCGCGAACCGCCCATCCGGCCAGAGCAGCGGCGACAGGACCGCGCCGATCGGCCCCATGTAGGGCGTCCCGTAGCTGAGGCCTCCCGCCGAACGGTAGACCGGGCAGCCGTTCATGCAGGCGCCGCAGCGGATGCACTTGAGGATCTCCTGGTACTTCTCGTCCGTCGCGATCCGCGAACGTCCGTTGTCGACGAAGACGACGTGCCGCTCTTGCCCGGCGTCGGGGCCGCCAAGGAAGTGCGAAAACGAAGTGAGCGGCTGAGCGGTCGCGCTCGGCGCAAGGACCTCGAGGATCGAGAGCGCCGCCGCCTCATCCGCGACCACCTTCTCGATCCCCGTGACCGAGATGTGCAGCTTCGGGTGGCTCACGCCAAGCGCGACGTTGCCTTCGTTCTCCACGATCATCAGCCGGCCTGTGGAAGCGACCACCGCGTTGGCGCCCGTGATCGCTGCGTCGCAGTCCTTGAAGAAGTCGCCGACAACGTCGCGGACGTAGCGAGAGAGCCGCGTCGGGTCGTCATCCGGGAAGCTGGAGCCGGTCCGCTCCAACAGTTCTTTGATCCGTCCGCGGTTGAGGTGAAGGGCCGGCGCGGTGATGTGGCTTGGGCCGCGCCCTTCGATGTCCACGATGTACTCGCCGATGTCCGTCTCGAGCACGTCGATGCCCGCCTCGCGCAGCGCGTGGGTGAGCCCGATTTCCTCGCCGACCATCGTCTTCGACTTCGGCACACGCTTCGCCTCGCCGAGCAACCGCTTCACGATTGCGACGGCCTCTTCGGCGGTCGCGGCACGGTGGTAGCCAATCCCCTGGGTCGCGAACGACGCCCGGACCTGGTCGTGCAGGGCGTCGAGGTTGGCCACGGCGTAGGCGCGCGCGGCCGAGGCTCGCCGCTTTGCGTCCTCTGGCCCGCGTTCGAGCATCGCCGCCGAATCGCCGACGAGCTTGCGCATGATCGGCGTCACGACCTCCACCGGCCGCTCGCGCGCAATCTCTTTGCGCGAACGCGCCCGATAGCCGACCAGCGCCTCGGCCTCCGCCTCGTCCATCAGCGGGAGCGGCTCGGCCAGCGCCTTCGCGAGCAGCTCAGCGACGCTCCAGGTTTCCAGCCGCATCGCCTTGCCGCGCGCCCCTGCCTCGATCTGGCCAAGGCAGGAAAGGTCGGTCGACACCACCACCCCGGCGCCAGTCGCGTCGATATCCCGCAGCTTGGAGTCGAGCATCGTGTTCGAGACTTCGGGCAGCTTCACGCTGAAGGAGCCGCCAAACCCGCAGCACTCCGCTTCGAACGCGAGCCGCCGGAGCCGGAGGCCGGCGACCTGGCCGAGCAACCCCACGACCGCGTCCGTCGCGCCGAGCTCCCGGCGGCAGTGGCACGAATCGTGGTAGGTCACCGTCCCGGCGAGGCGCAGGGAGAGGGCCGCGAGGTTCGGGTGGCCCGCCACGTAGGTGGCGAACTCCACGACGCGATGGCCGAGCTTCTCGGCGCCCTCGCGCTTCGTGCCTTCGAACAGCGATGGCAAGTAGTGCTGCACCATGCTCGTACACGAACCCGAAGGGACGACGACCGTGTCGAACTCCTTCACCTGGCGCAGCAGCGCGAGGCCAACCGACCGCGCCTCGCCGCGGAAGCCGCTGTTGAAGGCCGGTTGCCCACAGCAGCCGCCGGGCAAGCTCTCGACCTCGTCGCCAAGCGCAGTCAGCACCTGGCGGATGTGCCGCTCCTCGGAAGGGCGCAGCGTGGCGACATAGCAGGG
>JBJXFX010000093.1:0-29608 GCA_046152925.1 Dehalococcoidia bacterium
CGATCAACAACATCCTTCGCTGGAACTACTTCAAGATCGGCGAGGTCACCCACCAAGTGACGTCGCACAACGTCGGCCGGGACCTCTGGTTCGACCAGAAGGACCCGACCTGGCAGGGCCGCAAGGCGTAAGCCTTCGACCTCACCACACGTCATCAACAAGGAAGGGGCTACCAGGCGGTGGCCCCTTCCCTTGTCCTGCGGACCCTTGGACGCGGCTAGCGAAGCCCGACGCTGGCGAGGAACGGGATCGCGGAGCGGACGCGTTCCTCCGGCTGCCACTGGTTAATCTCGAGGGTGTAGGCGCCGAGGGGTGCGATCCCCTCGACGATATAGCCCCAATCGACATCGCCGTCGCCGGGCGACCGATGGTCGCCGATGCCCTCGACATCATGAAGGTGGGCCCCAACGATTCTGCCCGAGAGTGCGCCGAGCCAGGCATGCCGGTCGATGAAGCCGAGCCGGTGGAGCACCTCGGCGTGGCCCGTGTCATGCCAGTAGCCCGCCTGGGCTGGGTCCAGGCCGTCCAGGACGATGGCGTATTCGGCCGGGTGGGGAATTTCGTGGTAGTGATAGCGATTCTCGACGCCGATGGTGATCCCCGCGGGTTCCGTGAGGGCGACGAGCTCTCGCAGCGAGCGGCCGGCCGCGGCAAGGAAGGGCTCCGCTTGAGACCGCCGTGTCGCCATCGCGATCTCACGGAGGCTCGCGAAGCGGTCAGAATCCGCCTCACCCCCGTCGAAGAGCCGGCGCATTTCGTACTCCTCAGGAAGCATCTCGATGCCGTCGCCCACCGCCCCGAGATGGCAGACCGAGTACTTCGCCCCAACCCGGATAGCCCAGCGGATGCTCTCTGAGGCGTGTTCGACCGCCGCGCGGCGTTCCGGCTCGTCTGGGGAGGCGAGGTTGAGTTTCGTGTTGCTCCGGCCGTCCGGGAGCCGCACCCACGGCGCTGGCTGGTGCACGGAGACGATCGGCAGGGCGTTCGCCGCGATGATCGCCTCGAACTTCTCCCGGCGGGTCGAGTGGGAGATCTCGATTGCGTCGTACCCAGCGCTGGCGGCGAAACGGGCGAAGGCCGCTCCGTCGTCGAACCGGTCTTGTTGGGCGAACATCGTAGAAAGGGCGAGTTGCTTGTGGGCCATGCGCCAAAGCGTACGCCAAAGCGTCGCGGATCGGCGTGTCCCCGGATGCAGCCGTGAAGCAGCGAGAACGCGTCGGGTTCGCGGCTGCGCAGCGGCGTCCCGGTCACCGCGCGGCCGTCC
The DNA here is from genome assembly GCA_046152925.1 of Dehalococcoidia bacterium. GTDB lineage: Bacteria > Chloroflexota > Dehalococcoidia > Tepidiformales > Tepidiformaceae > CAMAUF01. The sequence continues at coordinate 1,265 of JBJXFX010000093.1, forward strand.
GCGCGTTCGTCGAAAAACGCGAGCCCGGCTTCTACAAACCCGCAGGCTTAGGCTCGAGGCGGCCCGGCCACGATCCGCGCGCGCACTGCATCCGCGCCCGGCGCCGACCAAGCCGCCTCCACCCACCAGGTCGCGCCGGATTCGGCAAAGGCGGCGACTCGCGCGAGCGAGCCCGCGTCGCCAGGTTCCGTCGTCCCTTCCGCGACGATGTCGAACGGCTCGGAGCCGCGTGCCTGGCGCGCGCGGGCGGAGATCGCGGCGATGTCCGCCGGCTCGATGGCGCGGCCCCGCACTTGGGGCACGACGCCATCCCAGCGCAACGCCCGCTCGACGGAGCGGGCCGCGGGCCAAAGGGCGACGGGCCATATCGGCACGCGTGGGCGTTGCAGCGGGGCCGGGAGCTGCGTCATGGCGCCGATCGCGTAGTGCTTGCCATGGTGAGTGAACGCCGACCCCGACCAGAGCCCAGCGAGGATCGTCAGGGTTTCACCCAACAGCTCTGCGCGTTCGCGGGGGGCCATGCGCTCTCCTGTTTCACGGAAGCCGGCGTCGTCCCCGACTGCTCCGAGGCCTACGGGAAGCAGCATCCGGCCGTTCGAGAGCCGGTCGAGGGTCGCGACTTCCTTCGCGAGCTTCCAGGGCCGGCGTCGCGTGACGGCCGCAATCATGGGGCCGAGCCGGACACGCTGGGTTGCGACCGCCATCGCGGCCAGCGTGATCCAGGGGTCGGCTGTTGGCCCCGCCGGGTAGTCCGGCGTCTCAATCGAGATGGAGTCCGGGACGAACACCGCATCCCAGCCCGCGTCTTCCGCCAGGGCCGCGAGCTTCGGCGCGGTCGTGACATCGAGTGTTGGTAAGACGAACCCATAGCGCATGGCGCCATCCTCCCGGGATCGAGGGTATCGCGAGTATGGTGACGGACGCGTCAGGGGTTGTCGCGGGAAGCGACGCCCAACCCAGGGCGCGTATGATGTCGCCCACGTAGCCAAACCGAGGATCGCCGATGAGCGCCAGTCCGATATCCGAGGCCAGTTTCGACCCAGCGATGCTTCAGACGCCGGAGTTCCACCGCGAGCCCTGGGAGGTATTCCGGTACCTCCGCGACCACCACCCCGTCTGGAAGAACCCGACCACGAATAGCTGGCTGGTCACGCGGTACGACGATGTCGTCGCGGGCTTCAAGGATCACGCCCGCCTTTCGAGCACAATCATGGAGCAGTCCCACAACGTGGTATTCGGACCGTCGCTTACGGCGATGGATGGCGACGAACACACTCAGAAGCGGAACATCGTCGCGCCGGAGTTTGTTGGCCAGAAGCTCGCGGCGTTTCTGCCCGTTGTAGAACAGAACACGCATGACCTGATCGAGAAGTTCGCTCCCAGGGCCGCGGAGGAGCTGATCGGCTCGTTCGCCAAGGACGGTGAGGTGGACCTCGTGGACGCATTCTCCACCCGGCTGCCGGCCAACGTGATTATCGACGCATTGGGCTTGCCCAAGCGCGACCACGACTTCTTCCACGCGTGCTTCAGCGGCTTCATCGCCGGGCTCGGGCCCGACCCGGTGCGCCGCCAGCGAGCTATCGAGCTCAATCGGCAGTTTCACGCCTACATCGACCCCTACGTAGAAGAGCGCATGCGTGCACCCGGCGAGGACCTCATCTCCAAGCTCTGTGCGGCCGAGGTCGATGGCCAGAAGCTTTCGGCGTACGACATCAAGTCTTTCGCCAGCCTGTTGCTGACAGCGGGTGGCGAGACCACGGACAAGGCGATCGCGAACCTGTGGTGGCTGTTGCTCAATCACCCGGAGCAGTTCGAGCAGGTGAAGGCCGACCCGGACCTCTTCGATAACGCCTTCACCGAGACGATGCGGCACTCTGGGCCTGTTGGCGGCGAGCCGCGAAATTCGCTGACGGACTTTGAATGGCACGGACAGCAGATCCGCCGCGGTGACTTCGTCCAGGTCTCGATGCACTCGGCCAACCGCGACGAGCGGGTGTTCCGGGACCCGGACCGATTCGACATCCACAGGGCCGACCTCTGGATGGGCAAAGAGGTGCGCGTCGGGACCCGCGAAGACGGGCGGGCGAGCCATGTGGGCTTCGGCCTCGGCAAACACTTTTGTGTTGGCTACCAGCTCGCGCGTATGGAGGCGGTGACCGGTTCGAAGCGGCTCCTGGAGGCGCTCAAGAACCCGCGGATCAAGCCAGGAGAAGACCCACAGATCGGCGACGGGATGGCGATGCGCTCGGTGAAGCGGCTGCCCGTGGTTTGGGACGCATAACAGGAGGACTTGTATGGATCGCCTTACGAACCGGGTCGCCTTCATCACGGGCGCGGGGTCAGGGTTGGGGCGGGCGATGGCCACCCGCTTCGCTGAAGAGGGCGCCGATATCGGTTGCGCCGACATCAACCTGCGCGGCGCCGAAGAGACGGCGGATATGGTCCGGGCGCTGGGCCGGCGGGCCGTCGTCGTTGGCTGTGATGTGCGCAAACAGGCCGAGCTCGAGGCGGGCGTCGCCGCGACAGTCGCGGCGCTCGGCGACCTCTGGGTCGCGGTCGCAAACGCGGGGATCAACCGGAGCGGCACGCTGCTGACGCTCACCGAAGCGGACTGGCAGGCCGTGATCGATATCAACCTGACCGGGGTGTTTCTCACCTGCCAAACGGCGGCGCGGCAACTGGTCGCTCAAGGGAAGGGCGGCCGGCTGATCTGCATCGCGTCGGTCGCCGCCGAGAAGGGGTTCGCCGGCCTCATCCCCTACGGGGCGGCGAAAGCTGGCGTGCGGCATATGACGCGTTCGATGGCTCAGGAGTTGGCACCTCACCGGATCACGGCGAACTCGATTGGCCCGGGTCTTATCGCGACCCCGTTCGGCGGCGGCGATTGGTCGGCGCCCGGGAGGAGAGAGGCGGCAGGCGCCGGCATCCCGCTTGGGCGCGTCGGCGAGGCCGCGGACGTCGCGGCTGTCGCGGCGTTCCTCGCGAGCGACGACGCGTCGTTCGTGACGGGCAGCTACTACCTGGTGGACGGCGGGATGACCGACGCCGGTTTCGGCGGAGCGGGGGCCCAGCGCTGAGAGGCCGCGGCTAGGCGACGAACCGGTAGCCGCGGCCCCGGATGGTCTGGATCTGGTTGGCCGCGCCGTCCTGCACGCTGCGGAGCTTGCGGCGGAGGTTGCTGACGTGGGCGCGGACGAGGGTGCTGGCGCCGGCCGAATCGCGGTATTGCCAGACGTCCACAAGCAGCGAACGCGGGTGGAGGGTCTCTCCTTCATGCTCCATGAAGTAGGCCAAAAGCGCCGCCTCGATATTGGTGAGGTGGGCCTCGCCGTGGGCGCTGCGCAGCGTGTTGGTGCCGAGGTCCAACTGCACAGAAGGGGCGTCGCCCTCGTTGCGGGGGCTGCCTACGCGCTCGCGGATCGCCTTCCCGATCGACTCGAGGGGAAAAGGCTTTTTGATCACGGTCCCTTCGACGCGGAAGTGCGGGCGGCGGGCGCCCTTGTGCAGCAAGTAGATGAGGGCGGGGCTGTGCGAGCCATACGTGGTCGCAAGCCATTGGCCGAACTGAGGGAACGTGCAGCCTTCCTCGCCGCGCGGGAGGCCTTGCACATCGACAATCATGCCCTGTGGCCGTCGTTCCAACAGCGTCTGCATCGCCTCATCATAACTCTCGGCCTGAGTGACCGCGTACTGCCGGTCCGTGAGGTACTGGGCGAGCGTATCGCGTGTTCGACGCTCGCGACTCACAACAAAAACGTATGACATGCTGGGGTCCCCGCCGGCGCCCGACGGCGCTAGCGCATGTTCAGAGCCGGGCATGCCCGTGTCAAGCACATGACTGTGATGTGTCACACTTTTGCCGCGCCATATGCTGAGCGCGGGCGTTTGCGAGGCATTCTTGGCCGGTGTGGTTAGGTCATTTCTCCGAGAGGAGTGAGTACGTGACTTCCTCGATCTTCGCCTGGACCACCGTGTGGGGCGCGTCTTGTGTGACCCAAAAGAAGTACGAGGAATCCGAGCGCTGGACGCGTACTCGCCAAGCCGTGAACTCGCCCGCGGGCACTTTGACGCGGTCCGGGCCGCTTACAGCGAGCTCGACCACGAGGATCCGCGGCTGGCCAGCGTTGATGATGTGGTGATAGGCGGCCCGATAGCCGGCACGCAGTTCTATCCCACGCACCATCCAGATGATCGACTCGTCGTCATACCAATCCGGCGATCCGCCCTCGCTCGGTTCGGGAAGGTCGCGCGTCGTCTCGCGAAGGTCATCTCCATCATGAGTTGTAAACGTCGCGACGCCAGTATCGTAAGCCACCGTGTGGTCGACGCTCTTCTGCTTCTTGGAGTCGGTGAGGAGTCGCTCCGAACGTACGGGCGTTAGCGTTTCGCTCTGGACCAGCGCCTCGCCGGAGTCCCCAAATTCATCTTTGGTGCAGCGCCGCTCGAGAAGCGTCCGGCCAGGTTCGGCGTTAGGTGTTGTGGAAAGGGTGCAGCGGCCTTCTCCGTCCACACCGCGGTCGGTCACGCGGTACTGGTACGTTTCTGGCGCGGCCCAGGGTGGCGCGCGAAAGACGGCCGAGGTCGGCGGTTCCTCGTCGGCGCAGGCGCCCAGGAAGAGGGCGGCGATGAGGGCCCCGGCTGGGGGCCCGGCGTGGCGTAACGTGAACTTCATCTAACCTCGCCGGCGGCCGCCGCGATCCGGCGGAGGGCCTCGTGGACATCGTCGTCTGTAATGTCGAGATGTGTCACCATTCTGAAACGGCCGGGCCCAAAAGGTGTCGCGAGGACGCCTTTTGCCCGGAAAGCGTCGATCCAGGCCTGCTGCGTCCCCTCGGTCACGTCGGCGACGACTATGTTCGTTTGCGGTGTGTTGGGGCGGAAGGGTCCGGCTGTGGCGAGGCCCTTGGCTAAGGCGGCCGCGCGGGCGTGGTCGTCGGCGAGCCGGTCGATATGGTGGTCTAAGGCGTAGAGGCCTGCGGCTGCCAGGATTCCGGCTTGGCGCATCCCGCCGCCGAGCATCTTCCGGTTCCGGCGGGCCTCGGCGATGTAGTCCTTGGTCCCGCAAAGCAGGGAGCCGACCGGGCAGCCAAGGCCCTTGGACAGGCAAAAGGAGACGCTATCGGCGGACGCGGCGAGCGCCGCCGCCGGCGTTTCGAGCGCAGTTTGGGCGTTGAACAGGCGAGCGCCGTCGAGGTGGACGCGAAGGCCACCGGCGTGGGCCACGCCGGCCAGCGCCGCAACCGTCGAACCCGGAATGGCGGCTCCGCCGCAGCGGTTGTGCGTGTTCTCCAGGCAGAGCAGGGAGGTCTTCGGCGTGTGCAAGCCGGGCTCCCGGATGGCCTGGCGAATGTCGTCGGCCGCGAGCGTGCCGTCGGGAAGGTTCTTGAGGGGGTGGGTGAGCAGGCCGCCGAGGCGGGCGGCGCCGGCGACTTCGTAAGCGAAGACGTGGCACTGGTCGCCGAGCAGGATCTCTTCGCCGGGGCGCGTGTGCGTCATCACGGCGAGGAGGTTCGCCATGGTGCCGCTCGGCACGTACATCGCGGCTTGCTTGCCCACACGCTCGGCGGCGACAGCCTCGAGGCGGTTGACCGTCGGGTCATCGCCGAAGACGTCGTCGCCCACTTCGGCGGCGGCCATTGCGGCACGCATCGCGGGTGTAGGGCGGCTGACGGTGTCGCTGCGAAGGTCGATCAGACGGGTCATGCGCGTTGGCGCTCCCATAGGGTCTGGTAATGGTCGGCGCCACGGATGGCGCCAGCGACTTCGGAGCGCTCTTCGCGTTCAAGCTCGCGTTGAAGACGCGCGCAGATGTCGAGCGCCGCGGCCCCGCCTTCGCGTGCCATGCGGTCCACCAGGTGTCCCCACACGCCGCTGGCAAGCAGGACGCCGAAGGTGCGGGGCCAGGAAAACGACATCACCTTTTCCGGGTAGCCGAATTCCGGGCGCAGGCGTTTGATCGAGCGGAAGCGGTCTTCAACGGACTCTGCCCGCGGGACGACCGCGGCGAACGGGCCGACGCCGGCCTTTGTCCGGAAGTCGACGAGAAGCCGCTTCTGAATGATGTGGAAGCGGACCACCAAGACATCGGCCCCGTCGATGACCTTCAGCACTTCGTCGAGGTCGACACCGAAATCGTCTGTCATCACGCGCCTATCGAGTGCGATGTAGGGTCGCAGCCATGGTAGAAGAGGTCCAGACGGGGCGCAAAACGCAGGTGGCGCCGGATGATGGTCGGGGTGCCGCGATTCGAACGCGGGACCTCTTGCTCCCAAAGCAAGCACTCTAACCAGGCTGAGCTACACCCCGGACCGGCCCACTAAGCGTACAGTCGCGGATGGGCGGGCCGCAAAACTCAGGCCGCGGGCATCGCGCAGCCGATGATCTCGCGGATGTCGGCGATCTTTCGCGCGTCGAGCCAAGCTTCGATTCCTTCAGCGACGTCGATCGGCGCGCGGGGGTTGGCGAAGGTCGCTGTGCCGACCTGGACGGCCGTTGCGCCCGCCATCAGGAATTCCAGCGCATCCTCGGCGGTCGAGATACCGCCACAACCGATCACCGGGATGCGGACGGCGCGGGCAACGTCGTAGACGATCCGCAGGGCAATGGGCTTAATCGCGGGGCCGCTGAGGCCGCCACGCGCGCGCGGCAGCACTGGCCTGCGGCGGGCGAGGTCCACGCGCATCCCGAGTACGGTGTTGATCGCGCAAATCGCGGTGGCGCCCGCTTCTTCGACCGCTAGGGCGAGGGCGACGGGGTCGGTGACGTTCGGCGTCAGCTTCACGATCACGGGCAGGTCCGTGTTCCGGACCGCGGCGCGGGTCGCTTTGGCGGAGGCTTCCGCGTTCTGGCCGATTTCGATGCCGCCGATGTCGACGTTTGGGCAGCTAATGTTGAGCTCGATGGCCGCGATGCCGGGTACCCCATCGAGCCTCCGGGCCATGCTGCCGAACTCTTCGATGGAGTCGCCGGCGATGTTGGCGATCATCGGCGTGTCCCAGTGGGCCCAAACTGGGGCGAGATCCCGGATCACCTCGCCGATCCCGACGTTTTGGAGCCCGATCGAGTTGAGCATGCCGGCTGGGGTTTCGGCGACGCGCGGTTGCTGGTTTCCGGCCCGGGGCTCGACCGTGATGCCCTTCGAGACGAGCGCCCCGAGGCCGCCGAGGCCGAAGTGCTTGGCGAGTTCGAAGCCCCAGCTCGAAGTCCCGGACGCGGTCATGACCGGGTTCCGGAGGTTCAGGCCCGTCTTATGGCCAGGGGCGAGGTCGACCGCGAGGGATGCCACCGCTCGAGTTTACCGCGTTAGCGGACAAGAAAACGGGCCTGCCGCGTTGACAGGCCCGTCAGGGACGTTCGAGAACGAGTGGGCGGCTAGGAGAGCGAGTCCGAGCGGCGGCCGCGATAGCGAGAGCCGTTTAGGCTGAAACTGTCGCTATCCCACATCAGGTCTTCGCTGGAGTTGCGGAACTCGTTTTCGGCGCCGCAGCGCTTGCAGCGGCCCAGGCTAATGGCGCCGTTCGGCGTCTCGATCACCCAGTGGTGGCGGCAAACCGCGATCCCCGCGGACTCATGGACGGTAGCAGTCGTGGCCAAAGTTATCCTCGCTGTGTTGCGTGTTGTGTTTTACTTACCGAGCGGTATACCCAACTCTAGCAGGTTCGTCCGGGGGATAGTACCCCGTCCATGACAAGAATGGTGGGGTGACCAAAAGATCCTGTAAATCGCGGGAAGGGGTTCGGCCAATCGGCCAGGGCCGCGTCGCAGCCCTCCAGCAGTACCGACGGAAGCGGCTCGCTGCATAACGTGCCATACTGGGAGAGGACGCGCCGCGCGTCTCATTGTCAGCCTGCTGGTCCCGCTGTGGGCCGCCCACCATAAACGAGGAACTTGCTGCATGCCGGTTGCCGGACTTCCGACCCAGGACGCCGTGATGGACGCCCTCGCGGGCGTGAACGACCCCGAACTGCACGCGAGTATCGTCCGGCTCGGGATGGTGAAGGATGTCGCCCTTGATGGCGCGATCCTGAACATCACGATTGAGCTCACCACGCCGGCCTGCCCCCTCAAAGACCGCATCCTCACGGATGTCGAGGCCGCGGTCCGGGCAGTGGGTGTAACCGAGGTCAAGGTCACCTGGGGCGCCAACGTCCGTGCTTCGTCGCCACGCGAAGGCAAAAAGCCGATCGAAGGAGTCCGCAACATCATCGCGGTGGCGAGCAACAAGGGTGGCGTGGGCAAGTCCACGGTGGCGACCAACCTCGCAACAGCACTCGCGAAGGCGGGCGCCAAGGTTGGCCTCGTGGATGCCGACATCACCGGGCCGAACCTCCCCACGATGTTCGGGTTGCCCCAGGGCTTGCAACGCGACAACACCGGTGGCCTTCGGCCCGTGGAAAAGTACGGCGTGCATCTGGTTTCCATCGGCTTTCTCTTGCCGAAGGGGACTCCCGTCGTTTGGCGCGGGCCTATGATCGGGAGCGCCGTCCGCCAATTGCTCCACGACGTCCCGTGGGAAGACCTGGACTACCTCATCATCGACCTCCCGCCAGGGACGAGCGATGCATCGATGAGTATGGCCCAGGAAGCGCCCGTGACCGGGGTCGTGGTCGTGTCGTCGCCGCAAGATGTCTCGGTTGAGGACGCGATGAAAGCGGTCGCCATGTTCGAAAAGCTTGATGTGCCGGTCTTCGGCATGATCGAAAACATGAGCTACTTCATCGCCCCAGACACCGGGAAGCGCTACGACATCTTTGGGCACGGCGGGGCAGCGAAGGCGGCAGACGAGCTGGGGATCGACTTTCTGGGCGAAATCCCGATCGAACCGGAGATCCGCGAAGGTGGGGATCGCGGTGTGCCGGTAGTGGTCGGGCGGCCCGATTCGGTCGCAGCTCAGGTCTTTCAGCAGGTGGCTGGCAACATTGCGGCGCGTATCAGCGTCCTGCAAAGGATGGACGGATAGAACCCGAACGTATGGCACTGAATATCGGGCGGCGTGCCGCCAGGAACAAGACAGAACCGGCGCAGGAAGCGCCTGCGGCGGCGCCTGAAGAGGCGCCAGTAATCAACGAAGTGGCCCCCGCAGCGGTGGAGGCAGAGACCGAAGCAGCCCCAGAGGTGAAGCCCAGGGCTCGCCGCGGGACTCGGAGCACGGGTACCGGGACCGGCACGAGCCGTTCGCGCAAGGCCGCACCGGCTGAGCCCGCGCTCGAAGAACCGGTGGTCGCACCACCCCTGCCAGAGGCCGTCATCGAGCCCGCGGCGGAAGCCGAGGCCGGCGCCGTCGAGGTGGTTGCTCTCCCGGAGGCCGAAGTACTAATCGCCGACGAGTCCGCGATGGCGCAGGACGCCGCCGCAGACGACGAGGGCGAGGCACGGGCGGAAGGCGACGAGCGCCCCGGCCGGCGCCGTCGGCGTGGCCGGGGCGGCCGCGGCGGCGGACGCGAAACACAGCAGCCGCGGGCCGACGGTGAGTTCTTCGAGCCCACCGAGGCTCGCGCTGAGCTTGGCGCCCCCGAAGCCTCCGAACCGGCGGCCGACGCATCGCTCTCCACGATCATGCGCTCGCTGGAGTATCACAACCGCCAGATCGAGCGCCTCGTCCGCATGCAAGAGGACCTGGCGCGGCGCGTGGCCAGCTCTGGGTCTGGCGCGGGCAGCGTGGCGCAAAGCTCGGTCGCGCAGCGTCAGCGGGTCGGCATCTTTGTGGACTCGGCGAACATCGAGCTCGCACTGGACCGGATGCGGAACCGGATCGACTGGAAGCGCGTGCTCGACTTGCTCTGCAAAGACCGGGTGCTCGTCAAGGCGATCGCGTATTCACCGGTCCACGACGACCCGGCGGTGAGCATCGAGACGCAGCGCTTTGTGGAGCCCTTCCTTGATTCGGGCTTCAAGGTCGTCACCAAGCCGCTCAAGCGGTTCGCGGATGGCAGCATCAAGGCGAACATCGACGTCGAGCTGGCGATGGACGTGATGACTATGGTCGACCGTCTCGATGTCGTCGTGATCGTCTCCGGCGACGGCGACTTCCAGCGGCTGGTCGAAGTCACCCAGGCGAAGGGCGTGCGTGTCGAGGTGGCATCGGTGCAATCCAGCACTGCGTCCAACCTCCGGCATGCGGCGGACCTTTTCTACGATCTTGGGCGGCTCCCGGGCCGCTAACTGCAACTGCGGCGAAGGGGGGCTTGCGACACGCGAGCCCCCCTTCGCACGTCTCCACGGAGGATGGGTGATGAAGCTCGGCATTGGCATTGGCTATTCCGGCGCCCGGATGGGCATCCCGATGGACCGCATCCTCGATGTCGAGGCGATGGGCTACGACTCTGTCTGGACCGCGGAGGCGTACGGCTCTGACGCCATCACCCCGCTCGCCTACATCGCGGCGAAGACGACCCGGATCAAGCTCGGGACGTCCATCATGCAGATCCCGGGGCGCACGCCCGCGATGTGCGCGATGACCGCGAGCACGTTGGACGAGCTTTCGGGCGGGCGAATGCTCGTCGGGCTCGGCCTTTCTGGCCCGCAAGTGGTGGAAGGCTGGCACGGCGTACCCTACGGAAAGCCGGCCGCCCGAATGCGCGAGTACGTCGAAATCCTGCGAAAGATCTGGGCGCGCGAGGAACCCGTCGCGTATGAGGGTGAGGAGTACCAGCTTCCCTACCACGGCGAGCGGGCCCTTGGGCTGGGAAAGCCACTGAAGTCGATCCTCCACGGACGCCAGCTCCCCGTGTACTTGGCGACGATGGGCCCGATGAACATCCGGATCACCGCCGAGCTGGCGGACGGCTGGCTCCCGATCTGGTTCTCGCCGAAGCGCGTCGACCTCTTCACGAAGGACCTTGAGGCCGGTTTCGCCCGGCGCACCGATGGCAAGGCGCGCGCTGACTTCGAGGTGATCGCGAGCTGCAACGTCCAGATCACGGACGACCTGAAGAGCGCCTTCGCCCGCCAGAAGCCGATGCTCGCGCTCTATATCGGCGGGATGGGCGCGAAGACGAAGAACTTTCATAACGAGATGATGCACAAGTACGGCTACGGCGACGCCGCCAAGCGCATCCAGGAGCTCTACCTGGCCGGGCGCAAACAGGAAGCCGAAGCCGAGGTGCCCGATGAGCTCTGCGACGAGATGTCGCTTTGCGGGCCCGAGGCGCGGATCCGCGAGCGGTTCCCGGCGTGGGTGGACGCTGGGGTGACGACGATGCTCGTCGGGGCGCAGCAACGGCCGGCGCTGGAGCTGATGGCCGACTTGGCGGGTGTGCGTCCGGCTGTGTGAGGTGCTTCACACACGGCCCGTTACGCTGCGAACAGGCAGATCCGGAGACCTCGCGGAACCTGAAATGGTATCCACGGATGAGGTTGCGTAACGATGTCGAACGAAACGACTCATGAGGCTGCAGCGGAAGCGCTCGCCGGCCGTCTGTTCGAGGCCACGCTGGGGGCCATGGACCTGCTCACGGTGTACCTCGGCAACCGGCTCGGTCTCTATCGGGTGCTCGCCGAAGGCCCGGCGACGGCAGCCGAGCTCGCCCCCCGTGCCAAGGCGGACCCGCGCTACGTCCGCGAGTGGCTTGAGCAACAGGGCGCGACCGGGATCATCGACTGGAGCGGCGAAGGGGACACGCGCGTCTTCTCGCTTCCGTCGGGCCACGCCGATGTCCTGATCAACGAGCAGAGCTTGGCCTACATGGCCCCGATCGCGCGGTTCGTGGTGGCGCTCGGACGCACGATGGATCAGGTGGCGGATGCGTTCACCACCGGCGCCGGCGTCGACTGGTCGGTCTTTGGGGCCGATGCCATCGAAGCGCAGGCTGCATTCAATCGGCCGATGTTCCAGCACCAACTCGCGCAGGAGTACATCCCGAAGGTCCCCGCGCTCCATGCCCGCCTCCAGGAACCCGGCGCCCGAATGGCCGACATCGGGGCCGGCGGGGGCTGGTCATCGATCGCGATGGCGACGGCGTACCCGAACCTACGCGTCGATGGATTCGACATCGACCCGTCGTCAGTCGAGTTGGCCATGCGCAACGCGGCAAAGGCCGGAGTTGGCGACCGCGTCCGCTTCCACTGCATGGACGCGGCCCTCGCGCCGGGCGCCGGAAGCTATGACCTCGTGACCGCGTTCGAGTGCATCCACGACATGCCGGACCCTGTCGGCGTGCTTCGATCGATGAAGCGCCTCGGCGCGCCCAGAGCGGCCTGGTTGGTGATGGACGAGAACGTCGCCGACCACTACTCGCCGGAGGCCGGGCCGATCGAGCGCCTGATGTACGGCTTCAGCGTGCTTTGCTGCCTCCCGGCTGGGAGAGTCCAGACCCCTTCGGCGGCGACCGGCACGGTCATGCGGGCCGGCACGTTCCGCGCGTACGCGACGGACGCCGGGTTCGGCTCGGTCGAAGTCCTGCCCATCGAACACGACATGTTCCGCTTCTATCGGCTCGCCCTTTAGGCAGCGGCGGCGGGTCTCGACAGCGGGCCGGCAGTGCGCCACTGTGTGCGCGCTGGGGGCCCGCTGACGATCGGCGGGGATGAGGAGCGGACTATGGATGCACCGGTCGTCCCATTCGACGTGCTCGCGCCCGAGGTGCTCGCCGACCCGGCGGCAGCCTATGGCCAACTGCGGGAGGCAGGGCCCGTGCACTGGTACCCCGGATTGGGGGGCTTCTTCGTCCTGACGCGGTATGCGGACGTCTCAGCGGCGCTGCGCGACCATGAAACCTGGTCGTTCCGCTGGGGCGGCGGCCCCCAACGCTCGCTCTCCGGGGGCCTCTTTTCCGACCCGCCAGAGCACACGCTGTTCCGCCGGATGCTTGGCCCCGCCCATACGCCGGCGGCCGTGGCCAAACTCGAAGGCTGGATCGAGGGGCTGGCCGCCTCGCTCATCGACGCCATGGTCGAGACCGGGTCACCCGCTGACCTCCATGACAGCCTAGCGGTGCCGCTTCCGGTCAACGTCATTGCCGAGATGATGGGCGTGCCCGCGGAGCAGCGTTCGTCGTTCAAAGCGTGGTCGGATGCGTCCGTCGTCGCGATGAACTCTGGCAATCCCCGCGCCAACGCCGAGGTCATGGAGACCATCGGCAACTTTTTCGGGGAGATGATTGACGCGCGCATGGCCGCCTTGGCCGAGTGGGAGGGGCCGGTCACTGAAGAGCTGCTGGGCGCGGCTCTTCCAGCGGACCTCGTGAGCCGGCTCGCGATCGCGGACGCAACAACCCGCCCGACGACGCGGCAGGAGATGATCGGCGTCCTTCACCAGCAGCTCATCGGAGGCAACGAGACCACGACGTCGCTGATCACGAACGTGGTCACGCGGCTGTTGGAGCGGCCGGAGCTGCTCGATGCGGTCCGCGCCGACCCCGGGCTCGTGGAAGTGGCCCTGGAGGAGAGCCTCCGCTTCGACCCGCCGGTGCTCGGCCTCTACCGGACGAACGACCGGCCGGTCAGCGTTGGCGGCGTCACGATCCCGATCGATTCCAAGGTGCTCATGCTCTACGCGACGGCGAACCGCGACTCTCGCGCCTGGGATGACCCCGACACGTTCCGGCTGGATCGCGGCCTCCCGGAGCTTCGCAGGAAGCAGCTTTCGTTCGGAGCCGGGATCCACACGTGCCAAGGGTCCAGCCTCGCCCGGCTCGAGTCCCGGATCGCCCTCCGGCTGATCGTCGACCGCTTCCCCGGCTTGCGCTCAGCCGGCGCAACCGAACGAGTGAAGCCGTTCTTGATGTGGGGCCGGGCCAGGATGCCGATTGCCTGGGACCCGGCGTAGGCCTCCCTAGCGGGGCATTGAGTACTGGTATTCCTTCTCGGTGATGAATTCGAGGAGGACTGGGGTGCCCTCTTGTGTCTTCTGGATACCGCGCTTGAGGGCCGGGACGATCTCCGCCGGGTCCGTAATGCGTTCGCCATAGCCGCCGAACGCGCGGGCCATCGCGGCGTAGTCGCCGGAGATGTCGGTGGCGCCGTACTTGGCTGCCGAAGTCGGCATGACCGGGATCTCGATTGCCATCGAGAAGTTGTTGAAGAGGAGCGAGAGGATCGGGATCCGCTCGCGGACGGCGGTTTCGAAGTCCATCCCGGTGAAGCCGATCGCGGCGTCGCCCCAGATGTTGATGCAGAGCTTTTCGGGCCGGGCGAGCTTTGCGCCCATCGCCAAGCCCAGGCCGTAGCCGAGCTGCGTCGTCTTCCCCCAGCCGATGTAGCTCAACGGGTCGATCGCCTCCCAGAACGGCGAAAGTTGGTCACGCGGGCTGCCGGAGTCGTGGGTGATGATGACGTTGCGCCGGTCGACCGTGTGGAGCAGGTCCCAGACCACCCGGTAGGGCGAAATCGGCGCCTCGGTGGAGGTCAGCTTCGGCATCCACTGCTCAAGCCAGGCGGACTTCACTTCGCCGATCTCGGCCGAGACCTTCGGCAGGCGGCCTCGCGGTGCCGGGAGGCGCCGGCGGACCTCCCCGAGGAGTGCGCGCAGGGTGAGCTGCGCGTCGCCGGCCATCGGCAGTTCGACTTGGATGTCTTTGTTCAGATCCACAGGGTCGAGGGTGGCATGGATAATCCGCTTGCCGGCTGGCATGGCGACGCCGAAACCGGTCGCAGCGAAGCTGCAACCGATGCCGAAGATGAGGTCGCTCGCGTTGAGGAAGTGGGTGACCGGCCGGGGGAACGCGCGGCCGCCGGAGCCGAGCGCGAGCGGGTGGTCCTCCGGGAAGGCGCTCTTCCCCTGGAGGCTTGTCATAACTGGGGCTTCAAGCAGCTCTGCGAGGTCCTTAAGGTCGGCCCAAGCGCGTGCGTAGTGGACGCCCTGGCCCGCATAGATGACGGGCCGTTCCGCGGCCACGAGCATCGCCGCGGCGCGCGCGACGGCCTCCGGATCCGGGCCGAAGCGCGCCCGAGTCGAAGGCACGTACGCGAAGTCGGCCACTTCCGCGTTCCAGAGGTCGCCGGGTACTTCGACAAGCACGGGCCGCGGCCGGCCGTTGCGGAGCTGGGAGAAAGCGCGGCGCATCACCTCCGGGAGCGATTCGGGCGTCGTCAGCTGTTCGGCCCACTTGGTGATGCCCCGGAAATTGTTCGCTGCGTGGAAGTTGGGCTCGACCTGGGCGAGCCGGCGCGCATAGCCACCGGGGACGACGAGGATCGGCACCGAATCGCCGTAGGCCTGGGCGACGCCACCGAACGAGTTCTCGACGCCTGGGCCGTTCTGCATGGCGAAGACGCCGATCGAGTCGCCAGAGCTGAGGCGGCTGAAGGCGTCGGCCATGTGAATACCTGTGCGCTCTTGGCGGACGATAACCGTGCGGATGTCGCGTTCAGCGGCCGCCTCAATCAGCGGGTTCACGGGATAGGCGAAGAGAAACTCGACGCCCTCTTTCACGAGGACATCGGCGATGGCTGCGGCGACCTTCATCTGCGGGACTCCTTGGCGGGCGGTTCGCGTTCGGATTCTACGCCTCGCCGGCGAGACTAGGGCAGACTCGTGGCGGCTCGCGTACCATTTCGGCCGAACGTAGGGGTCAGGATGGAACTATTGCCCGTCGCCCGGCGTTCATCTCTGGATGACCCTTGAAGGGCCAGGCCCAATCTACAAGCGTGGAGGAACCAAGCGGATGACTCGCATGCGCCCACTCATCGCCCTACCCATTCTCGCCATTCTGCTCGCCTTTGGAGCGATCAGCGCTTCGGCGGACGAGCCGGCCGTGATCGAGGGCCACACAGGCTTTGTCGGCATCACCGAGGTCAGCCCGTCGAGCGGTTCGACCGCGGGCGGGACGATCGTGACCGTCTGGGGTTACGGCCTCGGGGGCGCGACGGGCGTCCGGTTCGGGGCGACTGAGGTTGCTCCAACGTCGGTCTCGTACCGGAAAGTCGTCGCGGTGGCCCCTGCGGGGACTGCTGGGACGGTGAACGTGCGCGTCGTCCTGCCGTCGGGCATGACGACGGTTACGAGCTTGACCAAGTTCACCTACGTGGCTCTTCCGACGATCAGCTCCCTGTCGCCCACGTCCGGCCCGGAAGCAGGCGGGACGGAAGTGACGATCAACGGCGCGGGCTTCACGGGCGCCAGCCTGGTGTATTTCGGTGGCAACAGCGTCGCCCCGACCTCCGTCACGCCGACGCGCGTCAAGGCGATCGCCCCACCGGGCTCCGGGACGGTGAACGTCCGGGTCAAGGCCGCGCTCGGCACAAGCACCAATTCGAGCGCGTTCCAATTCAGCTACGTCGGCGCCCCTAAGGTGACCGATATCGTGCCTGATTCAGGCCCGACACAGGGCGGCAACGTCGTGGTCATTTACGGCCAGCACTTGCAAAACGCGACGGCCGTCTCCTTCGGCGGTGACGTCGTGAGCCCGTACGACGTCACGTCGACCTCGCTCAAGGCCGTCGCGCCGGCCCATGCGCCCGGCGCCGTCGATGTCCGAGTCACCACGCCGAGCGGCACGAGCGCCAACACGGCGGCCGACAACTACACCTACATCACCGGCCCCGTGATCGACGACATCTACCCGGATTCCGGCCCGACGAGCGGCGGTACGACGGTCGACATCTACGGGTCGGGCTTCGTGCACGTCTATCACGTCCTGGTGGACGGGATTGAGGTCTACCCGTCGGTGATCTCCTCGGGGCGGATCCGGATCACGACGCCCGCGCACGCCGCTGGCGTGGTCGACATCCGCGTCGTGACGAAGGCGGGGATTAGCCCGAACACGTCGGCCGACAACTTCCGCTACGAAGGCGGGCCAGTTATCACCTCGGTCGTCCCGGCCTCAGGCCCGACGAGCGGCGGCAACCTGGTCACGATCTACGGCCTCGGCTTCCTCGGCCTGAGCCACGTGCTCTTCGGGGACAGCATCGCCTACGCGGTCTCTGTCACAAACACCGTGATCACGGTCTATGCGCCCGCCCGCCCAGCCGGGGCGGTCGATGTCCGCGTTGTCACGGCCGGGGGCACGAGCCAAAACACCGCCGCCGACAATTACACCTACGGCACGACGGCGTTCATCACCAGCATTTCGCCGACTTCTGGTCCAGCGTCTGGCGGGACCGTGGTCACCATCTACGGTGGCGGGTTCACGGGCGCCTCGCACGTTGAGTTCGGTGGGACCGTCGTTACGGCCACGGTCATCAACGACAGCACGATCCGCGTCGTGAGCCCCGCAGGGACGCCGGGCGTCACCGACATCCGCGTCGTCACGCCGGCCGGGAAGTCTCCCGACACGGTCAACGACAACTACACCTACACGGGCGTCGTGCCGGCCGTCACCGGCTTGTCGCCGTCGTCGGGTCCGGATTCCGGCGGCACCGTGGTCACGATCAACGGCCTCGGACTGGCCGGCGCCACCCAAGTCCTCTTCGGGTCCATTGTCGTGACGCCGATCTCGGTCTCGTCGACGAGCGTTGTTGCCATCGCGCCCGCCGGGACCGGCACGGTTGATGTCCGGGTCGTCACGCCGAACGGCACGACCGGGCCGACCTCGCAGGACAACTACAGCTACACGACCACCGCGACCGTCCGGTTCACCCTTTCGTTCCGCTGGTCGCTCATCGTCTGGACTGGCCGTGACGGGCAGCTGGTCGAGGACGCCCTCCGGGGGCGGGAGACCCCAGACAACCCGTCCACGACCGACATCCTCAACCAGGTCTCGGTCATCTTCCGTTGGGACGCTGCGACGCAACGGTGGTCAGCCCACTTCCCGGGTTCGACCGTGCCCGGCGTCAATGACTTTGCGACCTTCACGCGAGGCACCGCGTACTGGATAGCCGTCCGGTCGTCGGGCGGCGTGGTCTGGCTCGTGACGAGCTAACGTCGCGCCGAGCGACACAGGCACGAAGGGGCCGGTCTCAGTACGAGGCCGGCCCCTTCTCCGTTGGCGCGTGACGTGTGTCTAGGCGGCTAAGAAGCCGAGCTTGTCCCACTCGCGCCCGAGGAGCGGCGCGGAGGGCACGCCGAGCCAGTCCTCGATCACCGTGGCATAGACCCGTCGAAAGTCCGTCGTGAACGAGAGGTTGCCGTTGTCGATGAGCTTCGAGAGGCTCGGCTGGTCGCCATAGAACCCGCCCCGGACGCCGTTGCCCAGCGCGAAGAGGACGCTCGCCGAACCGTGGTCGGTGCTTTCATTCGCGTTCTCTTGGACGCGGCGGCCGAATTCGCTCCAGGTGAGTACCAGGACATCGTCCGCCCGGCCGTGGGCCTCTAGGTCGGCGTAGAACGCGCTCAGGCCGGCATCCAGCGTGGCAAGCAGCGCCGGATGGTCGGCGACTTGGTTCGAATGGGTGTCGAAGCCGCCGAGGGTGCAGTGGCCCACGCGGATCCCGAGCCCGCCGGTTATCGCCTCCGCGAGGAGCTGGAGGGCTGACGCGAACGGCGTCTCGGGATACTCGGCCTTCGCGGTATACGCCGCGTGGACCTTCGCCAGCGCCGCCGAGCTCGAAACCGCGGTGTCCGCGGTCGTTTCCAGCAACACGCCATAACGAGAATTGGACGGGTACTCCTCGTACAGCTTCATCAAGGTCGCGACACGGGCGTCGGACGCGGAGGCCGGCTGACCACGCGTCTTGAACCCGTAGTCGGGGACGTTGGCCACCGCCGGGATCGGGATGTGCTCGCCACGCAGTTCGGGCGGGACGCCCGCCCCGGCCTTGAAGCCAAAAAACGGGTCGTGCATTTCGGACTCCATCGCGTCGAGCGTGCGGCCGAGCCAGCCATTGCTCAGCGCGAGCTCCGGGTCGCCTGACTCCCAGATGGCCATCGACTTGAAGTGGCTGTAGCTCTGCTCGGGATAGCCGACGCCCCGGACGACGGCGAGCTTCCCCTTGTCCCAGAGCGACTTGAGCCCAGTCATGCCGGGGGCGAAGCCGAACCCCTCGCCGAGCGGCAGGAGCTGTTCCTGTGGGATCGCGAGCTTGGGGCGTGCCGTCCGGTAGGCCGGGTCGCCGCCGGGGACAACGGTCTGGATGCCGTCGTTGCCACCTGCGAGCTGGACGAGGATGAGGATTTTCCCCTGCTGGGCGAAGTTCGTAGATGCCGGGTGCTGTTGGCCAAAAGCGAGGGCGCCCTTGAGGAGCGACGAGTTCGTCGTCCCGATGCTGAGGAGCGCCGAGCCCTTGAGGAAGTCGCGTCGAGAAAAGACCATGGCGTCGCCTCCTAGATGAGCTGGTATTCGGGACTGGCCGCGACGAGATAAGCGGCTGTCGCGGCGCGCTCGGCCGGCTCGCGCACGGCCGAGACATGGTCGATGACGGCGGCCCGCCGGGCCCCAGCGAGTCCGCCGTCGATCAGGCGGCCGGCGATCGCGTCCACGAGGGCCTCGGGGGTGGAACCGCCGACCCCCGGGACCGCGACGGCGCGCCCGCGTGGAAAGAGGAACTGGTCCAGGAAGTTGAGCCTCGCGAACCAGGTGCTGGAGGAGAGCCAGAGCGGCCCGCCGGGCCAACCTGCGACGTTCGGCGGCTCGAAGAGGACTTGGTCCATCGCCTGGTAGAAGCCTCCGCCCTGGCGGCCCCGGCCTTGTTGGAGCTCCAGGGCACTGTCCAGTTCCAGCCCGCGGATCAACCCGACGAGCAGCTCGACGGGGCTCCGGACCTTCCCGAAGTAGGCGCGGTCGCTATAGAACTCGTCGCTCACGAGGATGGCGCGGACAAGCTCGGCGATGCTGTGACCGCTCTTGTCCCAGACGGCGACCAACCGGTCGACGACCGGGGTCTCCGGGCTCGAGTAGGCGAGCTCGGACCAAAGCCGCTCACAGACGAACCTGGCGGTGGCCGGCTGTTCCATCACGATCCGGACGATGTCCTCACCGCCCCAGGCGCCGGTCTTGCCGAGGAACGTCTTCTGGCCGTAGTCGTGCTGGTTTGCTTGGAGCCGGAAGGCCGGGTTGTGCTCGTAGGCGAGCTTCCGGCGGAGGGCGTCGCGTTCGGCCTCGTTCAGGCCGGCGACCGCCGCGGGGTCTGGCCTCGGCGGAGGCGTCAACCGCCAACCGGTGAAGGCGCGGCTCGCTTCGCGCACGTCGTCCTCGGTGTAGTTGCCGATCCCCATCGTGAAGAGCTCCAGGAGCTCGCGCGGGTAATTCTCGTTCGGGTGCTCCTTCGTGCTTTCGACGGTGTCGAGGTAGGTCATCATCGCCGGGTCCTTCGAGACCGCCTGGATGAGGTCGTCGAAGCGGCCGGTGGCCATCGACCGGTAGAGCTCGATTTGGTCGACGAGCAGGCGGGCGCGGAGCGGCCCGACTTTCGAGACCTGGCTGGTGAGCATGCCATGCCAGATGAAGGTCATCCGCTCTTCGAGGGGGCGAGCGGTGTAAGCCATCCGCGTCAGCCACCAACGTTGCATGTCGCGGATCGCCTGGCCGCGTTGCCCGGCTTCGTCGGTGATGCGGAGCGTGAAGTTGGCGGCTGCGATACGGGCGTTGAGGGCGCCATTGTCGACGGCGGCGTAGTCGACAAGCCGATTCGCTGCCTCCTCCCGGGAGAGCGCTGCGAACCGCTCGACCTCCGCCTGGGCGCCCCCGAAGCCCGCGCGTCGAAGGAGGTGCGCGGCCCGCTTGAGGGGGTCGGCGAGCGGACTGGGGCTGGCGACCGTGGCAACGGGCGTGGCGGTAGTTGCCACTGCCGCTGTGCCAGCATCGCCAGCGGTGGGGGGCGGTGGGGGCGATTCAGAGGTGTGCACAGCGCCACCTCCGGCGCCAGCGAAGTTTGCGACGGCTGCGGCCGCGGCGGCAGCTGCCAGCCCTCCGCCGGCGAAGAGCACGGCCCGGCGCGTGGTTCGGCGATGTGCGATCTCCGGCACGCCGTCGGCAGACGGATCCATTGGGCAGGCCCATCCCTTCCGAGTGTCTGTCGCCCATCCTATGGACTGACGGGCGGAGAAGGTGACGGCCGTTGCGAGTTTACCCGCATTTTGCTGGGCCTCCCGGCGACCCGTTAACATCCGCCACCGTGGAAGAGGCAATCGCCCAGTATCTCCGCCCCCGGTTGGCCGCGGCCGACCTGGTCATCACGGACCTTTGGCGCATCCCAGGCGGTGCATCCCGCGAGACGTGGATGTTTACGGCCTCGTGGGACGGCGGCCGAAAGCGCCAGGATTTCGTGCTCCGCAAGGACCCGCCGGCCTCGTTGCTCGATACCGACCGGGAGACGGAGTACGCCTACTACTCGTCGTTCGCCGGCACCGCGGTCCCCGTGCCCGTGATGCGTTGGCTTGAGCCGGATGGGTCTCATCTGGGCGGCCCCTTCTTCGTCATGGAGCGGATCCACGGCGGCGAGACGGCGCCCGCGACGTTGCAGACCGAGGCGTATCGACCCGCCCACGCCCGTGTCGCCAAGCGGATGTACGAGACCCTCGCGGCGATCGCGACCTTCGACTGGACGGCGTCGGCGATCGCCAAGGTGGCCGAGGCCCCAGCGCTGGACGCCTCGTGGGAGCGCGAACTGGCGCACTGGGAGCGGATCATCGACGAGAACGAGCTCTCGCCGCAGCCGATCATGCGGGCGGGGATCCGCTACCTGCGGGCCAACCCGCCGAAGCCGGCCCAGCGCATCTCGGTCGTCCACGGCGACTACCGCGTCGGGAACGTGATGTACACGCTCGCGGGCGAGATTATCGGCGTCCTCGACTGGGAGATGGCGCACCTCGGCGACCCGCTCGAAGACTTGGCCTGGTCGATGAACGAGTCCTGGCAGTGGTCGAACAAGGACGGCCGTCCCGGGGGCATCGTCACCGTCGAGGAGTGTTGCCGCATCTGGTCCGAGGCGTCGGGGCTCACCGTGGACCCTGAATCGTTGCGCTGGTGGCGGATTTTTTGCGATATCAAGTGCCAGGGCATCTGGCTCACTGGCACGAAGTCGTTCAACGACGGCCGGACGCGCGAGCTGATCCTGCCGGTGATTTCGTACATGCTCGTGAACTCGCAGGACGAAGCGCTGCTGCGCTCGATGGGGAGGGGCGCATGAGGCCGCATCCGGAGAAGGTGCTCGGGGGCGTGGTTGCCGCGCTGAGCGCCGACCTGCCGCCCGTGATTTCGACCCCGTTTGGCGTCGCCACCGCTGGGCACGCGACGATGCTGACGCTCGTGATCGCGCATGAGGTCGACCGTCTCGCCGACCGGCTTCACCGCGAGAATGAGGCGGTGAAAGCCATCCTGCGCGACGCGGCGCCCCTGCTGACGCCGGCTGCCCGCACGGCAGTCCACGAGGCCATCGCCCGCGAAGCGCCCGACATCCGGGTCAGCAGCCTCCTGGCGGTGAACGATGCCGTCAGGGCGGCCCTCGTGGATGTCCACGCGGCGGTCGAAGGGATCGACTCGCCCGAGGCGAGGACGATGGACGCGCGGATCTGGGAAGAGTTGAAGGAATCGACCCGCCGCCGCCACGTCATGATCCCTGGGCGGTAGAATCGGCGGCGTGAAAGATCGCCTCCGCCAAGTCCTCGCCGAGTACACACCCCAGCCCGTCGACCACGACCCGGCGCTTTGGCAGGCAGCCGTGCTGGTGCTGATATGCACCGACGCTGGTGGCCGACCCCACGTCGTCTTTCAGAAGCGCACCGACAAGGTAGACGCGCACAAGGGCCAGATCAGTTTTCCCGGCGGCGGCCGCGACCCCGAGGACCCGCACTTAATCCATACGGCGCTGCGGGAGACGCACGAAGAGATAGGCGTCCACCCGGACCACATCGAGGTCCTCGGCGAGATCGACCAAATCAAGACGATCTCGAACTTCATCGTGACGCCGTACGTCGGCTGGCTAGACCGTTACCCCTACGAATGGCAGTTCAGCCACGACGAAGTCGCCTACCTCCTCGAAGTCCCAGTCGACCACCTGCTCGACCCTTTGAACTTCGTGCCCGACCGCCGCAAGGTCGGGGGCCGCGAGGTGGTGATGCCCTCCTACCGGTGGAAGGACGACCTGATCTGGGGTGCGACGGGCCGGATGCTCACGAATTTTCTCGACCTTTGGACGACCGCGCGATAGCGCGCTTGCGCCTTCTCGCGGGTACGATCGCAACATGGCGCAACCTCAACCGCTCATGGGCATCCTCGGAGCCGTCGCAGGCGCGCGGCTTGTTTCAGGCACGCTCGATGGCTCGATCTCGGCCGTTGAGCACGATTCCCGGAAGGTGATTCCTGGGACGCTGTTCATCGCTGTCCCGGGGTTCACGACCGACGGCCATCAGTTCCTGCCGGAGGCAATCGCTGCCGGGGCAGGGGCGATCATGGTCGAAGAATCGCGGCGTCCCATCTGGGAGGTCCTCAGCCTCGGGGTGCCGACCTTCGTCGTCCCTGATTGCCGCGTCGCGATGAGCGCGGCGGCCGCTTGGTTCTATCGTTACCCGAGCCGTGGGATGACCGTGGTCGGGATTACGGGCACGGACGGCAAGACCACGACATCCCACCTCCTGACCTCGGTCCTCGAAGCTGCCGGCCGCAAGGTTGGCCGTCTCGGGACGGTCGACACCTATATGCCGGGCGCGAGCGGGAAGGTATCGCAGCGCATGAGCACGCCCGAAGCGCCGGAAGTACAGGCGTTGCTCCGCCAGATGGTCGACGCAGGCTGTGATGCCGCCATCGTGGAGTCGACCAGCCATGGGCTCGCTCTGCACCGGTTGGACCACGTCGAGTACGACGTTGCCATGATGACCAACATCACGGGCGACCACTTGGACTTCCACCAGACGTTCGAGGCCTATCGCGAAGCGAAAGCCGCGCTCTTTGCCGCGCTCGACGCGCACCCGGCCAAGACCTCGCCGAGGACCGCGATCGTGAACCTCGACGACCCGTCCGCGAACTACATGCTTGCCAAGACGATGGCGCCGTCGTTCACGTTTGCGCTCGATACGCCGGCTGATGTGACGGCGGCGGACGTGCGTCTCACTGCCTCGGGGAGTGGATTCAGACTGATGACCCCGATCGGGCAGGCTGGCGTCCACATCGGCCTGCCCGCGCGGTTCAACGTCGCCAACGCACTCGCGGCGGCGGCCGCCGGGATCGCCTGTGGCGCGACGGTGCCCGGCATCGTCCGCGGTCTCCGCGAGTCGAAGGGCGTGCCGGGCCGCATGGAGCGGATTGAGGCCGGCCAGCCGTTCGAGGTGATCGTCGACTACGCGCACACGGGCGACGCCGTCCGCAAAGTCCTTGAGGTGTTGCGCTCGGTCGGGAGCGGCAAGCTGATGATCGTCGTTGGCGCTGCAGGCGACCGCGACCCCGGCCGGCGCTTCGGCGTCGCGCGGGCTGCGGCCGAGGGCGCCGATTTCGCCATCTTCACGAACGAAGACCCGCGCAACGAAGACCCAGCTGCCATCGTCCGGGAAATTGGCCGTCATGCGGAGGATGCCGGCCGCAGGCGTGGCGAGGACTTCATCGAAATCGAGGACCGGCGAGAGGCGATCCGCGAAGCGCTCCGGCGGGCACAGCCGGGGGACATCGTCGTCGTCGCGGGCAAGGGCCATGAACAGACGATCATTTACGGCTCAGTGGCCCATCCCTGGGACGACCGCAGCGTGACCCGCGAGGCGCTCGCCGAGTTGGGCTATGGCGGAAGCTGAAAGGTGCGACGACGCGCCCTGCTCCGATGGCCGTTGGGCGGGCTTGCGCTCTGGGCGGCGGCTGCCTGTGGCGGCAAGGCCGTGAAGACGCAGCGCGTCCCGAGCCCGGTCGCCATGCTGAGGACGTCCTGGTCGACCGACCCGTGGACGCTGGGCTCCTACTCGTTCATCCCGGCCGGGGCCAACCCTGGGGATCGTCGAGCGCTTCGCGAACCCGTCGCAGGCCGCATCTTCTTCGCGGGAGAGGCGATGGCCATCGAAGACCCGGCGACGGTCCACGGGGCGATCGCCTCGGGCCGGGAGACGGCCGAGCGCGTCCTTACCGCGGCCAAGCCGGGCGAGCTGGTCGTCGTGATCGGCGCCGGCGTCGCGGGCCTGATGGCGGCGCAGGCCCTCCGCGAGGGCGGGGCCGAGGTCGAAGTGGTGGAGGCGCGCGACCGGATCGGCGGCCGGGTGGCGACTGTCCAGCCGGCGGGATGGCCGTTTCCGCTTGAGCTTGGCGCATCCTGGGTGCAGAACTATCGCGCGAGCGACCTGGCGAGCCGCCTTCGCGCGGCGGATGTCGACACCGTCCGGGTTTGACTGGGACGCAGCCGCCATCCTCGGCAGCGCGGGCAAGCGCCTCCGGGCGCGCGACCTGGAGGGGGCGGCCGAAGCGATCGAGGAAGCCGTCGAATGGGCGGAGTCGCAGGGTGACGGCGTTTCGTTGGCCGAAGCGCTCGCCGCGACCGCTGGCGATGTCGCCCCCCAACTCCTCGAACACGTGCTTGAGACGGAGCTGGCCGCTGAGTTCGGCGCATCCGCCGCCGAGCTCTCGGCGAAGTGGGCGCTGGCAGAAGGCGGTGAGGGGGACGACCTGTTGGTCACCGGAGGCTACGGAGGCCTCGCCTCGGCACTCGCGACGGGGACACGGGTGACGCTATCCCAACCCGTCGAGCGCGTCGCCCTCCGGGATGACGGGGTCGAGGTAACCGGGCCGGCCGGCTTTCGCCGGACCGCGGGACGAGTCGTCGCCACGGCGCCGCTCGGCGTGCTGGCGGCGGGGAAGATCAGGTTCGAACCGGAGTTGCCGGCAACTCACCGGGAAGCGCTCGGCCGGCTGAAGATGGGGCTGCTGGACAAGCTTTGGCTTCGGTTTGAGAAGCCCTTCTGGAAGGAACCCGCCGTCTTCTGGACGCTCGTCGCGCCGCGGGGCACCCCCTATCGAGAGTGGATCAATCTGGAGCCGCTGACGGGCGAGCCCGTCTTGCTCGGGCTGAACGGGGGCGACACCGCGCGGGCCTGGGCCAGCAGGAGCGACGCCGAGCACGAGGAGGCGGCGCTGGCCGCCCTCCGAGCGTTCCTCGACGCCGGTTGGTGAGGGGCGGCCACCGAAGCGCAAGGCGTCACTCCGCCCGGCGGAGGTCAGAGCGTTCCCAGACGACCGCGCCGGTCGAATCGAGGCCGCGGACGCGTTCGGGGACGCCGCGAAAGCCATCCAAATGGATGAGGTAGCCGCGAGCCCCGGTCTCAAATCGTTCCGTCTTCCCGGCATACGTCACCTCAAGCGCAATGGTCCGGCGATCCGGCCTTTCACCGAAGAGGAGGGCTGGCCGGCCCATCCGGACGCCGACTTCGGGCGGCGTCCGCGCCGCGGGCACACTCACCCAGTCGCCCGAGAGCTGCCAGCGCGGGGTGGGCGGCGACTCAATGCTGATGATGTCGCGGCGTAAGCGGTCGAGCCGCATACGCGTGCCGTCGGCGCTCCTGAAAGGCGACCCAAGGCCCGTCACCCGCGTCCAGGTAGGCGAGAAGCTCGCCACCGAGCAGCCGACCGCCGTCGAGTTCGGTGGCGTCGGGCGGGTCTGAGCGAATCGAGCTCGCGAAGCCGAGGAGCGACAGGCCGGCTACAACCGTCGCAACTGCGAGGACCATCGCGATCCATCGACGCTTCATCGGTTGGCCCGCCACGTTCATGCCGCCTCCGCTGGACGCCTCACTCCATGATGGCAGAACCGTGGGCGCCGTCACCGCCGTATTTACACGGCGCTGGTAAACTGTGGGCATGAAGCGAGCCAACACACGTGCGGTCCGGGCCGGCAGCGTCACCATCGGTGGCGGACACCCCTTCATCGTCCAGTCGATGTGCGCGACGCGCACCCAGGACATCGAAGCCACCGTTGCGCAGGCGCAGATGTTACATAACGCTGGCGCCGGGCTGGTGCGGATTGCAGTCGACAACGCGAAGGACGTCGAAGCGCTAGCCGAAATCCGGGGCCGCGTCCCCGAGGCGAACCTCGTGGTCGACCTCCAGGAGAACTATCGCCTGGTCGAAACGGTCGCGCCGCACGTGAACAAGGTGCGCTACAACCCGGGACACCTCTACCACCACGAGAAGTCGAAGCCCGTGCGCGACAAGGTCGCGTTCATCGCCGAGCACGTCGCGAAGAACGACTGCGCGATGCGCGTGGGAGTGAATTGCGGGTCGGTCGACCCCGAAATGGCCGCCAAGTTCGAAGGGGCCGACGAGCCGGCCCTCGATGGTGTAACCGCGATGGTCGAGAGCGCCCTCGAGCACTGCCGCATCCTCGACGACCTCGGCTTCACCCGGTACGTGGTCTCGCTCAAGGACAGCGACCCGCGCAAGGTGATCGCTGGCAACGAGCGCTTCGCCGCCGCCCGGCCCGACGTCCCCCTCCACCTCGGCGTCACCGAGGCCGGCATGCTCCCCGACGGCGCGATCAAGACGCGGATCGCCTTCGAGCAGCTGATCAGCCGCGGGATTGGCGACACGCTTCGCGTTTCCCTCACGCTCCCGTTCGCGGAGAAGTGGCGCGAGGTGGAAGTCGGCCGCCAGATCCTGGCGGACATCGAAGCCGGCCGGTACCGGAGCGTGCCGCAATTCATCGACTCGGGGCTGAACCTCATCAGTTGCCCGAGCTGCAGCCGGGTCGAGAACGAAGCGTTCGTCGACCTCGCCTTCCAGGTGCGAGAGATGTCGCAGTACGCGAAGCCGTACGACATCACGATCGCGGTGATGGGCTGTCGCGTGAACGGCCCCGGCGAGACGGACGACGCCGACCTCGGGCTCTGGTGCGGCCCCACCTACGTGAACCTGAAGAAGGGGCCGGTCGAGGTCGGGGCATTCAAGTACGACGAGGTCCTGGCGCGGCTGAAGGTGGAGCTCGACGCGATCATCGCCGAGAAGTCGAAGCGTTAAGCTGAGCGGACTGGCCTCCGATTCAGGCCCACTCGCCTGCTAACGGCTCCCGGACCGCAGGTCGCGACCAAATCACTGCCGGATGTCCTCCACGCTGTACTCCGGTTCATCATCGCCATAGAGGCTTGCGAGATGCGTGAGGCCAACCTCACTCCATGCCCGCTGCTCAGCCCGCAACGCAAGATAGCCCGCAAAGTCGATCAGCCCCGGCAGTTCCTCGGTGGGAATCTCCCTGACCGCTTCCTCAAGCTGGGATATGAGCGGCACCCGCTCGTCTTGAGATTCCACGGAACGTAGACCTCCTCCAGGTGAGCCGCTCTAAGAAGCCGCCTCAGCGCTTCCCGAGGCGCCCGATGAGGTCTCCGATCCCGCCACCGTCGCCGCCCTTCTTCTTCGGAGCGCCCGGATTCGGGTTGCCCAGCAGGCCGCCGAGGCCGCCGGGCAGGTTCTTCAACATCCCCTGAAGCTGGTCGTTTTGGAGCATCCCGGCGAGGCCGGCAGCGTCGAGGCCGCCACCCTTGGCCTGCTTGCCCAATGCACCCATGACCAACGGGGCGAGCAGCTTCATGAGCTGGTCGGCCTGGCCGCCGCCGAGGCCGCTGAGGGCTTGGAT